>JADGHX010000017.1 GCA_019683695.1 Steroidobacteraceae bacterium
CGCCAAACCTTATCTGCAATTCATTGAGGCACTGCGCCCATCGGGCCCCGTCGCCTCCGGCGACGTCGCCATTGCGGTTGAAGAATGAAGATGAAAGAACGAAAGGAAGAACCGGAACCTCCAGGGAGGGGGAGCTCGTGTTGCAAGCGGTGCGCGTGGAATCTGTGCCGGGCGTTCCCGCGGAAATCTGCGCCTGAAACGTGAACGTTTCACCCAGGGGGCACATGCCCGTCTCCGTGCAGGCGGCAGCGCGCGTCTCTTCACGCAGGGTTGAAGAATAAAGATGAAAGAACGAGAAGAAGAAGAAAGAAGAAGCGGAAGAACAGAAGGGAGGAAAAGGGATCCGAAGCTCGGGGAGAATAAGGCCGCGCGGCACGCGCTGCACGCGCGAGCTGCGCCGCTCGTTCCCGCGGGAGCGAGCGATTGCAACCTGCATTTCTGCGCGGGCCGGCGCACGCGCGGGTCGCGTGTCTGGTTGACGACGCGGCGATAGTGGTTGCCCAATGCGGCAAGCGGCACTCTCACCTTGTACCCGCCGGGGCTACACCTTGTGCCTGCGACGTGCACCTTACGGCCGTGTCGGCACATGCGCGAATCCGTGCAGGCGGCAGCGCGCGCCTCTTGACTCGGGACGCGAACGAAGCTGCTGAAGCCAATCTCGCGCAAGGCCATCGGCCAACTGCATATCCCCTTCGCCAAACCCGATCTGAATTCATTGAGGCACTGCGCTCATCCGGCCCCGTCGCCTTCGGCGACGTCGCCACCGCGGTGAAAGAATGAAGATGAAAGAACGAAAGAGGCGACCAGCAACGATCAGCCGATGACACGCGGCCCGCTCAATCCAGATCACGAGCGGCTCAGCGTCACTGGCACGAATTCCGGTTTGGTGCGCCGGGCCGCCGTCATGGCGGATTGCCGGCTCGCCACGAACTCAGACCGCTGCCCCCACACGAGGCATCGCCGCCGGCCGCCGCGCACGCCTTGATTCCGATACGGAACCAACAGGCGGGTCACGCTCGGGCATGCGTTGCAGGATCTTGCGCATTCGCCGCATCCTGCGCGCCGCCACCAGAACGCGCGCAGGGGGGATCCGTGGCTCAGGTGCTTCCACCGAATGTTTCGCCGGAGCGCTTCAGCAAGGCACTCGACGAGTTCGCCGCCATCATCGGCAAGGAATGGGTGCTCACCTCTGAAGAGGACCGCAACACCTATCTCGACCCTTTTGCGCCCGGCAATGCGGACGAGCATGCGTCCGCCGGCGCCATCGCGCCGCAGTCCACTGAAGAAGTGCAGGCGGTGGTGCGCGTTGCGAACAAGTACCGCATTCCGCTGTGGCCCGTGTCCACCGGGCGCAACCTCGCGTACGGAAGCGCCGCACCCGTGCTCCGCGGCACGATGGTGCTCGACCTCAAGCGCATGAAGCGCATTCTGGAAATCAACGAAGAGCTCGGCTACGCGCTGGTCGAGCCCGGCGTGAGCTTCTTCGATCTGCACGACGCCTTGCGCGAGCGCGGCGACACCTACTGGATCTCATCTCCCGCGCCCGGCTGGGGCAGCGTGATCGGCAATGCGTTGGAGCACGGTGTTGGCTACACGCCCTACGGCGTTCACGCGGACACGATCTGCGGCATGGAGGTGGTGCTGCCGGATGGCGATGTCGTGCGCACCGGCATGGGCGGCGTGCAAGGCAGCCGCGAGTGGCAGATCTTCAAGCTCGGCTATGGTCCGATCTGGGATGGCGCGTTCACGCAATCGAACTTCGGCATCGTGACGAAGATGGGCGTATGGCTCATGCCCGCGCCCGGTGCCGTAGCCAACGTCGTGGTTTCTCTGCAGGACGAGAACGCGCTCGCGCCTTTAGTGGACACGCTGCGGCCGCTCCGGCTGAACGACACCATCAACGCCACGTACACCATCGTGAATCCGTATCGCGCGATCATCGACGACGCGCGGCTGCAAGGGCAGGTGCGCGCCGACATCTACTCCGGCCCGGGCGTGCTTCCGAAAGACGTGATTGCGCGTGAGCTCGCGAAGCGCGGCAAGTCTCCCTGGAGCGTGAATTTCAATGTGTTCGACGTGCGCGAAGCCGGCCTCGACCTGCGGCTGGAGGCCATTCGCAGCGCATTCGGCAAACTGCCGCGCGTGAACATCGACGTGCAGCGCTGGCGCGCGGGTGAGCCACGGCCGGGCTGGGCGCGTGTGGATCCCGGCCTCTTCGCACTCGGCATCGTGGACTGGTATGGCGGGCCAGGCGGACACATGAACTTCGCGCCGGTGTGCGCGCCCATCGGCTCGCGGGTCGTGGAGCTGTACGAGCTCATTCACCGGCGGTTCGTGGAGCACGGTCTGGACTGCTACCTCGGCATGCTGAACTCGGGCAATCGCGGCCTCATCCTCAATGCCGTGATGTTCTTCAACCGGAACGACGACGATCTCACGCGCCGGGGCCGCGAGTTGTACGCACGGCTGGCCGCCGAGACGGCCGCGCTCGGCTACGGAGATTACCGCGCGCATATCTCATTCATGGACCACGCGGCCGCCATGTACACCTTCAACGATCACGCGCTGCGCAGACTCAACGAACGGGTGAAGGACGCGCTCGATCCCAACGGCATTCTCGCCCCGGGCAAGCAGGGGATCTGGCCCGCCGGCCTGCGTTCGTTCCGCAAGACGGGAGATCACTCATGAGCGTGCACGGCAGACCACTCGCATCCAGCGTGCTGCTCGTGCTTGCGGCACTTCCGGCAGGGCTCGGCGCCGCGGAACCGAAGCTCACCGCGCGTCAGGAGCAGGGTCAGGCGCTTTACCGCAGCACATGTCTCCACTGCCACGGGGAGCGCGTGTGGGGCACCTTCACGCTGGGCCGCCGGCTAGGCGCGAACAACGCGCTACTCGAGAATCGCACGGATCTGGTGCGCCCCTATGTGGAAGCGGTCATCCGCAAGGGAGTCGGCAGCATGCCCCCCTACCGCCGCACCGAGCTGTCGGATGCGGAGGTCGAAGCGATCGCCGACTACCTGAGCCGCAACACTCGAGCGCAGTAGCTCACGCGCGCCACGCGCAACGAGTCGAGCGTGGGCGGAGCGGCGAGCGCCCTACCCTGTGTGGCACGTGTCCGAAGTACGGTCGCCGCGAGGCCCGCCGTATCCGTTCTCAGTAGCTCTTGCGCGAGAGGATCAGCGCCGGCGTTCGCATGAGGCTGTCGAGCTCCGCGGCGGCCGCGACCCGCTCGGTGTGCTCGCACCAGTGCTCGCCGCCGCATTGGGGCAGGCGCGCGTAATCCATGCAATCGCATATCCATGTCGATTGCCCCAGAGCGTTGCGCACATGTTCGACTCGATGGCCGCCAACGAAATACGTCCTTGGCAACAGGTGGGCTCGGGCAGCGTCATCGGTGACACTGGCGCTCCGGGACATTTGCATGGCTCGCCTCCAGCGGTATACGCGAGATGGATCGCGTGGGGTCCACGAACGAGCAAGTTCGATGCCAGTCGCAACGAGGCGCTCGGTTCGTCTCAAGTTGCTGTTTCCCGGCTGCGCGGTTGGTACCATCCGGCCGCCGGCGCACCGTGATCGTCCAGCCGTGTGCGCTCTGGCGCGAAAATCGCGCACTCCACGGGAAAGAGCAACGGATCCGTCATGAGCATCTCTCGAAACCCTTGCAGCTTGATGAAGGTGCGGTCGATCACGGCCTGCCTCGCCGCGGTGATCACCACGGTGGCGCTCGCGGACTCCTCGGCGCCGTCCATCACGCTGGATCCGGCCGCCGAGCACGCCGCCCACCAGCAGATCACGGCCTACACGCTGGAGGCGCCCATTCGCTTCCTCGCGTCGGACGCCCTGGAGGGTCGCGGCCCCGCAACGCGCGGCGATACGCTCGCGCGGCTTTATCTCGCGGCAGAGCTTCAGTCCATGGGCTACCAGCCAGCCGGCACCAATGGCTCGTATGAGCAGCCGTTCGATGTCGTGGGCATCACCTCGCAGGCGCCGCAAACCTGGAGCTTCACCGGCAAGCGCGGTGAGGTGAGCCTCAAGTGGTACGACGACTACATCGCCGCGAGCGGCGTGCAGACGGAAACCGCGACGGTGCGCGATGCCGAGCTCGTCTTCGTCGGCTACGGCATCGAGGCGCCCGAGTACAAGTGGGACGACTTCAAGGGCACCGACGTGAAGGGCAAGGTGCTCGTGATGCTCAACAACGACCCGGACTGGGATCCGAAGCTGTTCGCGGGCAACGCGCGGCTCTACTACGGCCGCTGGTCGTACAAGTACGAGAGCGCCGCCCGGCACGGCGCCGCGGGCGTCATCATCGTGCACACCACGCCCTCGGCGGGCTATCCCTGGCAGGTGGTGCAGACGTCCTGGAGCGGCGAGCAGTTCGAGCTGCCCGATGCCGGTGAGCCCCGCGTGCAGGTCAAGGGCTGGGCGACGGAGGAGGCCGTGCGCCGCCTGGTGAAGGCCGGGGGCAAGGACCTGGACAAGCTCGTTGCCGCGGCCCGCAGCCGCAACTTCCGGCCCGTGCCGCTCGGCGTGCGCACGTCCATCGAGCTGCGCAACAAGATCTCCCGTGTGAAGACGGCGAACGTGGCGGGGCTGCTGCCGGGCAGCGACCCGAAGCTCAAGGATCAGGTCGTACTTTATTCAGCACACCACGATCACCTGGGCATCGGCGAGCCCGATGAGCGCGGCGACCGCATCTACAACGGCGCGGAAGACAACGCCGCGGGCTGTGCCCAGGTGCTGGCGATCGCCCGCGCGTTTGCCGCGCTTCCGCAGCGGCCACGCCGGTCGATTCTCGTGGTGTTCGTGGCGGCGGAAGAGCAGGGGCTCCTCGGGTCGAAGTACTACGCGGAGCATCCAACGGTCGCGGCTGGCAACATCGCCGCGAACATCAACTACGACGGGGGCAACAACCGGGGGCGCACGCGCGACCTGACGGCTGTGGGCTACGGCAAGTCCTCACTGGATGGCATCGCGGAGGCGCTGGCGCAGAAGCAGGGTCGCAAGCTCGTGCCCGACCAGTTTCCGGACCGGGGGTACTACTACCGCTCCGATCAGTTCTCGTTCGCCAAGATCGGCGTGCCCGCGTTGTACTTCGACAATGGAACGGATTACATCGGCAAGCCAGAAGGGTGGGGCGCAAAGTACAAAGCGGAGTGGGAAGAGAAGCACTACCACCAGCCGAGTGACGAGATCGACGACACTTGGGTGTTCGACGGCATGATCGAGGACGCGCAGATCGGCTTCTACGCCGGTTACCTCGTCGCGCAGGCGGACGCCCTGCCCACGTGGACGCCGGGCGACGAGTTCGAGGCCGCCCGCAAGCGGGCCCTGGAGCAGCTCTCGCAGCGCTGAAGGGGCGTTGAGGAGGCGGCCCGGGTCGGGCCGGGCCGCCCCCGATCCATTACAATGCCGGGTTTGCGCGCCAGCCGCGCGCCGGAGGACCCCATGTTCGAACGCCTCGAGCGCATGCCCGACGATCCCATCCTCGGCCTCATGGCCGCTTTTCGCGCCGACCCGGATGCGCGCAAGGTCGATCTCGGGGTGGGCGTCTACCGCAACGAGCGTGGCGAAACGCCGGTGCTCGAGGCCGTGCGCAAGGCCGAGCAGGCGGTGCTGACCCGCCAGTCGAGCAAGACCTATGTCGCGCCCGCGGGCAACGCCGGCTTCAACCAGGCCATGGAGCGCCTCACGTTCGGCGACGACCACGCGGTGCTGAAGGGCGGTCGCGTGCGCTCGATTCAGGCGCCGGGAGGCTGCGGGGCGCTGCGCGTCGGCGCGGAGCTCATCCGTCGCGCCATGCCGGAAGCCACCGTGTACGTCAGCACGCCCTCGTGGGCGAATCACGTTCCGCTGCTCACGGGCGCCGGCATCAAGCTCGAGCGCTACCCGTATTACGACGGCGCGACCGGCGGCGTGAATTTCGCCGCGATGATGGAAGCGCTCGATCGCCTCCCGGAACGCTCCGTCGTGCTGCTGCACGCCTCGTGTCACAACCCCACAGGCGCGGATCTCACCGAAGACCAGTGGCGTGAGGTGCTCGCGCTCGTTCGTCGCCGCAGCCTCGTGCCCTACATCGACATGGCCTATCAGGGGCTCGGCCGCGGCGTCGACGAAGATGCCTTCGCCCCGCGGCTCTTCGCCGCGGAGCTGCCGGAGCTGCTGGTGGCGGTCTCCTGCTCGAAGAATTTCGGTCTTTATCGCGAGCGCACCGGCGTGCTGCACGTGGTGAGCAGCACGCCCACTTCAGCGGAAGCCATTCTCACGCAGCTCGTGCGCATCGCGCGCACACTGTACTCGATGCCGCCGGATCATGGCGCGGCCATCGTGCACGAGATTCTCACGACGGAGGGCCTCCGCAGCGCCTGGCTCGCGGAAGTCAGCAGCATGCGCGAGCGCATCAACGGCTTGCGGCGCGAAGTCGTGACGCAGCTCAACAAGGCGCAGTCGCTTCGTGATTTCTCGTTCATCGAGCGCCAGAAGGGGATGTTTTCCTTCCTCGGCGTGAATGTGGACCAGGTGCGCGCGCTTCGCGAGCGCCACCACATCTACATGACCGACGACAGCCGCATCAACATCGCCGGGCTGCGCAGCGAGAACATCCCGTACTTCGCGGAAGCCGTCGCGCAGGTGCTCGGCGCCGCGAGCTGAAGCCGCCGCGCGCGCAGGCAGGCCGGATGGTACGCGGAGGGCGTTTCGGCTCGCTGTACCTGCAGGTGCTCGTCGCCATCATCGTCGGCGTTGCGCTCGGGTACTTCTATCCGCACGCCGGGGCGGCCATGGAGCCGCTCGGCGTCGGCTTCGTGAAGCTCATCAAGATGCTGATCGGGCCGATCATCTTCTGCACCGTCGTGCTCGGCATCGCCGGCATGGAGGACATGAAGAAGGTCGGCAAGACCGGCGGCTTCGCGCTCCTGTATTTCGAGGTCGTGAGCACGCTCGCGCTCATTGTCGGCCTCGTCATCGTGAACGTCGTCCGGCCGGGCGCCGGCATGAACGTGGATGTCGCCTCGCTCGACGCAAGGTCCGTGGAGCGCTACGCCGCGCCGGGCCGCATGCAGAGCGTGACGGACTTCCTGCTGAACGTGATTCCCACGAGCGTCGTGGATGCCTTCGCGAAGGGGGACATCCTCCAGGTGCTGCTGTTCTCGGTGCTCTTCGGCTTCGCGCTGCACGCACTCGGCAGCCGCGGCCGGGCGCTGTTCGAGGTCATCGAGCACTTCTCGCGCGTGATGTTCGGCATCGTCGGCATCATCATGCGGCTCGCACCGATCGGTGCGTTCGGTGCCATGGCATTCACGATAGGCCGTTACGGCATCGGCACATTGCTGTCGCTCGGCAAGCTGATGGCGTGCTTCTACGCCACCTGCCTGCTCTTCATTTTCGGCGTGCTGGGCGTGGTCGCGCGCGTGCACGGCTTTCGCATCACGCGCTTCGTGCGATACATCAAGGAAGAGCTGTTCATCGTGCTCGGCACGTCTTCCTCCGAATCGGTGCTGCCGCGCATGATCACGAAGCTCGAAGGTCTGGGCGTGCAGAAGTCGGTCGTCGGCCTCGTGATCCCCACCGGGTATTCCTTCAATCTCGATGGCACGTCGATCTATCTGACCATGGCGGCCGTGTTCATCGCGCAAGCGACGAACACGCAGCTGGACATCGTTCATCAGCTCACGTTGCTCTTCGTGCTGCTGCTCACCTCCAAGGGGGCGGCCGGCGTGACGGGCAGCGGCTTCATCGTGCTGGCTGCCACGCTGTCCGCGGTCGGTCATGTGCCGGTCGCGGGGCTTGCGCTCATTCTCGGAGTCGATCGATTCATGTCCGAGGCGCGCGCGCTCACGAACCTCATCGGCAACGGTGTGGCCACGGTCGTGGTGGGCAAGTGGTGCCGGGCCGTGGATGACAGCAAGCTGCAAGCGGAGCTGCAGGCGCCTTCAGCGGAATTGAAGGAACCTTCATCGGCCTGAAACCCGGCAGCCACATGCGGGACCTAGCATGCGAGCTCCCACACATGGAGGGAGACTCACATGACTCGCACCGTTCCCAGATTGTTTGCATTGTTGGCGGCGAGCGCGGTCGTGCTCGGGTTCGCGGGTGTGGTGGAGGCTGGCTTGTCGGACGAGTCGCCACCGCGCCGCGCCGTGCACTATTCCGACCTCGACCTGGACCGCTCGGCCGATGCGGGCCGCCTGTATGCGCGCATCACGCACGCGGCAGGGCAGGTGTGCCGCCGCAACGTCGTTCACCTCAGCGCGCGGGCGCAGGCGGCTCTGAGCAAGTGCGTGAGGATGGCGGTTGCGGATGCGGTGGCGCGAGTGGGCCACCCGAATCTCACGGCCGTTCACGCCGCGAGCCTCGGGCGATTACCCGCCGTCGCCGCGCGCCGCTAGCACCCCGCTGAACAGGCCCCCGGGCTCGGCCCGATTGCACCCGCGCCTGCGGCCGCCGCCGAGGCGGCCGCGTGAGCCGGGTGCCTCCTTGTCGCGATTGTCTGCACCCTCGCGTCGTGACAGCATGGCGCGCCGCCCGGGTGCCTCGATGCAAACCGTCAAGAAACCGCCGAGAAGGGTCAAGCCCAAAACGACCACCGCGTTCCGCCGGCTGCCGCTTGCGAGCCTGCGTGTGTTCGTCGCTGTGGCCGAGCAACTCTCGTTCACGCGCGCGGCGGATATTCTCGGCATCACCGCTGGTGCGGTGAGCATGCAGATCCGTTCGCTCGAGGAATACCTCAAGGCGCCGCTGTTCCTGCGCCGCGGGCGCGTCGTGCAGCTCACCGCCGAAGGCTCGCGACTCCTGCCGCGTGTACGAAGCGGGCTCGAGGAGCTCGAGCGCGCCATCGATGAGGCGCGCACCGACCGGCGCAGTGGCCCGCTCACGGTGACGATGCTCGCCTCCTTCCTGCAGCAGTGGCTCCTGCACCGGCTGCCGGACTTTCAGGCGAAGCACCCGAACATCGACCTGCGTGTGCACACCACGGCGGAGCTCGTGAACTTCCTGCACTCGGATGTGCAGGCGGCCGTGCGTTTCGGCAGTGGCGCGTGGCCGCAGCTTCACGTGGAGAAGGTGCTCGATGAATGGCTCGTGCCCGTGTGCACGAAGGCGCTGCTCCAGAAGCATGGCCCGATTCGCACGAAGGACGATCTCCAGCGCGTACCGCTGCTGCACGCGAAGACCGAGCCCTGGAAGGTGTGGCCGGACATCACGCTCACCTCGGAGGAATGGGCGCCTCGCGGCGCCTCATTCGATGACTCCGTCACGATCATCCGGGCGGCCGAAGCCGGGCAGGGCTATGCGCTGGCGCGCTGGAGCCTCGCCGCGGAGGACATCGCGAGCGGCCGGCTGGTGATTGCGAGCCCCATCATCATTCCGGCGCCGCGTGCGTACTTCTTCGTCTGCCCCACGGGCTACATCACGCTGGACAAGGTCGCGGCGTTTCGCGACTGGCTGCTCGATCAGGCCCGACGCGCACCGCGGCCCTGACCCGCTCAGCGCAGCGGAGGCGTCTTCTCGCGCAGATGCTCCACCAGCGCGCTGAAGCTTTCGATCGGCGGTGAGCACGTGCTCGCCTTGCACACATAAGCGACGGCACGCCCGCGTGGCGTCTTGTCAGCGAGTGCAGGCACGAGGCCCGCCGTGTCCTCCGGAATCGCGAGGATCACGCGATGGGGGTTGTAGAGCCGTCCGAGATCCTTCTGCCACTGGCCGATCTCGTCCGCCGCCCCACGCAGGATCACGATGGTCGGTGGATCCAGTATTTCCTCGAGCGCATGCAGCAGGCTCACGTGGCCTTGCGGGAAGCGCTCCAGAACTCTCCACCCCGCGCGCAAGGTCTGCTCGGCCGCTTCGAGGTATTTCGGCTCCGCGAGCACCTGGCCCATGCGCTGGAAGACGAACGCGGCGATGCCGTTCCCCGAGGGCAGCGCCTCGTCGCCGAACGTCTTGGTGCGATGAATGAGCGCCTCGTGATCGTCGGATGTGAAGAAGAACCCGCCATCCGGGTCCCGGAAATGCGCGAGCACCACCTCCAGCAGATCGCGCGCGAACAGCAGCTCGTCATTCCGGAAGCGCACCTGCTGCAGCTCGAGAATGGCATCTGCGAGATACACGTAATCATCGAGATACGCGTTCAGATGGGCGCGCCCGTCCTTGTACGTGGCGAGCAGCCGCCCGTCGCGCCACAGGGTGCCGCGGATGAAATCGAGCGCGCGCGTGGCGGACGTGGCGAGGTCCTCCCGCCCCAGCGCCCGCGCGGCCACCGCCATTCCGCGGATCGCGACCGCATTCCAGCCGGTGAGAATCTTTTCATCGCGCGCGGGCCGCACGCGCTTGTCGCGCACGGCGAGCAGCTTGACGCGCGCGGACTCGAGCAGCTCGGTGGCCCGATCGAAGCTCACACGCGCCGTGCCCGCCACCTGTTCCACGAGCCTGAACACGTGCAGATGCCACCACTTGCCTTCGAAGTTCGGCTTGCGGTCGAGCCCGAAGCGGGGCGCGAACACGGCGTACTCTTCGCGCGTGAGCGCGGCGCGCACTTCATCCGGCGTCCACACGTAGTACTTGCCTTCCTGGCCTTCGGAATCCGCATCCAGACTCGAGTAATACCCGCCCTCGGGCGACTGCATCTCGCGAACGATCCAGTCCGCGGTATCGGAGGCGACGCGCGCAAAGAACCGATCCCCGGTGGCGAGTGTGGCTTCCGAATACGCCGAGAGCAGCGCGCCGTTGTCGTACAGCATCTTCTCGAAGTGCGGGATCATCCAGTGCCCGTCCACGGAATAGCGGCTGAACCCGCCGCCGAGCTGATCGTGGAGACCGCCGTCGGCCATGCGTTTGAGGGTGAGCGTCGCCATGAAGAGCGCCTGCAGGTCGGGCTTTTCCTGGCCCGCGCTGGCATACCAGTCGCGGAAACAGCGCTCGATGGACTTCGGATGCGGAAACTTCGGCGCGCTGCCGAAGCCGCCGTAGTTGCTGTCGAAGATCTGCCCCAGGCGCTGACGGCACGCCTGCAGCGGCGCGGGGTTCAGTTGCAGGTCTTCTTGCGGCGGGGGCGGAATCATCTCTCCGAACGCGCGCATCAGCGAGTCCGTATGCGAGCGCAGCTCTGCCCGGTTCTGCTGAAAGTATTCGGAGACACGCTTCAGCACATCCCTGAATGCGGGCATGCCGTAGCGTGGCTCCTTGGGAAAGTACGTGCCGCCGAAGAATGGACGCTGATCCTCGGGCGTGAGGAACATCGTGAGCGGCCAGCCGCCGCTTCGCTGCGTGATGAGCTGCTGGGCAATCTGGTAAATGCGATCGATGTCGGGGCGCTCTTCGCGATCCACCTTGATGTTCACGAACAGCTCGTTCATGAGGCGCGCCGTGGCTTCGTCCTCGAAGCTCTCGTGCGCCATCACGTGGCACCAGTGGCAGGCCGAGTAGCCGATCGAGAGCAGGATCGGCTTGCCCTCCTGTCGCGCGCGCTCGAGCGCCTCGGGGCCCCAGGGGTACCAGTCCACGGGGTTGTATGCGTGCTGCTGCAGGTAGGGGCTGGTTTCCTTCGCCAGCCGGTTGGGTGTTGTGCCGGAAGAAGACGCCTGTGACATGGATCGAGACCGCTTTCGAGTAGAATGCGCGACTATAGCCGGTGCCGCCGCCGCCCGCCCTGTTTCGCATCCAGCCGATGTCCAACGAAGTCCCCGTTCTCAAGCTCAAGCGCGGCGAAGATCGCCGCATTCGCGCGGGCCATCCCTGGGTGTTCAGCAACGAGGTGGATAACGACGCCACGCCTCTGGCGAAGATCGCACCCGGGGCCATCGTGCGCGTGGTGTCGGATCGTGACCAGTTTCTCGGCCACGCATATGTCAACCCGCATGCGCTCATCTGCGCGCGCATCGTGGGGCGCGACGCCGAGCAGGGGCTCGACCGCGCGCTCATCGCACATCGGCTGAGCGTGGCGCTTGCGCTTCGCGAGCGGCTCTCGCGCGAACCCTATTACCGCCTCGTGTTCGGAGAGTCCGACGGCTTGCCCGGGCTCGTGCTCGATCGCTACGGCGACATCATCGTGGGCCAGATTGCCACGCGAGGCATGGAGGCGCTGCGCACGGAGGTGGAGGAAGCAGTCCGTACCGTGCTCGCGCCCAAGGGGCTGTTCTGGAAGAACGACACCGGTGCTCGGGATCTGGAGCAGCTCGAGCCGGACGCTCACGTTGCATTCGGTGATGTGCCGGAAGAGCTGACGGTGGTCGAGGGCGCGCTGCGGTTCGTGACGCCGCTGCGCACGGGCCAGAAGACCGGCTGGTTCTACGACCAGACGGCCAATCGCGCGCGGCTCACACGATATCTGTGGGCCGGCGCACGCGTGCTGGACGTGTGCAGCTACGTGGGCGCATGGGCCATCACGGCGCTCGCGCACGGCGCGCGCTCCGCGCGCTGCATCGATTCGTCGGGCGCGGCGCTCGCGTATGCCAGCCGCAATGCGGCTGCGAATGGCCTCGAGCTCGAGACGCTCGAGGCGAACGCCTTCGATGCCATGAAAGCCCTGCACGAGCAGGGCGAGCAGTACGACGTGGTCATCCTCGACCCGCCCGCCTTCATCAAGCGCAAGAAGGACATCCCGCAGGGGCAGGCGGCCTATCGCAAGCTGAACCAGCTCGCGCTGAATCTGCTCGCCCGGGAAGGGCTGCTGGTGTCGTGCTCCTGCTCGTATCACCTCTCCGCGGAGGACCTCTCGGCGGCCATTCAGGGTGCGGCCCGGCACACGGGCCGCTTCGTGCAGATTCTCGAAGCGGCGGGGCAATCGCCGGACCATCCCGTCCATCCCGCCATTCCGGAGACGCGTTACCTCAAGGCGTACTTCTGTCGCGTGACGCGCGAGTAACGCCTTTCACTGCGCCTGCGCCGCGCGACTTCCGTTAAACTCCGCTCCCCATGCTCCAGTATCCCGGCTTCAATCCGATCGCGTTCGAGCTCGGGCCCTTCTCCGTCTTCGGGCATGAGCTCGGGCCGCTGAGCGTGCACTGGTACGGCATCATGTACCTCATCGGCTTCGCCGCGGCGTGGCTGCTGGCGCGCTATCGCGCCAAGCGCCCGGGCAGCACGTGGAAGGCCGCGGATGTCGATGACGTGGTGTTCTACGCCATGCTCGGCGTGATCCTCGGCGGGCGCATCGGCTACGTGCTGTTCTATGGCATGGAGTTCTGGGCCCGCGATCCCTGGTACCCGCTCAAGATCACCGAAGGCGGCATGTCCTTCCACGGCGGCCTGCTCGGCGTCATCGTGGCGATGATCGTCTTCGCCCGGCGACAGCGCCGCGCGTTGGGCGATATCTTCGACTTCACAGTGCCGCTGCCGGGCATCGGCTTCTTCACCGGAAGGCTCGGCAACTTCATCAACGGTGAGCTCTGGGGCAAGCCCACCACCGTGCCGTGGGGCTTCAACGTGAATGGCGAGGTTCGCCATGCTTCGCAGCTCTACGAGGCCTTCTTCGAGGGGCTGCTGCTCTTTGCGGTCATGTGGTGGTTCACGTCCAAGCCGCGTCCGCGGTGGGCGCCGGCGGGGCTCTTCATGCTGTACTACGGCGTAGTGCGCTTTGGCATCGAGTTCGTGCGCCTGCCGGATCAGCACATCGGCTATCTCTTCGGCGGGTGGTTCACGATGGGCATGCTGCTCTCGCTGCCCATGATCGCCGTCGGCGTGGCGCTGCTCGTGTACGCATACCGGCGCGGGCAGCCCTCCGGTAACCTCGCCGTCGCGCAATGAAGCCCTATCTCGACCTGCTGCGCGAGGTGCGGCACACCGGCGCCCGCAAGGACGACCGCACGGGCACCGGCACGCTGTCGCTGTTCGGGCGGCAGATGCGGTTCGATCTGTCGCAGGGCTTTCCGCTCGTCACCACGAAGAAGATTCACGTCCGCTCCGTCATCTGCGAGCTGCTGTGGTTCCTCCGCGGGGACACGAACGTGAAATGGCTCCGCGAGCAGGGCGTCACCATCTGGGACGAGTGGGCGGATGCCAACGGCGATCTCGGGCCGGTGTACGGCAAGCAGTGGCGCGCCTGGCTCGCGCCGGATGGGCGCAGCATCGACCAGATCCGCGAGGTCGTGCATCTGCTGCGCACGAACCCGGACTCGCGCCGCATTATCGTCAGCGCGTGGAACGTGGGTGAGCTAGAGCAGATGAAGCTCATGCCCTGCCACGCCTTCTTCCAGTTTTATGTGGCCGGTGGCAGGCTTTCGTGCCAGCTGTATCAGCGCAGCGCGGACATGTTCCTGGGCGTGCCGTTCAACATCGCAAGCTATGCACTGCTCACGCATATGCTCGCGCAGCAGTGCGACCTTGAACCCGCCGAGCTCGTGTGGACGGGTGGGGACTGCCACCTGTACCTGAACCATCTTGCGCAGGCAGACGAGCAGCTCGCGCGCGCGCCCCTGCCGCTGCCGCAGCTCCATTTCCGGCGCAGACCGCCAAGCATCTTCGATTACCAGTACGAGGACTTCGAGATCGTGAATTACCAGTGTCATCCGGCCATCAAGGCACCCGTGGCGGTCTGACCCATGGCCAGAACATTCCCCAACTCGTCCGCGGGCCAGCGCCCGGACAAGAACGAAAAGAACCCCTGGTACGAAGTGCGCAAGTCGCGCGTGCATGGGTACGGCGGCTTCGCGATCCGCGATATCCCGAAGGGCACGCGCATCACCGAATATCTCGGCGACCGCATCTCCCACGCCGAGGCCGACAAGCGCTACGAGGACCACGACGAGAACGACAATCACACGTTCCTGTTCATCGTGGACAAGCGCACGGTGATCGATGCCGGCGTCGGCGGGAACAACGCGCGCTTCATCAACCACCAGTGCGACCCGAACTGCGAGTCGAACATCGTGAAGGGGCGCGTCTTCATCGAGGCGCTGCGCGATATCAAGAAGGGCGAGGAGCTCGGCTACGACTATCAGATCGGCCGCGAGAAGGACGATCCGCCGAACGTCGACGAGATCTACGCCTGCCGGTGCGGTTCGCCCAAGTGCCGCGGCACCATGCTCTGGCCGCCGAAACGGCCGTCGCCGCGCAAGCGGAAGAAGAAGGCCACGCGCAAGAGTTCCGCGCGCACTGCTGCCCGGAGCACGTCCACCCGCAGCTCGGCCCGGCGCGGCACGAAGCGCAGCGCAGCCAAGCGCGGCACGAAGCGCAACGCGGCCCAGCGTGGCACGAAGCGCACGAGGCGCGCGAAGAAGAAATGAGGCCGCGCGCTTCCGGGCTTGCAACGCTTCCTGGAGCATCAAAGCCTGGAACCGGTGTACCGTGAGCGCCAGCCCGATACCGTTCGAACCTCGCCAGGGCCGCGCGGACGCGCGGCAAGGCTCACCGTGAGCGCGGCCCGCAACTTGAGTTTGCCCGCCGTCGTGGGTGCGACGGGCATCGTCTATGGGGACATCGGCACGAGCCCGCTCTACGCGTTCGAGGAATCGCTGCGGGCGGCGGGCTCGGCGGATACCCAGGCGGTGCTCGGCGTGCTCTCGCTCATTTTCTGGGCGCTCGCTCTGTCGGTCACGCTGAAGTACGTCGTCGTCATCATGCGGGCGGACAACGACGGCGAGGGTGGCGTGCTCGCTCTGCTTGCACTGGCGGAGCGCCATCTCAGCGCCATCGGCACGCCCTCGCGTGTGCTCATCGGGTGCGCCTTCGCAGGGACCGCGCTGTTCTTCTGCGATGCCCTCATCACGCCGGCCATCTCGGTGCTGAGCGCGGTGGAAGGGCTGGAGATCGTCGATCCCGGCATGTCACGCAGCGTCATTCCGATCACCCTCGGCGTGATCGCCGCGCTTTTTCTGATTCAGCGCCGCGGCACCGAACGCATCTCGAAGCTGTTCGGGCCCGTGATGATCGTGTGGTTCCTCGCATTGGGCATTTCCGGGGCGTTCTGGCTCGCGCAGGCGCCAGAGGTGCTCGTCGCGGCGAATCCGGCGTATGCGGTGCACTTGCTGACCGCGCGGCCGATGCTCGCCATGGCGATCATCGGTGGCGTGTTCCTCGTGCTCACCGGTGGCGAAGCGCTGTACGCGGACATGGGGCACTTCGGGCGTCTTCCCGTGCGGGTGGCATGGTTTGCGCTGGTATGGCCCGCGCTGCTGCTCAACTATTTCGGGCAGGGTGCGCTGCATCTTCTGTCGAATCGCGAGCTCACGCAGCCGCTGTATTCCATGTTCCCGGAGCTGCTGCGGCCGTTCATGATCATTCTGGCCACCGCGGCCACCGTGATTGCTTCGCAGGCCGTGATCTCGGGTGCGTTCTCAGTGGCCCGACAGGCCGTGCAACTGGACATGCTGCCGCGCCTGCGCGTGTTGCAAACCTCCGATCGCGAGCTGGGCCAGATCTATGTGCCGGCGGTGAACTTGGTGCTCTTTCTCGCCGTCGTGGCGTTCGTGGTCGGGTTCGGGTCCTCCACCGCGCTGTCGGCCGCGTATGGTGCGGCGGTTGTCGGGACGATGGTGATCACCACGATTCTCGGCGCATTCGTCGCGTACACGCAGTGGAGCTGGCCGCGGTGGCAAGTGGCCGCCGTGTTCATGGTGTTCTTTCTTGTCGACCTGCTCTTTCTCACGGCTAATCTCACGAAGATCGACGATGGGGGCTGGATTCCCCTGTTTCTGGCGAGCGTGCTGTTCGCGCTCTTCTGGACGTGGCGAAACGGGCGTGCGGAGCTGCGCGCCGCGCTTGCGGAGCTCGCGATGCCCATCACGAAAATCGGCAAGCTGCTGGATGGCGTGCCTCGGGTGCCAGGCACGGGCGTGTATCTCGCCAGCGATCCGGATGTCGTCCCGTCCGCGCTCATTCGCAACCTCGAGCACAATCACGTCGTGCACGAACGGGTGATCCTGTTGCATGTGCGGTTCGTGCGCAGTCCGCGGCGGGATCCGGCGGATCGCGTGACCCTCGACGAGATCGCGCCGACCGTCTTCCGCGTGATCGCCCATTTCGGATTCATGGAAACGCCGAGCCTGAGCGAAGCGCTGCGCGCCGCCCGCGCGCGGGGCTTGCGCACTTTCGCCGGCGACTGCTCGTTCTTTCTGGGGCAGCACGTCGTTCGGCCGCGGCCGCGGTGGGGTTGGTGGGGGCTGCAGATGCACGTTTTCGCGCGCATGCAGCGTCGTAGTACGCAGGCGGCGGAGTTCTTCCGCATGCCGGCGCGCGGTGTGGTGATTCTGCCTACCGCGGTGGAGGTGTGATGACAGATCGACCTTCGTTGTCGCTTGTAGTGGCCGCCGCGCGCAATGGCGTGATCGGTCGTGACAATGCCATGCCCTGGCATTTGCCGGATGATCTCAAGCACTTCAAGGCGGTGACGATGGGTAAGCCCATGCTCATGGGCCGCAAGACGTTCACCTCCATTGGCAAGGCGCTGCCGGGCCGCAAGAGTATCGTGCTCACGCGCGATCCGGCGTGGCGCGCGGAAGGGGTGATTGCGGTTCACTCGCTCGAGGAAGCGCTACGTGAAGCCGGGGATGTGCCGGAGATTGCCGTCGTCGGTGGTGAGGAGATCTTCCGATTGACGCTGCCCCTGGCGCAGCGTGTGTACCTCACGCGCATCCATGCGGACATCGCAGGCGACACGGTGTTTCCGGAGCTCGATCCGGCGCAGTGGCAGGAAGTGGAGCGCACCGAACATCCCGCGGACGCGCGGCACGCCTATACAATGACGTTTGTGACGCTCGATCGCCGCCGCTGATTCACTCGGGGCGCAGGCCTGGTGCAGGGGGCTCTCATGAAAATCGTCGAATGTCGTTACGAGCGCCATGCGGCTGCCATCCTGGCCATCTTCAACGACGCCATCCTTCATTCCACCGCGCTGTACGACTACGAGCCGTGGACGGACGACTCGATGGTGCAATGGTTTCGTGCGAAGCAGAGCGGGGGCTACCCGGTCATCGGCATCGAGAGCGACACCGGCGAGCTGCTCGGTTTCGGCAGCTATGGTCCGTTCCGTATGCGCCCAGCCTACAAGTATTCGGTCGAGCACTCCGTGTATGTTCATGCACACCATCGCGGCAAAGGCCTCGGCCGAAGATTACTGGGCGAGATCATTGCTGCCGCGCGCAAGCAGGACTATCACCTTCTGGTCGGCGGCATCGACGCGGCGAATACCGCGAGCATTGCCTTGCATGAAAGCATGGGCTTCACGCATGCCGGCACGATCCGGCAGGCGGGGTTCAAGTTCGGGCGCTGGCTCGATCTGGCGTTCTATCAGCTGATTCTGGAAACGCCCGCACATCCTGTGGATGGCTGAGGCGGCGACGACAGTCAGCCTCCAATGCGCGTGAGGCGCGACTCGATGAGCTGCCTGGCACGCTCGGCTTCGGTGTCGCCCTGCATCGCTGCTGCATCCAGCTCGGCGAGAATCTCGTTCTGAATCTCCCCCCGCCGCAGCGCTTCGGAGTAGGGGATCTCCGGATGGAACATCACCATCGAGTAGCGGGGAATGAAGCGCTCCGGAAACCGGCGCTCCAGCTCCATGGAGAGCGCCTTGTACCGCTCGAACTTCGGGTCGCGCACCGTGTCGCGCATCTCCACGTAGTTCTCCAGCGCCATCTGCGCGATGGCCGCCGCGTTCGGCCGCCGCAGCCGATCGAATTCGGCGAAGAGCAGTTCCCAGTCGTCGTGCCTTTCCAGCAGTTCGGCGAACGTGGTGCAGTCCTCGAACGCTGCGTTCATGCCCTGCCCATGGAACGGCACGATGGCGTGCGCAGCGTCCCCGAGCAGCAGGATCTGACCGCCGGCGTACCACCGTGAGGCGTGCACAGTCCCGAGTTGCCCCTGCGGGTTCCTGAAGAAGTCCGTGATCAGATCGGGAATCAGCGGCACGGCATCCGGGAATTTCCGGCTGAAGAACGCCTGCACGCGCTCGGGCGTGTCCAGCGCCGCGAAGCTGTGTTCACCGGTGCGCGACAAGAACAGCGTGGCCGTGAAGCTGCCATCCGTGTTGGGCAACGCAATCAGCATGAAGCCGCCGCGCGGCCACACGTGCAGCGCATTCACCTCCAGCGCCGGGCGCGGTGTGCTCGCGCCCGCTGCTTGCACCGGCGGCAGTGTCAGTTCCTTGTAATCGTGATCGAGAAACTCTTCTCGCGCGGTGAGCACACCTTCTGCAGCGAGGCTTGCGCGAAGCACGGATCCGGCACCATCCGCGCCGATAGTGGGAGCGAGCGGCACCTCGTACGTGCGCTGCGAGCTCTCATCGCTGAAGCGCAGCACGTTCTCGCCGAGGTTCGCGCCCAGGCAGCGCTGATGGAAATGCAGTGAAACGTTCGGGTATCGAGCTGCGGCCTGAACGAGCAACTGCGTGAGCGCTCCGCGCCCGACGGAGTAGATGACCTCGCCCGGCTTCCAGCCATACGGCAGCAGCTTCGTGGCACCGGTCAGGTCGTGGATCATGCGGCCGCGCATCTCGATGAGCAGCGGGCGCACCTGATCCATCACGCCGGCGCTCTCGAGCGCACGAATGCCGCGCGCCGCGAGCGCCAGATTGATGGACCTTCCTCGCTCCGGCACCGTTTGCCGCGGGTCGGGCCGGCGGTCATACAGCGCCACCCGGAAACCTCGCTTCGCGAGCAGCACGGCGAGCAACGCCCCGGCCATGCCGGCACCCACGATGTTGATGGGTTGCGGGCGCATCATGCGAGGACCCTGAGCGCCTCGCCCAGCCGTTCGGCGAAGCGGAACACGTCTTCGAAGCTGTTGTAGAGCGGCACGGGTGCCGCGCGGATCACGTCCGGCTCCCGCCAGTCACAGGCCACGCCATGCGCGCAGAGCCACGCAAACACCTTCGCGCCGCGGCCCGGAGCCGGAATGCGGAACGAGAGCTGGCACCCGCGCGCCGCGGGATCGCGCGGCGAGATGATCTGCACATCGGGCGCCAGACGATCCAGCAGGAACTCGAGATAGCCCGTCAACCGAACGGATTTCGCTCGCAGCCGCTCGATGCGCGCTTCCTGAAACAGATCCAGCGAGGCGATCAGCGGTGCCGTGGCCAGCACCGGCGGATTGCTCACGGCCCAGCCGGCCGCGCCGGCTTCCGCACGAAAGCCCGGCTTCATCGCAAAGCGCGTCGCGATCTCGTGCCCCCACCAGCCCGCGAGCCGCGGCCGCGTATTCACGTGGCGCTCGTGAATGAAGGCGCCGCCGATGGCGCCCGGCCCGGA
Source organism: Steroidobacteraceae bacterium (assembly GCA_019683695.1). GTDB lineage: Bacteria > Pseudomonadota > Gammaproteobacteria > Steroidobacterales > Steroidobacteraceae > JADGHX01. The sequence goes on from JADGHX010000017.1 coordinate 20,172, forward strand.
GTTCAGATACTTGTAGCTGCACCACACGGCGAAATCGACATCGTCATCGTGCAGCTGCAAGGGCGTGTTCCCGATGGAATGCGCGAGATCAAACCCCACGAGGCATCCGGCGCGGTGCGCGGCGCGCGTGATCCGGCCGATGTCGAAGGCTTGCCCCGTGCGGAACTGCACGCCGGGCCACAGCACGAGTGCGATTTCAGAGCCGCTGGTCTCCAGCAGACGTTCGATAGCGCTCTGCGCGATCAGGTGCTCGCCGGGCTCGGGTGCGAGCTCGAGGAGCTCGCGATCCGGATCGAGCCCATGCCACGCAATCTGCGACGCGACGGCATGCCGGTCGGACGAAAACGCACCTGCTTCGATGAGCACCTTCGTGCGCGTGCCTTCCGGGCGATAGAAGCTCGCCAGCATCATGTGAATGTTCACGGTGAGCGAATTCATCGCGATGACTTCGCTCGCCCGCGCACCTGTCAGGTGCTGCAGGCCTGCAGTGACATTCTCGTGGTAGGGGATCCACGGGCGGCGGGCGCCTTCGTGCCCCAGCACTGCAAGGCGCGCCCAGTCGTCGAGCTCGTCATTCACCGCGGCGCGCGCGGCCCGCGGCAGCGGACCGAGCGAGTGCCCGCCGAAGTAGAGCAGCTCCGTGCCGTCCGGTGCGCGCGGCATCTCGAACCGCTGTCGAAAGTCACGCAAGAGATCGGCCGCATCCGCGCGGCGCGCGAAATCGAGCGTCGCTTCGAAACTCATTTGGCGGAGGGCGCGCCCGGCTTCTCCATCACCGCGCCGCAGCTCTTGCAGGTGCGATGCTCCAGACTCGAGAAGAAATGGTCGAAGATCACGGGCAGCTGCTTTTCGATGTCCGTGACGGGCGCAAACTCTTCGTACAGCAAATTACTGCACCGCTCGCAGTACCACTGGAAGCCATCCTGCTCGTCCGGCCGGCGCTCGCGCTCGATGACGAGCCCCACCGTGTTCGCGGGACGTTGCGGCGAATGCGGCACGCGCGGCGGCAGGAGCAGGATTTCCCCTTCGCGAATGGGCACATCGACCGCCCGGCCGTCCTGGATCGTTCGGAGCACGATGTCTCCTTCGAGCTGGTAGAAGAACTCCTCGCCGGGGTCGACGTGGTAGTCCTTGCGAGCATTGGGGCCGCCCACCACCATGATGATGAACTCGCTGTCGCGGAAGACGCGCTTGTTCCCCGCGGGCGGTTTCAGGATGTGCCGGTGATCATCGATCCAGCGGCGAAAGTTGAACGCGCGTAACGGTTCCATACGGTGTGTCCTCGGCACGATTCGCGTATGGTACGCACCCGGGCCGCCTCGCACTACGAGGGCCTGCTGAGCTGGCCGCAAAATCGCATGCCGGCCGTGTCCGAAGAATCGCCACAGGTGATGTAAATCAACGATTCCGTCCGGAGGAGACTTCGTGCGATGAAGACGTGCACTTTCCGGTTCGGGCCCGTGCAGCGCGCAGCGCGCGCCGGCGCCGTTTCCGTTCTCGCGTTGTCCTTCGTCGTGGCGCTCGGCGCCTGCGGTCACATGCAGTCGAGCGCCACACCCGAGCCCGTGAACGAACTGGTCGAGACGGCCGGCGACGGCACGCCCACGAATGCCTTTCCCCAATACTGGAAGCGCAACACGCTCGTGGTGGACCTCGCCACCGCAGCCCCGAGTGGCGGAACGCTCGTGCTGAAGCCTCGGGAGGGCGGCAAATGGCCCGTGCGCCTCGCGTTCCGGGTAATGCCTGGCTCCATCGGCATGCTCGAGGTGCAGGCGGACCAGCGCCTGCTCATGCCGGTGGCGCGCGAAGGCGACAAACCGGTGGATCTGGAGCTCGTGCCGGGCGTGTACACCGCGAGCACGCCGCAGATCACGGTGCGATGGGAGGCGGTCAAGCCGCCGGTTTCCTGAAATCCGGCCACGCCCGGGCGAGCCGGGCAGTGGGGTTATTCCTCCACGGCCCGGTAACCCGAGCACGGCGTGCTGAGCGGCGGCGCGTCCGGCACATCGAGATTCACTGCCGTCAGCGCGCCGCCCCACACGCAGCCGGTGTCCAGCCCGAGCACGCCGTGTGTCCGCACCAGGCCGCGCGCGGACCAGTGCCCGAAGATCACGCGCACGTCGCGGCTCAGTCGGTTCTCATGCGCGAACCACGGGCGCCACGGAGGCGGCGCGTCCTCGCCCGTGCCTTTCATCTTCATGTCCACGCGGCCATCACTCGTGCACATGCGCAGCCGCGTGAACACATTGATGGCGAACCGCAGGCGATCCATCTCGTGCAGCGTGTCGCTCCAGCGGTCCGGCTGATCGCCGTACATATTGTCGAAGACGTTGCGGGGATCCGTGGCGAGCGCGGCTTCCACCTCGCGCGCAAGCTCCACGGCGACGCCCGCACTCCACTGGGGAACGAGGCCCGCGTGCACAAGCAGGTCCCCACGGCGCGCATCGAAGTGGACGAGTGGCAGGTGGAGTAACCACTCGAGCAGTGCGTTCCTGTCGCGAGCGGACAAAACGGCATCGAGTGTGTCATCGGCTCTCGGCTTGCGACGAGAGCCGAGTGCAACCGCAAGCAGATGCAGATCGTGGTTCCCCAGAACCACAACCGCGTTTCCGCCGAGCGCACGCACGTAGCGCAGCACTTCGAGCGACTTCGGGCCACGGTTCACGAGATCGCCGGTGAACCAGAGCTGGTCGCGGTCCGCCTTGAAGCCCGCACGCGCCACCAGTGCGCGCAGCTCGTCGTAGCAACCCTGGATGTCGCCGATGGCGAATCGCGTCACGGCAGAAGCGCAATCACTGCAGGATGCCGGGCATCGCGAGCCGGAACAGCGGAATGGGCGCATCGAAGCGCGCGCCGTCATCCGCCACCATCTGATACGAGCCCTGCATGGTGCCAACGGGTGTTTCGATCATGGCGCCGCTGGAATAGCGGAAGCCCTGGCCGGGCTCGAGGTGCGGCTGCTCGCCCACGACGCCCTCGCCGCGCACTTCCTGCACCTTGCCGTTCGCGTCGGTGATGATCCAGTGACGCGTCAGGAGCTTTGCGGGCACGCGGCCTTCGTTCCGAAGCGTGATCGTGTACGCGAACACGAACTTGCGCTCACGAGGATCGGATTGTTCCTCGAGATAGCGGGTCTCGACATCTACTCGGATGCGGTAACGCGCATCCGCTTCCGGATGCGGTTTGTCTGGGGAAGTGTCCACGGAAGATAAATATTACTCTACCGATGCGAGTTCCCCACGCGCACTGCGAGCACGTCGCATGGCGCGGCATGAAGCACGGTGTCCTCGGTGAGGTTCACAAGGATGGAAAGTCCGTGACGTTCGCGGCTGCCGAGCACGATGAGGTCCGCGTGCCGCTCGCGCGCGATGCGCACGATTTCCGCCTTCACGTTACCAGCTTCGACGTGACACGGGGCGTCGCCAAAGCCCAGCTCGGCAGCCAACGCGCGCAGGCGCTCCGCAGCTCGTTGCAACAGCTCTTCCTCGATCTGCACGGCGGGCATGAGCGTTTCGCCCATGGGCTCCACCGGCACGAACTCGACAACGTGCAACAGCTCCACCTGCGCGCCTAGCGCGGCAGCCAGGGCCTGGGCGCGTTTTCCCACGGCAAGGCTGTGCTCCGTGAGATCCACCACCAGCAGAATGCGACGATAGGTCGACATGGCAGCGCTCCCGGTTGTGCCGCCATGCAGACTACCTCACGCCGCCGCCTGTGCAAGTCGATTGAAGACTTCCGGTGGAAGTGTTTCGGGGCGGGCACCGGGGTCGACGTCGCACGCCTCGATCTGGGCGGCGGAGAGCAGCCCCCTGAGCGCGTTACGCAGCGTCTTGCGTCGGTGCGAGAAGGCGGCCGCAACGATCGCGGCGAATTTCGGGCTCACGGCAAAGGCCGGCTCCGGTCGCACGGTGAGCCGAACGACCGCCGACCACACCTGCGGGGGCGGCTGGAATGCGCCGGGGCCCACATCGAAGAGCGCTTCGGGCTCGAGCCAGGGAGCAAGCATCACGGTCAGCCGGCTGTAGTCTCCCGAGCCGGGGTGCGCGGCAATGCGGTTGACGACCTCCCGCTGCAACATCAGGTGCATGTCCTCGACAGCGCCGACGTGCTCCAGCAAGTGAAACAGCAGCGGCGTGGAGATGTTGTACGGCAGGTTTCCGACGATGCGCAGCTTGCGCCCACGCGCGCGGGCGAGCGCCGTGAAATCGAACTCGAGGGCGTCCGTCTCGTGCAGTGTGAAGCTCGGCACCTGCCCGAATTCGGCGCGGAGCAGGCCGGCGAGGTCCCGGTCGATCTCGATGGCATCGAGCGCATGCGGCTCCTCCGCAGCGAGCAGCCGTGTGAGCGCCCCGCGGCCCGGCCCGATCTCCACGAGCGCATCCTGCGGGCGCACGCCGATCGCGCCCACGATGCGGTCCAGGACGGCCGGGTCGTGAAGGAAGTGCTGCCCGAAGCGCTTGCGTGCCCGCATGAACGGCGATCAGCGCCTGTTGGGGATGATCTGCAGGGCGAGCCGGATCGCCGCCAGCAGACTGCTCACGTCCGCGCGGCCGGTGCCGGCCAGATCCAGCGCCGTGCCGTGATCGACCGAGGTTCGCAGCACGGGCAGGCCGAGGGTGACATTGACCGCGCGGTCGAAGCCGGCGTGCTTGATCACGGGCAGGCCCTGATCGTGATACATGGCGAGCACCGCGTCGCATTCGGCCAGCTTGGCCGGAACGAACGCCGTGTCCGCGGGCATCGGGCCGGCGAGGTGCAATCCCCGCTCCCGCATGCGTTCGATGGCGGGGCGGATCACGCGGATTTCCTCGTCCCCGAGATGCCCGCCTTCGCCCGCGTGCGGGTTCAGCCCGCACACGGCGATGCGAGGTGCAGGGATGCCCCACCATTTGCGCAGGTCCTGATCGAGGATCGTCAGCACCTGACAGAGAGACTCTGTCGTAATGGCCGCGCTCACGTCCTTCAGCGGCAGATGGGTGGTGGCCAGTGCAACGCGCAGGTCACTTGTGGCGAGCAGCATCACGGGCAAGGGTGCGCGCGTTCGCTCCGCGAGATATTCCGTGTGCCCGCTGAAGGGAATGCCGGCGTCGTTGATGACGCCCTTGTGCACCGGCGCGGTGACGATGGCATCGAATTCGCCCGCCAGCGCGCCGTCGATGGCGCGGTCGATCAGGCTCAGCACGTAACGCGAGTTGCGCTTGTCCAGCACGCCGGGGAGCGACGGCACCGCGAGCGGGTGATGCTCCACGACGAGCTGGCCCGGGGCATGCGCCGAATGGCTCCCGGCGCGGTAGTCGACGAGCCTGAGGAGTATCTGCAGCCGCTTTGCACGGTCCGCGAGCAGCTCCCGATCCGCGAGGCACACGAGCTCGCAGTCGAGCGCGTGCCGCGACAGCCCGAGGCACAACTCCGGACCGACGCCCGCCGGCTCACCCGAGGTGAGCGCGATTCTGGGAGGAGGCGAGCTCATCCCCTAGAGCTTGTATTCGACGTAGGCCTCATCCCGCAGCCGCCGCATCCAGAGCTCGGTTTCCTCGTCCGCGTGGCTTGCGCGGATGGCTTCGGCGGCTTGGCGACGCCTCAGCTCATCCGTCGTGTCGTGCTGGCGCCGGCCCAGCACCTGCACGATGTGCCAGCCGTACTGCGTGCGGAAAGGCTCGCTGATCTCGTTGTCCTTGAGCTGGGAGAGCACCTTCTCGAACTCGGGCACGAAGGTGCCGGGGTTGGTCCAGCCGAGGTCGCCGCCATCGGCGGCGGAGCCCGGGTCCTCGGACGTGGTCTTGGCGAGGCCGGCGAAATCCTCACCGGCCAGGACGCGCGCACGGATCTCCTGCAGCTTCTGGCGCACGGTGGCGTCGTCCTGCAGCTCGTTGGTCTTCATGAGGATGTGCCGGGCGTGCACCTGCTCCACGATGACCTGCTCGTCGCCCCCGCCGCGCACCTGATTCAGGCGCACGAGGTGGAACCCCGTGGGCGTACGCAGCGGCTCGCTGACGTCGCCGGGCTTCAGGCGGGCGATGACGTCGGTGAGGAACGTGGGCAGCTCGGAGCCCTTGCGCCAGCCCAGCGCGCCACCTTCGAGGGCCGTCTGGCTGTTGGAGTACTGGACCGCGAGCCTTGCGAAGTCCTCGCCGTTCTTCGCGCGCGTGTAGACCTCCTGCGCGCGCTTTTCAGCCTCCTCCAGCTGCTCGGGCGTGGCCGCCTGCGGCACGGCGATGAGGATGTGCGAGACGTCGTACTCGGCAGACTGCCGGGGCGCGTTCTTCTGCCGCTCCAGATACTGGTCGATCTCGCGCGGCGTGACGGAGATGCGCTGGATCACGTCCCGCTGACGGAGCAGGGAGATCGTGAGTTCCTTGCGGATGGCCTCGCGATACGCGGCGTAGTCGATGCCCTGCGCGGCGAGCGCCTCCGGCAGCTGGGACAACGGAATGCCGTTCCGCTGCGCCACCTCGCCCATCGCGCTGTTCAGCGCCTCCTCCGGAATCTTGAGGTTGGCGCGGTTCGCCCGCTGCATCTGGATCTCCTGCATGACGAGGCGCTCGAGCACCTGCCGGCGCAGCACGTTCTGAGGCGGCAGCTCCAGCCTCTGCTCTCGCAGCCGCTCCGTGATGAGCGCGACTTGCTCGTCGAGCTCGCTCTCGAGCACCACACCATCGTTGACCACGGCGGCCACCCGATCCAGCAGCACGCCAGTGGTGGTGAGCTCACGGGTCTGCGAATGCGCCACACCGGCCAGGAAAAGCGCCGGAACGAGCGCGAGAAGAAACCGCTGCATGAATCAGTTTCCTTTGAGAATCAAGGTTTTGTTTCCGGGCGCTCATAGCCGCGTATGGCGCCGGCGAGGAAAGCATCCGCCGCCGATCCGACACTGGCAAGCCCGGTGAGTTCCAGTTGCAGATACACCCCGGTGTCCTGCTCGCCGGTGCGTGTGCTCACGAAGCGACGGCCCACCATGCGCAGCCGCCAGCAGCAGGAGCGGTACTCGAGACCGGCAAAGCGCTCGAGTGCCTTGTCGTCCTGGAGCGAGTAGACGTACCGCGCGAAGGCATGCCAGCGCTGGCCGATCGGCCACGCGGCGGAAAACTCGGTCTGGTCCAGCAGGTCCCGCTGGAAGCGATAGCCGACGTTGATCACCTGGTCGCCGGTGGGCCTGAACTGCAGGTTCACCTGAGCCCGCTCGCTGCGGGAATCTTCCGGGTTCCACTGCAGGCCAAAGTCCGCGTTCCAGTTCTTGAACGCCGTGACCGAAAGCTGGGCCACGAAATCCGAGCTGCTGCGCTCCCGGAGGGACTCATTGGGCAGGCGCACGCGCGGGCTCCGGAAGTAGTAGGTCTGGCCCACCGTGGCCGACAGAAACTGTGCGCCGGAATCGGCATCGAACAGGCGCGTGGTCACACCGACACTCACCTGGTCCGCATCGCTCACGCGATCCGCCCCGACGTAACGGTTCGTGCGGAAAAGTTGTACGAGGTTCAGGTCAGGAAGGGCCGTGTCGAACAGCGGCAGGTCGTCCTGCTGCCGGAAAGGCACATGCAGGTACAGCAGGCGCGGCTCGAGGGTCTGCCTGCGCTGCCGGTGCGAGCCGGAGTCGCGCTCGAAGACCATGCCCGTGTCGAAGCTCGCGATGGGCAGGCTGCGCGAGGGTGAGCTGCGTTGCCCGGGTGCGGTGTCGTCCAGTGAATACTGTGTGTAGCGATACGCAAACCCCGGGCGCACAAAGAACCCGGGGCCACCGAGCTCGAGTGTGGCGCTCGGCATGGCATCGACGCGCCAGCCGGTGACGCCGAAATCGCGATCGAAATTCACGAGCTCGGATTCGAAACCGTAGCGGATGCGCTCCTCCGGCCCCCAGCCGTAGTCCGCGCCGAGGATGATGCGCGGCAGGCGCGCGTAGGGTCGATCGGCGTCGGCCAGCTCCTGGTCGATGGTCTGGAACTGCTGGAACTCCGCGAGCAGCCGCCAGTGCTCGTCGCGGTAGCTCACGCCCGCCACGCGCTCGAGAAACGGCACGCTCGTGCCTTCCGGCCCTTGCGCGAAGTCTTCGAAGTAGCGCGAATCGCTGACGCTGGTCGCGTCCACGAAGAAGCGGAAGTCGTGCGGCAGCTCCGTCACGTTTTCCAGATGGAAGCGGTTGCGGTCGCTGTGCTCGATACTGTCGTTCGGCAGGAAGTTCATCGCGAACGTGGTGCGCGTGCTGCGCGTGAGCAGCCGCGCCTCGCCCGCGATGTCGATCCCGCGCCGGCTGAAGTACGTCGGCTCGAAAGTGAGGTCGGCGTTCGGCGCGATGTTCCAGTAGTACGGCACGGCGAGCTGCGCACCGCTGCGCGTGCTGTAGCCGGCCGTGGGGAAGAGGAAGCCGCTCTTGCGCTCGGTGCCGAGCGGAAAGGACATCCACGGCAGATACATGATCGGCACGCCCTGGAAGTCCACGCGTGTGCCCCGGCTCGTGCCGATGCGGGTGCGTGTGTCGAGGCTGATGCTGCCCGCGCGCAGTTGCCAGGCCGGATCGTCCACGGGGCAGGTGGTGAAGCGGACGTCATCGAGATTCATGACGCCTTCCGGCGTGAGCTGCATGGCCGCCGCCGTCCCGCGTGCGGAGCGCTGGCGCAACTCGAACTGGGCGTCCCGGAACTCGGCACCTTCGGTGGCCGAGTAGTTGCCCCCGCCGCCGGTCACGTGCACGAGCGGGTCGTTGTAGACGATGTCGCCTTCCACCTTGAAGGCGTTCTGGCCCTGGTCGTACTGGACGTCGTTCGCGCGGATCTCGCGATCCCCTTGCGTGACGACGACATTGCCGTGCAGGCGCGCGTTGCCCGCAATCTCGGCTTCGAGCGAATCGCTTTCCATGTCCACGACGGTGTCGTCGGGGCTGCGTGCCGGTGAAGCGGGCGGGGTGTAGGCGTTGAGGTCCGGGCACTGCAGATCGGCAGCGCGGGCCACGGGAATGCCCGCCAGCCCGAGAAGCATGAGCCACAGCGCTCGGGGAGCGCGCATGAATGAGGCCGTCCGCAGCATGAAGCCGCGCATTATAATGGGCCGCCGCTTCCGCGCGGCTTCAAAGTATCAAGACCTCTGCCGCGCCACACATGCCGCCATCCGATGCGCGCCTCGCGCTGATTCACGACTGGGTCTCGGGAAGTCTGGGCCTGCAGCCGCGGCGTATCGAGCCCGCTTCCAGCGACGCGAGCTTCCGCCGGTATTTCCGCCTCTTCGCCGCCCATGCGTCCGGTGACCGCACGTTCATCGTCATGGACGCGCCGCCCGGGAAGGAGGACGTGCGCCCGTACCTGAAGGTGTCGCGGCTGCTGGAGCGTGTCGGCGTGCACGTACCCCATGTGTACGAGACGGATATCGAGCGCGGCCTTCTGCTGCTCGAAGACCTGGGCTCCACGCAATACCTCACGCGCCTGAATGCAGGGGACGACCCGGAGTCGCTCTATGGAGACGCGCTCCGGACGCTGGCGGACATGCAGGTGCGCGGCACCGACGTCGCGGCCGAGCTTCCGCCCTATGACCGCGCCGTCCTGCTGCGCGAGATGGAGCTGATGCCCGAGTGGTTCTGCTCGCGGCACCTCGGGCTTGCGGACTCGCAAGCCGATCGGGCCGTGATCGCGGCGGCGTTCGAGTTCCTCATCGGCGAAGCGCTGCTGCAGCCGAAAGTGTTCGTTCACCGCGACTACCATTCGCGCAATCTCATGGTCACGCGCGAGCGCAGTCCCGGCGTCATCGATTTCCAGGACGCGCTCTGCGGGCCGGTGGGCTACGACCTCGTGTCCCTGCTCAAGGACTGCTACATCGCCTGGCCGCGGGATCGCGTGGAACGCTGGGTGCGGGACTACCGCGCGACGCTCGTGGCACGGGGCGGGCCCGGCGGTGCGGACGAGCGCGAGTTCCTGCGCTGGTTCGATCTCATCGGCGTGCAGCGGCACATCAAGGTGCTCGGCATCTTCGCGCGGCTCTGGTATCGGGACGGCAAGCCCGGATACCTGCGGGACCTTCCCCTCACACTCGACTACGTGCGCGACACGTGCCGGCGCTACCCGGAACTGGCGGAATTGTCGCGATTGGTCGAGGAGCAGTTCGTGCCGCGGCTGCCGGGCGCAAACGCGCGGGCGCTCTCGAGCCCACCGGCGGATCTCAGGCCGGCATGAACGCACCGAAGATGAAGGCGATGGTGCTGGCCGCGGGGCGCGGCGAGCGCATGCGCCCGCTCACCGAGCGGATGCCGAAGCCCCTCATTCCGGTCGGGGGCAAGCCGCTCATCGTCTGGCATCTGGAGCGGCTGGCGCAGGCGGGCTTTCGGGACGTGGTCATCAACCTTGCGCATCTCGGTGCGCAGATTCCCGAGGCGCTGGGGGATGGCTCGCAGTTCGGTCTCCACATCACCTACAGCGACGAAGGCCCGGAGCCGCTGGAAACCGGTGGCGGCATCTTTCGTGCGCTGCCGCTGCTTGGCCCGGAGCCGTTTCTCGTGGTGAACGGCGACGTCTGGACCGACTTCGATTTCAAGACACTGCGGCTCGATGCCGGCGCGCACGCGCGGCTCGTGCTGGTGCCGAATCCGCCTCATGTGGCCCAGGGCGATTTCGGGCTCGACGGCGATGTCGTCATCGAAGCCGATCACGACCGTTACACATATTCCGGCATCGGCGTGTATTCGCACGATCTCTTTGCCGGCTGCACGCCTGGCAAGTTTCCGCTGCTGCCCTTGCTGAAGCGCGCCATCGCGGCGCGGCGCCTGCGCGGCGAGGTGTATCGGGGCGAGTGGTTCGATATCGGAACGCTGGAGCGGCTGAGCGCGCTCGAAAAGCGCCTCGCGGGCCGCGCGGGCTGAAGAGGCAGGCGGGCCGGGCCTCTCCCCTCCGGCAGGCAGCAGAGGCCGGCCTGAACCCGTACAATTCGCGTATGGCCGACCTCAAAGGTATCCCCGTCGTGCCCGAGCTTCCGCAAGCCCGGAGCGGCGAGAAGTACGTCACGCCGCAAGGCTTTACCGCGATCCGCGACGGCATCAAGGCGCGTGACACCCACGCGGCCGCCGGGCTCGTGCGCAAGCCCCCCTGGCTGCGCGCGAAGGCGCCCTCTGGCGCAGGCTTCACCGCCGTGAAGAACATCGTGCGCGAGCATCGGCTCGCCACGGTGTGTGAAGAAGCCAAGTGCCCCAACATCGGTGAATGCTGGAATGCGGGCACCGGCACCATCATGCTCATGGGCGCGGTATGCACGCGCGCGTGCCGCTTCTGTTCGGTCGATACGGGCAATCCGCGTGGCTGGCTGGATCCGGACGAGCCGGAAAACGTCGCGCACACCGTGGAGCTGATGGGGCTGCGGTACGTGGTGCTCACTTCGGTGAATCGCGACGACCTGCCGGATGGCGGCGCAAAGCACTACGCGGACTGCATTCGCGCCATCAAGCGCCGCCGGCCCGGAACGGCCGTCGAAGCGCTCACGCCGGACTTCCAGGGTGTGCTGAAGGATGTGGAGACCGTGCTCGACTCGGGTCTCGACGTGTTCGCGCAGAACGTGGAAACCGTCCGCCGCCTCACGCATCCGGTGCGTGATCCGCGCGCGAGCTATGAGCAGACGCTGAAGGTGCTCGAGCACGCGAAGCGCTACAAGCCCGGCGTGCTCACGAAGACGAGCCTGATGCTCGGTCTCGGCGAAACGGACGACGAGATCGCGCAAACGATGCTCGATCTGCGCGCCATCAACGTGGACATCCTCACACTCGGGCAGTACCTGCGGCCCACGATGAATCACCTGCCCGTGGAACGCTTCGTGACGCCGGAAGAGTTCGACAAGTATCGCGCATGGGCGCTGGCCCGTGGCTTTCTCGAATGCGTGTCCGGCCCGCTGGTGCGCTCCAGCTATCGTGCCGAGCAAGCGCTGAATCGCAATAACGCGGGGCTGGACAACAGCGCGCTCGCCGCCGCGAAGTAACGTCGCGTTGGAGCCAAGCACGTGCCTGCGCAAACCGTGGACGCTGTGATGGCCGACGCGCCTTCCGCTGCCGCGACGAGCGCGCGTAGCGTGCCCGCGCCGGTGATTCGCAGGCTCGGTCTCGTCGATTACGAGCCCACCTGGCGCGCCATGCAGCGTTTCACGGATGAGCGCGATCAAGAAACGCCGGACGAGATCTGGTTCCTCGAACATCCGCCCGTCTTCACACTGGGCATGAACGCAAGTCGTGCCCATCTGCTCGCGCCCGGAAACATTCCCGTCGTGCAAATCGACCGCGGCGGGCAGGTGACGTATCACGGGCCCGGGCAGCTCGTGGTGTATCCACTGATCGATCTGCGGCGTGCCAGGCTCGGCGTGCGGGACTTCGTCACCGCGCTCGAGCGCTCGGTGATCGATTACGTCGCGGGGCTCGGTGTGCAGGCGGAATGCCGGCGCAACGCGCCCGGCGTTTACGTGAACGATCGCAAGCTCGCGAGCGTTGGCGTGCGCGTGCGGCGCGGCGCCACGTATCACGGCCTCGCATTGAATGTGAGTCTCGATCTCGAGCCGTTCACGCGCATCAATCCCTGCGGATACCAGGGGCTCGAGATGACACGTCTCGCCGATCTCGCCGGTGTGACATCCGTCGAGACCGCTGCTGCCGCACTCGAGCCCCACCTGCTGCGCGCGCTGGGGTTGCAGCGATCCCGTGCGTAACCTGCATGTCACCCGCCCGCGACTGACTTCATAACCCCCGCATTCGTAGCATGCGCCGCACTTGGGAGCCGGTGCCCCGGTATCCCACGCGTGGAGCGATGCGAAATCGCTCTGTCATTGCATCTGCTAATAAGGAAAAGTCATGAGTCTCCGCTTCGGCGTCGTCGGCGCCGCCGCCGCATTGCTTCCCTTGAGCCCCGCGCTTGCGCAGGAGGCGCAATCCGCTCCGGCCGATACGGCTGCACTTCTGCAACGCCTCGAGGAAACCGAGCAGCGCCTGCGCGTGCTCGAGCGACAACTGGAGCTCGATAAGGAAGCCGCGAAGGCCGCGGCGGAATCTGCGGCCACCGTGCGCGCGAGCCCCACGCGGTTCTCGATCGGCACGAGCGACGGAGCGAACTTCATCCGCCTGCGTGGCGTGCTGCAGGCGGACGGGCGCCACTTCGAAAATGACGGCAGCCCCGCAACGTCCAACACGTGGCTCCTGCGGCGTGTTCGCCCGATTCTCGAAGGCACGCTCGCCGGCATTTACGATTTCCGCTTCACGCCGGATTTCGCAGGCGGCAAGACGGTGATTCAGGACGCGTACATCACGGCGCGCTTCAGGCCGTGGGCTCAGGTGACGGTCGGCAAATTCAAGGTGCCGGTCGGGCTCGAGCGCATCCAGTCGGCCACGGACATTCGCTTCATCGAGCGCGCGTTCCCGACCTCGCTCGTGCCCAATCGCGACCTCGGCGTGCAGCTCGGCGGGCAACTGGCGGAAGGGGCTTTCAGTTACAACATCAGTTACACGAACGGCGTGACGGATGGCGGCAGCACCGAATCCAACGTCAATCCCGACGGGGAAAGCGATGCGAAGGGAGACGTGTCCGCGCGTGTGTTCTTCCAGCCCTTCCTCAACTCCGACCACTTCGCGCTGCGCGGGCTCGGCTTCGGCATCGGCGGCACGTATGTCGATTCCACGGGCAGCCCGACGAACACGTTGCTGCCTTCCTATCGCACGCCGGGGCAGGCGAGCTTCTTCAGCTATCGCTCGAACACGAGCACCACGGATAACAATGCCACCTTCGCGGATGGCAAGCGCCTGCGTTACTCGCCGCAGTTCTATTACTACTACAACAACTTAGGCGTGCTCGGCGAATATGCCGTGGTCTCGCAGGACGTCACGCGGGTGAACGGTGCGACAACCCGCAGCGACACGCTGGATCACAAGGCCTGGCAGTTGCAGTTCACGTGGCTGCTCACGGGCGAGGACGAGTCGTTCCGTGGTGTGACTCCCGCGAACAACTTCAATGTGGGCAAGCCCGGGCGCGGTGCCTGGGAACTGGTGGCGCGCGTTCACGAGTTGCGCCTCGATGATGCGACGTTCGAGGGCGGGGTGGACTCGTTCGCCAATCCGCTCACCGCGGCGCGCAAGGCGCAGGCGGCCGGTATCGGTGTGAACTGGTATCTGAACCCGAACGTGCGGTGGTCCGTGAACTACGAGCAGACGCGGTTCGATGGCGGCGCCGCGAGCGGCGACCGGCCCGACGAGAAAGTGTTCCTCACGCGAGTGGGCCTCGCGTTCTGATGACAGGTTTTTCGGCAGGAGAGAGAAGAATGGCACTCGGAAAATGGCTTGGCGCGGCGGTTCTGGCCGCGGTCGTGCTGGTGGCGGGCGTGCAGCCCGCTGCGCGCGCGGCAGGATCGGTCACGCTGCTCAACGTTTCGTACGACCCCACTCGCGAGCTGTACGTGGAGTACAACGCGGCGTTCGCGAAGTACTGGAAGCGGAAGACCGGGCAGGACGTGCGAATCAACCAGTCCCACGGCGGCTCGGGAAAGCAGGCGCGCTCCGTCATCGACGGGTTGCCTGCGGATGTCGTCACGCTCGCCCTCGCGGGCGATGTCGACGAGCTGGCGACGCGAGGCAAGCTCGTGCCCGTGAACTGGGAGAGCCGCCTTCCGCACAACAGCGCGCCGTACACGTCGACCATCGTGTTCCTCGTGCGCAAGGGCAATCCGAAGAACATCAAGGATTGGGGCGACCTCGTGAAACCGGGCGTGAGCGTCATCACGCCGAACCCGCGCACCTCGGGAGGCGCACGCTGGAACTATCTGGCGGCCTGGGCGTGGGCACGCAGTCAGCCTGGCGGCAGCGATGAGACGGCCCGGCAGTTCATGGCGAAGCTGCTGAAGAACGTTCCTGTGTTCGACACGGGCGCGCGCGGTGCCACCACCACCTTCGTTCAGCGTGGCATCGGTGACGTGCTGCTCGCGTGGGAGAACGAGGCGCTGCTCGCGATCCGCGAGCTCGGGCCGGACAAGGTACAAATCGTGGTGCCCTCCATCAGCATCCTGGCGGAGCCTTCAGTGACTGTGGTGGACAAGGTAGTGCTGCGGCGTGGAACGCGCGAAGTGGCTACCGAGTACCTCCGCTACCTGTACTCCAAGGAAGGCCAGGAGATCATCGCGAAGAACGGTTACCGGCCGCGCGATCCGGAGATTGCAGCGAAATACGCGAAGCAGTACCCGCAGCTGAAGCTCGTGACCATTGCCGACTTCGGCGGGTGGGACAACGCTCGCAAGGTGCACTTCGCCGACGGCGGCACCTTCGATCAGCTCACCCGAAAGTAGCTCGCGCACCTTCCCCCTCGGTTCGCGAGTTCGGGCACCCGGCAGAGCGCGCTTTGCCGGGTGTCTTTTCATTAGTCCACGACGAGCTTGTAGCCCGTGCCCGCCGAGGTCTGCAGCAACTGCGGCGAGGCGGGGTCGGCCTCGATCTTGTGCCTCAGCCGGTGAACGAGCTGCTTGAGGAGCTGGCGGTCTCCCGAATTGCGATGGCCCCACACCTGCACGAGCAGGCGATCGGAGCTGACGGTGCGATTCGCATTGGCCAGCAGCATCTGCAGAAGGCGCAACTCCAGTTTCGTGAGCCGGATCGGCGCGCCACCGCTGATGCGCACGGTGTGCTCCTGAACATCAAGCGCCACGCGCCCCGCGGCCGCGGGCGCTGAGCTTTCGAGACCTGCGCGCCGGAGCAACGCCTTGATACGGGCGAGCAGCGTGCGCGGGCTGAACGGCTTCGTGAGATAGTCGTCCGCCCCAAGATCCAGCGCGCGAATGAGGTCTTCCTCCTCACCGCGCACCGTGAGCATCATGATGGGAATGCGCGATTTCGCGCGAATGGTCTCGCACACCTGGAATCCGCTCGCGCCAGGCATGTTGATGTCGAGCACGGCCAGATCGGGAGACTCCTCATCGAATGCGCGAATGGCGGCGGGCCCGTCCGTCGCTTTCACGACCAGATAGCTCGCCTGCGTCAGGGTGAAGGCGATGAGGTTCAAGAGATCCCGATCGTCATCCGCAATCAGCACTTTCATTCTGGAAACTCCTGCCCGGGCGCGCCGGCCGGGAGCGTGAAGCTGAAGCGCATGCGCCCCTCCGGGGTGCGCAGCGCGGTGATCCGGCCGTTGTGCCGCTCGATGATGGATTTCACGATCCACAGGCCGAGCCCGAGCCCGCCGGGCTCCGGCTCCACCTCGGGGCCGCGGCTGAAACGCTCGAAGATGGAGCCTTCGGCGCCGGGCGGCAGCCCGGTGCCTTCGTCCTCCACCCAGGCCGTGACGGAACCGTCCGCGTGCGTGGCGCCGATGCGGATCGCGCTGCCTTCCGGGGCGAACTTGTTCGCGTTGGCAATGAGATTGACGAACACCTGCGTGAGCCGCTGAGCATCGCCGTCGATCGGCGGGAGGTCCTCCGGAATGCTGACCTCCAGCGTCTGCTCGCGTTGGGTCAGCAGCGATTCGATCAACGCTCGCGCTTCCTCAATCACTGTACCGAGATCGACGCTCTGCCGCCGGATACTGAGCTGACCTGCCTCGATGCGAACGCTCTCGAGAAGATTGTCGATCAGGCGAGTGAGGCGCTGCGTGCCGCGTTCCAGCGAAAGCACGAGCTCGCGTTGCTGGTCCGTGCTCATCGTGGTGAGGCCGTCGCGGAGCAATTCGATGGACGCAAGCTGTGCCGCGAGCGGCGTGCGAAATTCGTGCGAGATATTCGCCAGCACCGTATCCCGCGCGCGCCGCACGGCTTCGAGCTCCGTTTCGTCGCGGATCACCTGCACCTGCAGGCCCTCCGCGAGATCGGAGCTCGTGATCACCGTGGTGCGCAGACCCCGGTCACCGGTCTGCAGGTGCTCCACGTTCTTCGCGCTGCCTTCCCGGCGCGCCAGGATGATGGGGCAATTGAAGTCGCAGGGACGGCGGCCGTCGATCCAGCGCGGGTTGAGCACATCGCCGCAGAAGCGGCCCACCGCGTCCTCGGGATTCACGCCAAGCAGCTTCGCCGCCTGAGGGTTCAGGTAACGGATCGTGCGATTCTTGTCGACCGCATAAACGCCTTCGACGATGCCCGCGAGCACCGCCCGCGCTTCCGCCTCATGCCTGCGCAGCGTGCCAGTGAGGTCCACCAGGTTGTGGCGCATGTCTTCCATCGTGCGAGCGAGTGCGCCCACTTCGGCAGGCCCGCGCGTGGGAATGGACGTGGAGAAATCGCCTTGCCCGAGCCGGACGGCGGAGTCCGTGAGCGCCTCGATGGGTGCGGCGACGAGCTGGCCGAGAATGATGCCGGCGATCACGGCGAGCACGGACAACACGATCGCGGCGAGAATGAGTCGTCGGATGAGCCGGCCCGTGGAGGTGTCGATGGCCGCCGCCGGCAGACGCGTTTCGATAAGCGCGATCACCTCGCCCGTTGAAGCGAAGACCGGAAAGCTCGAGGCGTAGAGATCCAGCGCAGGCACGCGCTGCACGGCCGAGCGTCCGTCCGCGAGCCCGGCCGAATGCAGGGACGTGAAGTCGTTGACGGGTGCTGCGCTGAATGCGCGATAGTTGATGAGGCGCACATCGAGGCCCACATGCGCGCTCAGCGCGCGCGCGAGCTTCTCATCCATCAGCCGCACGATGAATACGCGAACGTCCGGCGGATTGCTGACCCTCGTGACCGCGCCCAGCATCGGGTACTTCGACGACTCGGGCGTGACCAGGAATCGCTCGCCCTGCTCCGCATTCGCCGTGACGATGTCCGACCAGGGAACCGACGCGCCGGCTTCCGCGACGAGCTTGTCGCCCTCGAACACGCCGCACGCGTCCATGCCCGCGGTTTCGCAGAAGCGCCGCAGGAAGGGCGGTATGGACTCGACGTTCCCCTGCGCGAGAAGCCGCTGCAGGGTCGGCCGATCCGCGAGAATGCGCGCCGCGGACAGCGCATCCTCTCCCATGCGGCGCAGGTCCTCACGGGCCACGGCGCCTGCGAGCTGCACCCGCGCCTGCCCCTGCTCGTCCGCCAGATCCCGCAGCATCCCGACGGCGATGAACGAGATGCCCGTCATCACCAGCACGACCAGCGCCACATTGATGCCGGCGAGCAGCCACGCGAGCCCGGCCTTGCGGGGATCGAAGCGCAGCCGGGCGAGGGGGTTGGACAGATCGCCCGCGATTCGCCGCAGGAACTCCCTGGCGCGCGGGGCGGTGTCGTCTGCGACGCTGCGAGTCCGACGGGCTCTCAGAAGCTGTCGGAGGCGCTCGAGCATGGGGCGTCAGTGGCCCTTGTAGCCGGTGCGCTCGACGAGCGACTTGACGACGAGCGTCAGCACCGCGAGCAGGGTGAGGAGCGAGGCCACGGCGAACGCGCCCACGAAGTTGTACTCGTTGTAGAGAATCTCGATGTGCAGCGGCATGGTGTTCGTGACGCCGCGGATGTGGCCCGAGACGACCGAGACCGCGCCGAATTCGCCCATGGCGCGAGCGTTACAGAGGATGACGCCGTACACCAGCCCCCATCGCACCTTGGGCAGCGTGACCCGGAAAAAGGTCATCCAGGCACCCGCGCCGAGCGTGATGGCGGCTTCCTCCTCGTCGTTCCCGAGCTGCTGCATGAGCGGGATCAGCTCGCGGGCCACGTAGGGGAACGTGACAAACATCGTCGCGAGGATGATGCCCGGCAGCGCGAACACGATGCTGATGTCGTGTTCCTGGAGCCACAGCCCGAACCAGCCCTGCAGGCCGAACAGCAGCACGTACACCAGGCCCGAGATCACGGGCGACACGGCGAGCGGCAGGTCGATGAGCGTGATCAGGAAGCTCTTGCCGCGAAACTCGAACTTGGCGATGGCCCAGGCCGCAGCCAGGCCGAACACGGTGTTGATCGGCACGACCACGGCCGCGGTGAGCAGGGTCAGGCGGATGGCCGCGCCGGTATCCGGATCGCTGAAGCTCGCGAGATAGGCTTCATAGCCCTTCTCGAGCGCCATCGTGAAAACGGTCGCGAGCGGCGCGAACAGCAGTGCGGCCAGGAACAGCAGCGAAACCCCGATGAAGAACGCGCGCACGAACGCCGTGGTCAGCGTATCGCGCCCGGGGCGCGTGGCGTGCTCGTCGACGAAGATCTGCGTGGCTCGGCTCGCCATCATCGGCCCGTCCGTGTGTGGCGCCGCCGCCCCCACGCCTGCAGCAGGTTGATGGCGAGCAGCATGATGAACGAGATGAAGAGCATCACGGTCCCGAGCGCCGCGGCGCCCCGGTAGTCGAACTCCTCGAGCTTGATCACGATCAGGAGCGGTGTGATCTCGGTCTTCATCGGCAGGTTGCCGGAAATGAAGATCACGGAGCCGTACTCGCCCACGGCGCGCGCAAAGGCGAGTGCGAAGCCGGTGAGCATGGCCGGCAGAACCGTGGGCAGGATGATGCGGCGGAAGATGTGAAAGCGCCCGGCGCCGAGCGTCTCGGCGGCATCCTCGAGGTCCTTCTGCACCTCGGCGAGCGCGGGCTGCACCGTGCGCACCATGAAGGGCATGCCGATGAGCGTGAGGGCGACGGTGACGCCGATCCACGTATAGGCCACCTTGATGCCGAAGGGCTCGAGGTACTGCCCGATCCAGCCGTTCTGCGCGAACACCGTCGTCAAGGCGATGCCTGACACCGCCGTGGGCAGCGCGAAGGGCATGTCGATCAGCGCGTCGATAATCCGCTTGCCCGGAAACTCATAGCGCACCAGCGTCCAGGCAATGATGAACCCGAACACGAGATTGATGCCGGCCGCGAGCAGCGAGGCGCCGAAGGACAGGCGGTAAGACCCGACCGCACGCGGGTCGAGGATGACCTCCCAGAACTCGCTCCAGCTCAGCCGCAGCGACATCAGCACGAGCGCCGCGAGCGGCAGCAGCACGATGGCGCTGAGGAAGAACGTGGTGAATCCGAACGTGAGCCCGAAGCCGGGCAGCACGCTCGGCTGCCTCAGCGCACGAGGCGCAGACCGCGTCTCGACTGCGGCATTCATGCCTGCACCTCAGGCTCGCGATACACGATGAGCATCGGCCATCGGGGCGTCGAGGCGAGGAGATCCGCAAAGCGGTGCGCCAGGCCGTTGATCTGCGAGATGCCGAGAATGAGCAGCGGATCCACGGATTCGCCGAGCTGCCGAACCAGCTCGGTGGAAACGTTGCCGACGCGCAGCTCCGTGCGCATTTCCAGACCATGCACCGCCTGGGCTTCGGACCGCGCGTCCAGCAACGCGCGCATGCCGTGCGGGCGCTGCGACTCCGCTGTGCCCTGAGGCATGACGTCCACGTAAATGGCTTCGGCCGACAGGTGACGCAGCAGGCTTGCAGACACGGCGAGCGTGGCGGACTTGGCCGCCTCATCGGCCCAGTGAATGAGCACCCGCTGCGGCGGCGGCGCATTCGGCGGCAGCACGAAGACTTCCTCCGCGCCGCGAGCGAGCAGGCATTCGATGTCCTTCAGCGAATCCGGCTGCGCGGCAACCACCGCCGCGCCGACGAACTTGCCACTGCGTGAGGAGCAATCCCGACTGCCGTTCGCGAGTGCGGGCTCGACTCGCGTGGCCACGCGCGTCTTCATGCGCGCGGCGAGCTCCACGAGCAAGGGTTGGCGACTAAGATGCTCCACCTCCGCATCGCTTGCCGCACATGCGGTGAAACTCGACAACGGCGTGGGCAGCACGTGAATGCGCCGCACCCCGATCGCGACATGCTGGCCGCGCTGAACCTCGAACGCGCGCTGCTCGTGCTGTGTGCGGGTGACCTCGAGATACTCGCCGTCCCCGTTCGACTTGGCGAGCTGCACTTCCGCGGAGCCGTTCGTGAGGCGCACGCGCAGGCGTTCGAGTGCGCCCGTGAACACGAGCTCTTCGACCGTGCCCGCCGCAAGATAGCTGCTCGTCAGCGCTTCGCGCGTCGGGGCCAGCTCGATTTCCTCCGGACGCAGCACGGCCACCACTTCGTGTTCGCGGCCGCTCACGCTGCCCTCCACAGCTCGCGCATTCACCGCGTGATTGCCGAAGTGAATGCCGTCCTTCGATTGCCGCGCGAGCAGCAGGTTGGCCGCGCCGAGGAACGTGGCGACGAAGCGCGTCGCCGGGCGCTTGTACAGCTCGTCCGGCCGGCCGACCTCGAGCAGCCGCCCGAGATTCATGACGCCGATGCGATCGGCCAGCGCGAAGGCCTCTTCCTGATCATGCGTGACGAGCACGGTGGTGATTCCGAGCTCACGCTGCACCTGGCGGATGGTTCTGCGCAGCTCCTCGCGGATCTTCGCGTCCAGCGCGCCAAAGGGCTCATCGAGCAGCAGCACTTCAGGCTTGTGCGCCAGGGCGCGAGCGACGGCGACGCGCTGCTGCTGCCCGCCGGAGAGCTGCGCCGGCAGGCGCTCATCCATGCCTTCCAGCGCCACGAGCCGCAGCAGCTCCTTGCGACGCTGCACGCGCTCCGCACGCTTCACGCGACGAACGCGCAGCGCGAACTCGATGTTGTCGGCCACCGTCATGTGCCGGAACAGGGCGTAGTTCTGGAACACGAGCCCTACGCCTCGCTCGCGAGCGGCGGTGTGTGTGACGTCCCGCCCGTGAAGCGCGATGCGGCCGTGGTCCACGCCGGTGAGGCCCGCGATGGCGCGCAGGAGCGTGCTCTTGCCGCTGCCGCTGGGACCCAGGAGAACGAAGAACTCACCGTCCCCGATTTCCAGGGACACATCGTTGACGACGGGCGCGCCCTGATAGCGCTTGGTGACCTGATCGAGCGTGATGGACATAGGGCCCGCAATGCTACCGGGGCCTCGTTCGCGGCGTGAGCATCAACCGGTTATATGGAGGTAACAAACCGGTTGCATTTGCCGGCGCGGCGGCAGTCGTCCACCGCAGCTCAGAGCACCATCAGCACGCCTTCGCTCGCGGACAGCTCGCGGGCCAGGGCCTCGACCTGTTCCCGGCTGACGGCGCGGATGGTGTACGAGATCGAGAGGAAGTTGCCGTTCGCGCTCAGCCGCTCGCTGATGCGCTCCGTCTCGACATCGGGCGCATGCCGGATCACCACCGCGTGAATGCGCGCGCGGAACTCGACCGACGGCCGCCCGACCACCTTGATCGGGTAGTCGGTGGGAAACGTGAGGAGCTGCTGCTGTTCACTCGTCATGCCACTCACCAGGGTTGTGCGGCCAGCTCGGTCTTGTAGCGCTCCAGCTCGTCCCGCATGCGGCGGTAGAGCGGTCCCGGCTTGCCTTGCCCGACGGCGCGGCCGTCCAGCGTAGTGACGGCAACGAGCTCGCGCCCGGCGGAGCTCAGCCAAATTTCGTCCGCGCCGCGCAGCTCCGCCTCGCTGATGCGCGTTGCCCGGTGTGGAATGCCCATTCGCTGCGCGAGTTCCTCGACGACTCCGCGCGTGGTGCCCGGCAGGATGCGGTGCGACTGACACGGGGAGAGGATCTCCCCGTTGATCACTACGTGCACGGCGGAAGCGCTGCCCTCCGTGAGCTCCCCGTCTCTCAGCAGAATGGTCTCGCTCGCGCGCACGTCAGCGGAAAGCTGACGCAGAAGCACGTTCGCGAGCAATGCCACGGACTTGATGTCACATCGGGCCCAGCGCGTGTCCTGCGCGGTGATGCATGCGACGCCGTTCTGCTGAGCCTCTGCGCCAGCCACCGGGAAAGGCGCTGCGAAGGCGAACACGGTGCGCGGAATGACCGGCAGCGGCACATGGTTGCGCCCGCGTTCCGCGCCACGGGTCACCTGCCAGTACACGTACTGGTCCACCTTGCCGTTGGGCTCGATGAGTTTCGCGATGATGTCGCGCCATTCCCCACGCGTGTGCGGATCTTCCATGCGGATGGCGGCGAGGCTGCGCGTGAGCCGCTCGGCGTGAGCGTCGAAGCGGAACGGGCGCCCCTTGTAGACGGGCATCACTTCATAGACGCCATCGGCAAACAGGAAACCGCGATCGAAGGGCGAGATGCGCGCCTGATCGATGGGCAGATACTCACCGTTCAGGTAGCAGAGCGGGAAGGGTTCGGCCATGACTGATTGTAGCAGCGCCGCCGTCAGTCCAGCGCCAGGAACGCGTCCTCAACGCCCAGCTTGTTGAGCCGCGCGATCAGTCTGTCGAACTCCGCCGCGCTCGCTACCGGGCCGGCACGCACGCGGAAGAGGCGGGGTTTGCCATCGAGCGGGGACTGCACGAAGGCGCTGTCGATGCCATTTGCTTTCAACCGCTGCACAAGCCGATAGGCGTTGCTTTCCTCTGCGAACGCGCCCGCCTGCACGAACAGCTCCTGCGGGGGTGTCTCCTCATTTCGCGAAAGGGCATCGATGTTGTTCGGCGTCAGCGCACGCACCTCGACGAGCGTCGTGCCCTCGCGGAGCATGTCCAGCTTCGCGGCGGCAACGTACGACAAGTCGATGAGGCGGTTCTTCGCGAACGGCCCTCGATCGTTGATCCGCACGACAACGCTCTTGCCGTTGCGAAGGTTCGTCACCCGCGCGTACGCCGGCAGCGGCAGTGTCTTGTGAGCCGCCGTCATGGCGTACATGTCGTACTTTTCGCCCATGGACGTGAGCGAGCCGTGGAAATTCGGCCCGTACCAGGATGCGACGCCGCGCTCCACGTAGCCCTCCGCGGTGTCGAGCACTTTGTATCTTTTGCCGAGGACCACGTAGGAGGGCGGGTTGCCGCGTTTGCTGCGCGGCTCGAACCGGGGCACCGCGTCCGGAATGTCCTCGAGGTTTTTCGGCGGGTGTGCCGTGGGCGGGGGCACCGGCTGCATGACCGGCGGTGTGGGACTCGGGGGTTGTGGCCGTTCCCGCCGACTCGTGACCGAACACGCCGCGAGCAGCACCGTGATGAGCAGGACTCCGGGGAGTCTTGTACGCCGGAGTGTCCCGATCATGAACCCCGCAGCGCCTTCATCGACAGGACACCGGATCGGCTTCGTGGCGCGGCGAATGGCGCGAATGAGCCGGCGCGCGCTGCACCGGCATCAATGTGTGCCCTCGTGCATACGTTGCGCGATGGCCTGCGCCAGATCGTGAACCGCCATGGCGTAGCGCACACTGCGGTTGTAGCGCGTGATGACTTCGAAGTTGCGGAAGCCCACGCGATACGCCGGGCCATCCTGCTGCTCGGCCGAAATCAGGATCACGGGCGTGTCGCCCGGGGCGTCCGACAGCGTTTCCACGCCCTGCAGCGCGAGGCTGGCAATGGTTTCATTCAGCTGGAGATTGCTCGTGTCGATCGTGAACGTGGGGTCCGGGCCCAGTTTCACCTCGGCGAGCACGGGCGCGCCGGTCTGCCAGCCGTGCTCGCTGAAGTAGTTCGCGATGCTGGCGAAGACATCCGGCCAGTCCGTCCACAGGTCGCGGCGCTTGTCGTCCTGCGCGTCCACGGCATACCGGCGATAGCTCGAGGGCATGAACTGCGCATTGCCCATGGCGCCCGCGTAGGAGCCCATGGTCTTCAGCGGGTCCAGCGATTCCTCGCGTGAGAGCAGCACGAACTCTTCGAGCTCCTTGCGGAAGAAGGCGCTGCGCGGCGGATAGTCGAACGCCAGCGTCGCCAGCGCGTCCAGCACGCGGAAGCCGCCGGTGATGCGGCCGTACTTCGTTTCCACGCCGATGATCGCGAGGATGTACTCGGGCGGAACGCCGCGCTCGGCGGCAATGCGCTCGAGCGCCTCACGCTGTTCCTGCCAGAGCTGCACACCGAGGGCGATGCGGTCCTCCGTGAGAAAGCGCTGGCGATACTCCCACCACGCGATGACTCGCTCCGGCGGCTTGCTGATCAGCTCGATGATGCGCGGCTGGGGGCGGGCCTTGGCGAGGAGCTTCCTGACCTCCGCGCGCTTCAGATCGTGGTGCTGGGCCACGTCGTCGATGAACGACTCGATTTCGGGCCGGGTGAGGTCGAAGTGATCCCGCGCGGCAGTGGAATCGGCTCGTGCCGGCCCGCGCGCGCCCCCGCTGCTCGCAAATAGCAGAGACCGCCACCACACCAGGCTCTTATAAAA
>JADGHX010000128.1 GCA_019683695.1 Steroidobacteraceae bacterium
CGGGACACGCGTCCGTGAGCTCGACCATTCCCCCACCGGATTACCGCTGAAACACCCGCCCGCCCTTCTGGCAGTCACACGGCAACGTTCACCCGCCAATTTGCGACCTGACGGGAACCCGCACCCCGCAGCGAGACTACTGATACGACGAAGGAGAGTTTCATGAACATGCGTGTATGGCTTGCGACCGGTCTGCTGCTGGGTGGAACGAGCCTCGCCAGCGCCAGCATCCAGCCATCGGAACCGTCCGATGCGGATACATCTGATGTCACGATCCAGCTCTACGAGGCTGCTACCCGGAATCACGACCCCGGAGCCATGTACGAGCTCGGTGTAGCCTTCGACGAGGGCCTTGGCGTTACCGCGGACCCGCAGCAAGCGTTTTACTGGTTCACGCGCGCAGCCCAGCGCGGCGAGGTTGAAGCGATGAATCGCCTCGGCGTGCTGTACGCCGAAGGCCGCGGCGTGCGGCGAGACTACTCCGCCGCGCTCGACTGGTACCGTCGCGCGGCCTCACACGGCTCGGACAACGGCGTAAGCAATCTCGCGACGATGTACTTTTATGGACTCGGCGTGCAGCGGAGCTACACAGAGGCGGCAACCCTGCTGAGCTCCGCGCTCGCGCACGGCGACCCGGACATCCAGAACAAGCTGGCCACTCTCTACGACGAAGGAATGGGTGTGAAGCAGGATCATGCACGCGCCCGCGAGCTGTTCACCGATGCGGCCGCGCAGGGCTACGGGCCCGCGATGGTAAATCTCGGTCGCATGTATGCCGCGGGCAGCGGCGGCAAGCAGGACGCCGTGGGCGGTTACGCGTTGATCCGGGCCGCGCTCGCGACAGGGATTCCCGACAGCATGAGTGACATCGCCATCGGCGAGCTGCGCAACATTTCAAACCAGCTGAGAGATGAGCAGCTCGCGCGCGGCAAGGCACTCAGTGAGGAGCTCTCGGCGGCCATCGAAGCTCGTAACTCATCGGGCGCCGTCGCACCCGAGCCGAGCGCACCGCTGGTGTGGGAGTAGCCGCGTGCTGCGCGCCCTGACTTCAGGATCTCGCCTGCCCGAAGCTACATGAGCCATTCGCGTTCTTCGGACCCGGCAGCGGGGTGACCACCTGCGATGTGAGCGTGCCAATCGTGCCGAGGAAGGTGCGCGGTCGATGGGCTTGTCAGCGCGCCCTGCAGGCAAGGCGTCTCCTGGGGAGCCCGGGCATTCACGCGGCCGGGTTGCGCGCCTGGGATGACACGGCGATCAGGCGCCGCGCGCCGTAACCCGCCCGACATCGCATTTCATCACACGCTGCTCGATGAGCTGCCACGTCGTCGGCGGCCGATGCGCGAATACGGAAACGCAGAAGCTGGTGCTGCCCGCAAGCTCCGCGACCACGAAACGCCTCGTCCTGCCGAGCCTCTCCGCGAGTGACTCCGTGCGCAGGCTGCACACGGTAACGCCGCTTGTTCGCATGGCCCGCGCTGAAAACACGTTTGCGCCATCGGCCGCCCGGATTCCGAGGATGCTGCTGTCCGTCCGGCTTTGCAGGCACGCCCACTGGAAGCCCTCGAAAATCTCCAGTCGCGCCAGATCCAGAACGCCGCGTGGCCAGCCGAATTCGTGCTCGACCCATTCCACGCCCAGGCCGCTGCCATGACGAACGTAGTTCTCGAGCAAGGCTTGCAGGGAGCGCCGCTCGTTCTCGGCCAGGCTGTCTGCGCCGGCGAGCGCCCGGTTCGCCGGTGGCAATTTGCGGGTGACGCGAAGCCTCGCCCTGCTGCCCGAAGGGAAAGACGACATCGGGCCTGCAGGTTCCGCCATGCTCGCCTGCGCGGATTGTGTCGGATCATGTGCCATCGAGACCGGCGGATCGTAGCGACGCGCGCGGAGCAAAGTTCGCCTTGATGCGCGCCGGGCGGAGCAAAAGTTCATGCCGGGCGCGTTCCTCCGTGCATTTCGCAGAAAAATTTGCTGCGGCCATGAGCTCCGGCCGCCCAGCGCGCTGGTGCACGAAGCGCACTGCCGGCGCCAGAACGACAAGGTCATTGCCGGAGCGAGCCGCTGAAGTCACCGGAACTCACCGAACCACGCGCCGCATTCCGAACGGCGCCACGATCGCGCGCACGAGTTCACACGCGAGATCAAAAGCGGTTGGGCCGGGCGCGTTCGCGCCGGTGGGCGACCCCAGTGATCCCCAGTGATCGCTTGCGTTCGCAGCTGCCATCCACGCCGCGCGTCCGTTGACGCCCCGGAACGGCTCAGCGTGTAATAGCGCGCGAGCACGCGTCGACTTGAAGGCCGCTTGCACCAGCCCGCACACGCGGCTGGAGCGGATCATCCGTCCCGCGCAGGTGCACCGGTTTCCCTCGGTCCTGAAGATGCGAAAAACAACCTTCCGATCACGCAGGCGGCGCCCCGAATCCGGCAGCCCGGAGCCTCCCGGAATCGACCGGATCGATCGGCAGATCCTTCGCCGCCTGCAGCAGGATGGCCGCATCACCGTGACGGAACTGGCACGGGACGTCCATCTCACCGTCACGCCTTGCCTGGAGCGCGTGCGCCGACTGGAAGAAGCCGGCTACATCGAGGGCTATTTCGCGAAGCTCAATCCCGAGCGCCTCGGGCTCGGATTGCTCGCCTACATCACCATCAACCTGCAGCAAACGAACGTCGAGACCTTCGACCGGTTCCGTCAATCCATGCTCGCCTGCGAAGAAGTGCTCGAGTGCCACATGGTGGGCGGCGGGTTCGACTACCTGCTGAAGGTGCGCGTGAAGGACATGAACGCCTACCGCAGGTTTCTCGGCGAGCAGCTCGCAGGACTACCGGGCGTGAGCCAGACGCACACGTACTTCGTGATGGAAGAAGTGAAGTCGACCCATCAGGTCGCCGTGCCGGGCTGAGCGCGAGCCGCCCCTTCCGCCCGCGCTCTGCGCAAGCGTCGTGCTCCGCGCTCACTCGCAACGGAATTGCGTCGCGTCCTCGAGGCTGCCCTCGCCGCTGTACCGTGCCACTTTCGGATACGGACACAGCGGCCGCGTGCGGCCGGGCCATGGGCTCGCCGGGCCGGCGGTGGCGATGAGCCGGTCTGGCGGTGTGCCGCGCTCCACCCAGGCGACGAGCGCATCGAACGCATCGAACTGGTCCGTCGCGGGTCCGCCCGAGCAGTGCGCCATGCCCGGCACCGGGAATACGCGCACGAAATCCGCCGCGCGCCCGCCATTCAAGCGATCGACTTCGCGATACCACGCGACCGTATCGTTGATGGAGAACACCGGGTCCGAAACGCCGTGCGGCACGATCATCTTCGCGCCTCGTGCCCGGAATTTGCGCAGGTCCGTCGAGCGAGCCGCGACGTCGTCCCACGCGGAGTGCGTAAACGGCCCGTGTGTCGCGTAGATCTTCGGCGCGTCACGGTCGAAGTCGAACTGCAATGCGAATCGGAATGCCTCCGACAGATCCGCGCGCACGACGGTGGGCGGCGTGGTGAAGAGCACCGCCAGCGCCGGCGCGCCCATCGCAACGTTGATGCCCGGGAATGGCCCGCCTGCCGGTCCGATCTTCCACACCCGCCAGCCATCGCTGCCGATTCCGCCATCGAACGGCCAGCTCGCGTAGAGTGATCGGCCCTTGCTGTCCTTCGCTCCGGAATATACGCGCCCGATGACGTTCACCTGCTCCGCGCTCAGGCAGTCAGGAGACGTGCTGCACACTTCCTTCTGCAGTTGAGGCTCAACGCGCGACCACTCGCACGCGGCCCAGTTCGCCGTGATGCCATCGTGCGCTCCGTCATCTGCATCGCATGCCGCGAGCACCGCCTTGCGTACGCGCGCAAACTGCTCGCGGCTGAAAGTGGCCGGCAGCTTGTCGGGCGACGGGTTCGTGCCGGGGATCAGACTGGCGAAGGCCTGGATGTCCCACGCTTCCGCTACTGCCGCGCGGGGCAGCGAAAAGCCCGGCGCGCTCGCGACGATGCCATCGAACTGCTCGGGATGGCGCTGCGCGAACATCATGCCTTCCTGCCCGCCTTTCGAGCAGCCGACGAAATAGGAGCGTTCGGGCCCGCGTCCGTAGTACGCCGCAAGGATCGCTTTCGCCGCCTGCGCCACAGG
The DNA here is from genome assembly GCA_019683695.1 of Steroidobacteraceae bacterium. Lineage (GTDB taxonomy): Bacteria > Pseudomonadota > Gammaproteobacteria > Steroidobacterales > Steroidobacteraceae > JADGHX01. Next base: position 4,107 of record JADGHX010000128.1, read on the forward strand.
CTCCAGGGACGCGCCACCGTAATCGGCACGCGCCTGCGGATCGAATCCGAACGCCACCGGCCCGCCCCGCTCGGGAAGGGTATTGCGGGCGTTGTCGTGTCCCGAGTCCTGCGAGACCACCGCGTATCCGCGCTGAAGCGCGTTCGGCGTGCCCATCGAGATGGGCCCCAGCGCATCCCCGAGCTCACCGTTGGTGCCCCCGCCGCCCTGGAAGAAGAAGCGCTGATTCCACGCCTCCGGCAAGCGCAGGTGGAAGCGGATGGCATAGGGCTGGCCGTCTTCGCCTGTCCGCTCGCGCAGAATGCCCGTGACTTCACAGTGCGCCGGCAGACTTACCGGCCCGCTTTGCGTGCTCACTTTTGAGTCCGCAGGGTGCCAGTTGGCGCTCGTGATGCGCGTGGTCGAATCCGGCCAACGGTGTGAAGGCGCCTGCAATCCCGCGCACCGCTCGGCCGCCGCGTGATCGGGCCCGGCGCTCTGCGCGGGTGCGGTGGCACCGGAGCTCGCGCCCGATTCGGCGACGGCGCCCGTGGCGAGACACCATGCGATGAGCGTGGACCCGCCAATTGTCTTGATTCGACCCATGCGCTTGCCCCTTGAGCCGGCTTTCACCCGCGTGCCTTGCATTCCGCGGACTGCGCGGAGCACGGCGGATTGTACGAAAGCCCTCGCGGCGTGTTCGCGCTTCACGCAAACCTCGTCCGCTTTGATCGCCCGCCTAACCCGCGAACATCGTTGGCGCCAGCCGGCAGTGCCGATGCCCGGTGCCCACAAAATGCCGTATGCGTGGTGCTTGCCTCAAGGAGTCGGCGCGCACATGCGCGGAAGCCTTCGCGCTCGGTCGCGGCGGATCAGAGCTCTGCCGGCGGCAGGCTTCTCCCGCGGATGAGGTCCGACGCCTTCTCACCGATCATGATGGTGGGCACATTGGTGTTGCCCGACGGATCGTCGGGCATGACGGACGCGTCGACCACTCGCAGGTTCTCGATGCCGTGGACGCGCAGCTGCGCATCCACCACTGCATCCGGGTCGTTTGCCGGGCCCATGCGGCACGTCCCGAGCGGATGATGACGATGCTCCACCGCTCTGCGCAGGTGCGCCACGATGTCTGCCCGGGAGCGCGCCTCCGGCCTGGGCAGCAGCTCGGCGGCAACGATGTCACGCAGCGGCGGCTGGGAATACAGCTCCCGGGAAAGCTCCAGACCGCGGATCATCGCGTCCACGTCCGCTGGTTCCGTGAGCATGTTGAACTGAAACCGCGGGGCATCGAGCGGATTCGCGGAGCGCAGCCGCACCCACCCGCGCGACTGCGGATGAAGCGCGCCGATGCGCGCCGTGACCGCATACTCCGGAGGCGCCGTGAGCAGCGGGAACCAGAGCCGCGCGTGCTGGTGAACGGCCACCGAGATGATCTGCAGATCCGGCCGGCGAACCTCCGGCCGCGTGCGCCAGATGAGGTTGGCCACCGAACCGGCCGTCGTGAACGGCCCGTTCCGGAACAGATACCACTGAAGCATCGCCAGCGCCGCACGGTCGAACCGCAGATACTTCGTGAACCCGGCGCGGTTGCGCACCCGGAACACATTGAGCAGGTTCGGATGCTCGATGAGGTTCGAGCCCACGCCCGGCAGGTCGTGCACCACCTTCACGCCGACCGCCTCGAGATGCGCCGCAGGCCCGATTCCCGACAGCTGCAGAATCTGCGGCGAGTTGTAAGCGCCCCCGCTCAGGATCACTTCGCGCGCCGCGCGCGCCGCCTCGCGCTTGCCGGAGCGCACGTACTCCACGCCCGTGGCGCGCAGCCCGTCGAGCATCACACGCGTGACCTGCGACCCGGTGCGCACGGTGAGATTCCTGCGCCCCATGGCCGGCCACAGGTACGCACGCGCCGTGCTGGCGCGAGCGCCACGATCGACCGTCAGCTCGATGCGGCTCAGACCCTCCGGCGATTCAGCGTGATGATCGTTCCGGATGGGCAAGCCCATGTTCGCAGCGGCCTGCTGCAACTGCAGGAACAGTGAGCCCGGGTAGTCCACCGGCGTGATGGCGACCGGACCTTCCGCGCCGTGATACGCGTTCGCGCCCCGCCAGCTTCGTTCGAGCCGGCGGAAGTACGGCAGCACGCTCGCGTAGTCCCACCCTTCGAGCCCCCTGTCCCGCCACGAATCGAAATCGAGAGGGTGGCCCCTCACGTTGATCATGGCGTTGATGGAGGAGCATCCGCCCAGCATGCGACCGCGCCAGGCGGGCAGCCGGCGCCCGTCGAGACCGGGCTCGGGTTCGGATTCGAAGGGCCAGACGTACGCGCGGGCCACCGCCACACGCGGAAACGCAATCGGCATGAGCCCGAAGGGGTGATCGTCCTTGCGGCCCGCCTCGAGCAGCAGCACGGAAACGTGCGGATCTTCGCTGAGACGGGCCGCGACCACGGCGCCGGCGGAGCCCGAACCGACGATGATGTAGTCGAATTCGTCGTGCGTGCGCGTCACGGAGCCGAGCGCTCCGGAATGCGCTCGCGGACTCCGATGCGGATGCTGTGCGCGAAATCGCAACCCGTGCTGAACATCATTCCGGAATCTTAAGCGCCCCGCGCATGGTCGGGAATTGCCGCTTCCCCGGCAACGGCTTTCGCGAAACGGGCGCGCCGTGCACTCACACGGCCGCCGGCCACACCTACTGGACTGACCGTTCCGTCATGATCGCTACGGGATCGGTGGTCTGCAGGGGCGCTTCACGCGGCCCGCTCTGGAAGCGGCGCATGATCTCCTGGTTGTTGGCCACTTCCGCTGCGAGCTGCGCCTTGGTGAGGCAGGTCATCACGCTCTGCACGCGGGAACCGGTGACGCCTTCGCGCCGGCAGAAGTATTCCTCGCCGTTCTTCACCACGCGACGATATTTGCGACTCGAGGCGATCGAGTTGTCCGCGGAAGCGGTGGCGCTGGCCTCTGCTCCGCCGGTGAGCGCACGCGTCTTTGCCACACGCTCTGATGTATCGGATGGAGCTGCGGCAGTGGGCGATGCGAGCGTCGCGCCGGAATCCGTCGGAGCGGGGTCGACCGGAGCCTTCGATGCGCACGCGGCGAGCGCCGAGGCCGCAATGATCAGAATTCCGCCGCGAACCTGCCCTTTCATCCTGCCTCCATCCATGATGATGCTGCGGCGGAGGATAGTACGCTGCCGGCCGCCACGTCCCAAGCCCCGGCGTGCGGATTCACCCCCAGAAATTGCATCCCTCGCTGCACGACTGCGCATTTGCGCGCTGCATCTGCCAGCATACGGCCGATCGGATCATCCCGCAGGAGGGGTCGTGGAACTGAAGAGCAAGACCGCCGTGATCACCGGCGCCGGGCGCGGCTTGCCATTGCGCTGCGCTTTGCCCGGCACGGTGCGCATGTCGAGCTGCTGGACGTGGACGCGCAGGCACTCGAGGAAACTCGCCAGCAATGCGCCGCACTTGGCGTCACCGCTCGCACGCACACGGTGAACGTGGCCAAGGAAGAGGATGTGACGCGCGCGATGGATGCCATCGTGAGGGATGCGGGGCGGCTCGATATCCTGATCAACAACGCCGGCATCATCCGCGACGCGCTGCTCGTCAAGGTGAAGGACGGCGCCGTCGTGGACAAGATGAGCCTGGCTCAGTGGCAGGCGGTGATCGACGTCAACCTCACGGGTGTCTTCCTCTGCGGGCGCGAGGCGGCGCAACGGATGATCCAGGCGGGCAACGGCGGGGTCATCGTGAACCTTTCGAGCATTTCCCGGCACGGCAATCCCGGGCAGACGAACTACTCCGCTGCCAAGGCGGGGGTCACTGCGATGACGGTGGTGTGGGCGCGGGAGCTTGCGCGGTTCAACATCCGGGCCGCTGCGATCGCGCCTGGATTCATTGCGACCGACATCGTTTCCACGATGCGTCCGGACCTGCTCGAGAAGGCTCTGCGCTCGGTGCCGCTGCAGCGACCGGGTACGCCGGATGAGGTGGCTCAGGCCGCGCAGTTCATCGTCGAGAATGATTTCATGACGGGGCGCTGCATCGATCTGGACGGGGGCATGCGCGTGTAGCTGCGCGCGATCGCGTGCAATGGCGCGCGGCCATCTGCTGCTTCAGCGGATCGGGAGACGGAACTTTGTTTGAGCGGGTGCGGGCGCGATGGGCCGTGCCGGCGAGTGGAGGCGCGTGCAAGAGGGTCCCTCGGCGGCCTACTCGGGCGCGCTTCGAAAATCGCCGAAGACGCCGATTTTCGGCGGTCCCGGCCTCCCCGCTACGCCGCGCCACATGCGGGCAAACCAAGAATCCGTGCAGAGGTGCGCGGCGCTTAACGCGGGAACGCCGGCGCCCGAGACGGCCGTCGAAGGACCCTCTTGCACGCACCTCCACCCGCTGATGGGTCTCTGCGGCGCGAACGCGCGTCGACACTCCTCCTTCGCTCGCTGATACGCCTGTGCGGCGCGAGCGCGCTTCTGATCAGGCGCACCCCTCTGCTCGTTGACCGGCCCGTGGGGCGCTACGCGTGTCAGCCGCAACTCCGGCTGTGTGTTCTGCCGATCGTTCGCGAATCGAGTTCTCGTTATGCCGGGCCACATGCGCGTGTGCCAGGAATCGGTGTCGTCGCGCGGCGCTTCACGCGGGGAACGCGGCGGCCGAGACGGCCGCCGAAGGACCCTCTTGCGCGCGCCTCCGCTCGCCGGCACGGCCCATCGCGCCCGCATGCGCCAAACATCTTGCCGCCCGGCGTTTCCGAAGCCTTCACGAGCAGGCTACGAGGGCAGGTAGCGAAGCGACGCGATCTTCCATTCGCCGCGCGTCTTCACGTAGCTTGCTTCGAGACGGCCGGATTCCCAGCGGCAGTCGGCCATCTGGCCTTGCAGGCGCGCCATCTGAGCCGCCGTGCAGTCGCCCTGGAGTGGCGTGTTCACTTGCACGTCGACGTGATAGGTGGCGCTTGCGTGCGAGCCGCTCTCGTTCAGCGTTAGCGCGTCGTTCTGTTGCAAGGCGTTCGGCCGGTACGCGCCGTGCATGACCGGGGCCTGCTGGTTCCGGTACTGCTCGGCGAACAGGCGCGCGATTGCGGGCTTGCCGGCCGCTGCCACGCCACTCAGCTGCACGTGGGCGTGCTCGTCGAAGAGATCCGGGAGGTGCTCGTAGGCCTGATGTTCCAGGCGCGAGGTGAACGTCAGATGCAATTGTCGAATGGCCTCGCGGTTCGCGAAGTCGTTCAGCTGTTGCTGCAGGTTCTTCGAGTGTTCGTCTGGCGCTTTCGCATTGGCCGGTGTCAGCGCGGCGGCGCCGACCGTGCTCGCGACGCCAGCACCCAGAACCGCCCCGCCCTGCAGAAAGAACGCCCGCCGGCTGCGCTGGGTTGTGTGTGCGGTCATGCGTGCCTCCCTACTCAGCCTTTCAGGCCGATGTATTTCTTGATGTCGAACTTGCCCGCATGCCGCGCGCGGGCGCCCACCACACTCAAGCTCAGGCCGTTGCGGCCCACGTGATAGCCGAAGCCGGCATCGTGCATCGTGCGCTTGTTGAAGCAGATGACGCCCAGCGTGCCGTTACACGCCTCTTCCACCCACGCCATGATGTACACGCCATCGCGCAGCTTCGAATACCAGCCCGGCGAGCTCCACTGCATGCCGCCGGATCCATCCGGCTGGAAGATGATCCAGGAATAGGTGGTGGGCGTGGCGTAGAAATGCATGGACGTGAGGCCCGGGTTGCCGGGCTGGTAGTTCCACGTCACCGCCTCGCCGACCATCTCGTCCGTCCAGCCGTGCCGCAGGTACGTAGGCGGCGTCGGGGCGCCCTCCATCTCGAAGACGCCGAAGTAGTACGTCGGCGTGGTCTCGTTGTTGCGGAAGGGCGTGCCGGTCGTGCCCTTCACCACGGTGGAGAGGCCGTTCTTCAGGTCGATCGCCACCATGGCGCAGGAGCGCGGGAACTCGGCATCCAGAAGATGGGCGAAGAAGTACAGCTTGTCGTCGGGCTCGTACATCTCGTACCAGGCTTCGCGCCAGTGGCTGTCGCCTTCGTAGCGCCACTTCAGCTTGCCGCCATCGACGAACTCGTAATCGATGACGGGCCCGCCGTTGTCCATGCGCACGGTGAGCTTCTTGCCCGCGAAGTGCGTGATGCGCTCGCTCTTGTAGCCGCCCATGCCGGCGGCGCCGCTGCCCTTGCCATCTCCGAACGCGTGGGCATGGTTCAGCACCTGCTCCTTCACCTCGTCGTCCGTCATCACATCGAAGGTCTCGATCGGGCGATACACGCGGCGCGGGCCGCGGGTCTCACCGTTGTTGCCGAAGACCTCGAAGGTGGCGATCTGGCCGGTGAGCTCGCCCTGTCCGGTGTACATGTAGTACTCGAGCTCGTCCTTTTCGTTGAGCCCGAGCCGCACGCCGGCCTGCGTCATGTCGAACAGGTCCACGATCTGCAGCGTGTAGGTTCCGGAGAACTCACACTCGATACGCGAGTAGATGAACTGGTGGTCGCTCACCATGATGTAGTCGGACGGGGCGCAGACCGTCATCTCCCCGCCGAACCGGGTGAGCTCGATGAAGTTGGAATACAGGATCGACAGGTAGAACTCGAGGATCTCGATGTCGTTGTCCTGCCGCCAGTAGATGCCCTTGCCTTCCATGCGGTTCGTGAAGGTGTGGCGCGCGGTGGGCGCCGGGCCATCGCCCTCGACATACCCGAACCAGATGCGACGCTGGGCTTCGCGGTTGCGGCGGCCGTTCTTGAACTGCGGCTCGCGGTTCGCGGCTTTCGCTGCCGCGATCTCCTGCTCGGCATAGCCGCTGAAGTACACCTCGAACACCGTGGCGAGGCGGCTGTGCTGATCGACAACCAGCTTGTAGCCGCGCTGCGTGCCCGGAATCATGTGCGACACCAGCACCAGGTTGCGGCTCTCGAGCGCGCCATAGCCCGCCTTCACGCGCTTGCCCCCGTTCTCGGACAACTCGAGCTCGCGGCCCGTGCGGAAGTGGTATTCGAGTGTCGGGCCGCCCGCGTCGGTCACGATCTTCAGGCGCTTGCCCGCAAGCACATTCGACAGCGGGTACCGGCTCGCCGGACCGCTTGCCGTGGGGCGCAGTGCCTGGGTGACCTGTTCCTCCGTCAGATCGGTGTAGGGAATCCGATGCATCTGCAACGGCTTGTAGTTACGCGTCGACACTGCCCCTCTCCTTCGTGAGACCCCGGCCAAGAGTAGATCATCTGGCCGAGTGCGCCCGCCGTGCTTGCACACCTGTGTTCACGCACTGGTTCGCTCATGAAAAGGGCCCGGCGCCGTTCCCGCGACGAGCGCATTCCCGCTTGACGGCACAGCGACCGAAGGGTGACCCTTCCGCCCGGTCGCCGGCCGGAAGCGAACGGAAAAGAAGCGCACCGGCACGAGCCGCGCGACCTTTCCGGCCGTGTCACGAAGGGGGGAAGACATTGACCAGCAGGCGTGAATTCCTACAGGTCGCCGCCGTCACCGGATTGCCCGTCATTGCCGCAGGCCCGGTGAATGCCGCAACGGCAATGGGCGTATGGCCCCTTCGCACGGATATCCATGCGGTTCTCGTGGACCGGCGCCACGCCGCATCTCGTAGTGTCGGCGCACGTCTTGCCAGCACGGGCGCGCAGGTGCAGGCGATGGCCGATGCCGACATCACGCAAGTGTGGTTGCACCAAATTGGGCCCGCGTGGAGAGAACGGCCGGTCCCCATCGCAGGGCTCACCGCGCGGTCCGCGTTGTTCTGCCTCGAGCAGCTCGCGTTGAGTCGCGGTCTGCGCGTCGTCTTTCACGGCGAGCACATCCTTTATCCGGACGGGCGCACCGAGCACTCGATCCTGCGTGGCGCGCAGCGCGCGCAAGTGTCGGCCCGCGACCTGACACGCGCCGGTCCGCAATGGCCCGCTGCTATCGCAGAGGCGCTGGCCCGCCATCGCCAGAATCCCCGGCCCGAGCGTTTCGGGCCGAGCGACGCGGCGCTCGAACCGGCGCTGCCGCCCGGCGCGCAACTGCTCACGTCCTGGATCATCGCTGCCACCTGATCTCACCACCGCTGCACACCGAGTCCGCCTATGGCCATACCGCCCAATGTGAGTCCCGCCGCCTTCAATGCCGCGCTCGACGCCTGGCGCGATGCCGTGGGCCCCGAGTGGGTGTTCACCTCCGAGGAGGATGTTGCGCTCTATCGGGACGCCTACTCCCCGTTCTGGGGCGAGCCCGAGGAGCGCGTCGCCTCCGCGGCCGTTGCGCCCGCCACCGTCGAGGAAGTGCAGGCCGTGGTGCGCGCCGCGAACGAGCATCGCGTGCCGCTCTACCCCATCTCCACGGGCCGCAATCTCGCGTATGGCGGCTCCGCGCCGATCTACTCTGGCAGCGTCGTGCTCGATCTGAAGCGCATGAATCGCGTGCTCGAAGTGAACGAGCGCAACGCCTACGCGCTCGTCGAGCCGGGCGTCAGCTACTTCGATCTCTATGAGCACATCACGAAGGCCGGGCTCGATCTGTGGATCGATCCGCCGGACCCGGGCTGGGGCAGCGTGATCGGCAACGCGCTCGACGGCGGGGCCGGCTGGACGGCCTACCCGTTCCGCGACCACTTCGGTGCCCACTGCGGCATGGAGGTGGTGCTCGCCAACGGGGAGATCGTGCGCACCGGCATGGGCGCGCTGCCCAACTCGAAATCCTGGCAGCACAGCCGCTGGGGGTACGGCCCCTGGGTCGACGGGCTCTTCCGGCAATCGAACTTCGGCGTCGTCACGAAGATGGGCTTCTGGCTGATGCCGCGGCCGGAGGCCATGATGTCCTCGATGGCGACCTCCGAGCGCGAGGAAGACATCATCCCGATGCTCGACGCGCTGAACCTGCTGGAAAACCAGCACGTCGTGAACGGCTCGACGCAGATCTTCCAGGGCGGCCGCGGCCCCGCGGGCAGCGCGGCGTGGACCATCCAGGTACCGATCTACGGCCCGGAAAAAGTTGTGCGCGCGCAGATGGACTACGCGAAGGCGAAGTTCACCGCCATCCCGGGCGTGAAATTCGTCGAGGGCGAGCTGTTCCGCACGCCGCTGACCCCGGAGCAGCTCTCGCGCGTGCGCCTCGTGAATTTCGGCATCCCCAACCTCTCCACGTTCGCGATGCTGGGGCGCAATCCCGGCGCCCCCGATCCCGCGGGCGGACACATCGGGTTCTCGCCCATCGTGCCGCGCACCGGCGAATCGCTGCTCGAGTTCAAACGCTTCTACGCGGAGAACCTGCCCAAGGTCACGAACGGCGAGAACCTCGGGATCACGGGCCCGGTGTACATGACGTGCTGGGAGCGCACGCTCGTCTGCCTGATCATGTTCCCGATCGGCCGCGACAAGGCGATGAACGCGAAGATGCGCCATGCCTTCGAGACCTGGGTGCGGCTCGCGGCCGAGCGCGGCTGGGCGGAGTATCGCGCGCCCGCCGTGTATCAGGATCTGGTCGCGGACACGTACTCCTTCAACAACCACGCGTTGCGCCGGCTGCGCGAGACGCTCAAGGACGCCATCGATCCCAACGGCATCCTTTCCGCCGGGCGCTATGGCGTGTGGCCCAAACACCTGAGGAAGACCTGAGATGACGCGCTCACGCACGTCCCTGCTCCGTTCGACGCTGCTGCTTTCGGCTCTGGGTGCGCTCGCATCCGTGGCGTATGCGGCGGATGCCCCCGGGCAGCCGCAATCCGCGATCTCGGGGGAAAAGGTGTACGAGCGCTGGTGCGCGCCCTGTCATGCCCCGGGGCCCGGCCATCCCGGCACCCAGTCGCTGCAGGTGAAGTACGGCGGGAAGACGCCGGCCGTGCTGCTGGAACGCACGGATCTCTCACCCGAGGCTGTCTCGGTCTTCGTGCGTCAGGGTTTGCTGATGATGGCGCCGTTCCGCAAGACCGAGATCACGGACGCGGAGCTCGCCGCGCTCTCGGCGTTCGTCGCAAGGAACTACAAGGGGCGCTGATCGCGGCGCTTCCGGGTGGCCGCCCCAGCGCGGCCGCCTTCCTGCGGCTTTGAGGCAGACGTGACGATCACACTGTACGGCATCAAGAACTGCGACACGATGAAGAAGGCGCGCGCGTGGCTCGACAGCCATCGCGTGCCTTACACGTTTCACGACTACAAGAT
>JADGHX010000129.1 GCA_019683695.1 Steroidobacteraceae bacterium
GTTTTTTTTTATAACCCCCCCCGGGCGCCCCCCCCCCGCCGCCCCGGCCGGGCGCGAGGCAAGTGAGCGTTGATTGCGTTGCAGCCCTGGCCGGGCAATCACGCAGTGGCCGCCTCCAGATGCTCATCGAGGAACGCGCCGAGTTGCGACTTGTTCAACACGCCCACCTTCACACCGACAGGCTGGCCACCCCGGAACACCATCAGCGTCGGAATGCTGCGCACGTTGTAGCGGCTGGGGGTTTGCGGGTTTTCGTCGATGTTGATCTTCGCTATCCGCAGGCGGCCCTCGTACTCCGGTGCGGACTGCTCGAGCACCGGTGCGATCATCCGGCAGGGGCCGCACCATTCAGCCCAGAAATCCACGAGCACCGGCACGTCTGCCTTCAGCACATCCGTCTCGAAAGTGGTATCCGACACGGTTCCGATCAGCTTGCTCATAACTCTCCCGTCGTTCATGCAGGCCTGTCTCCCTGCGAGACAGATGCCCGGGGTCACGAGCGCAGTCTATGATCCCGGCACGCTGCGACAAGCGGGCTCGCCGCGAACTCACTATTCACCATCCTGAACGATCTCCGATGGACAAGCTGCACGCGATGGAGGTGTTTGTTCGCGTCGTCGAGACCGGCGCCCTCACACGTGCGGCGGACAGTCTGCGCATCCCGAAAGCCACGGCGAGCACGCTCATCCAGAAACTGGAAGCCCATCTCGGCGTGAAGCTCATCAACCGCACCACGCGACAGTTGAGCGTCACGCCAGATGGCTTCGCGTACTACGAGCGCTGCCTCGCCATCCTCGCGGAGGTGCGCGAAGCCGAGGAATCCCTCGCGCGTCAGCACGGCACGCCGTCCGGGCGATTGCGGGTGAACGTGCCGACATTGATGGCGCGCTCGGTGTTCGTTCCCGCACTGCCGGACTTCTTCGCGCGCTACCCGGACATCGAGCTTGCGCTCGCCAGCAGCGAGCGCCGCGCGGATCTCATCGAAGAAGGCATCGATTGCGCGGTGTGGAGCGGCGAGATCGAAGAGTCGGCGTATGTCGCGCGCCGTGTGGGGTTTCTCTATTTCGCGACGTGCGCGGCCCCGTCGTATCTCGCCGCGCATGGGCAGCCTGCGCATCCGGACGATCTCCGGCATCACCGCTGCATCAACCGGTTTTCCACGCGAACGGACGAGGTGTCGGAGTGGGTGTTCACGAAGGACGGAACGCGTGTCCAGGCATCCTTTCGCGGGCACATCGCCCTCGACGACGAGAACAGCTACGTCGCGGCCGCCGAGGCGGGGCTCGGCATTGCGCGCATTCCCGCATTCGTTCTCAAGGAAGCCATGGAACGGGGCACACTCGAGCTGGTGCTCGGCGACTGGTTTCCAGACCCTGCGCCGCTCTACATCGTCTATCCGCGGCAGCGGCACCTTTCCCGAAAGGTGCGCGTGTTCGTGGACTGGGTGGCGGAAATGCTGAGCAACCACGACGGCGTGCAACTCCGCACGACGCTGCCCCGGTCAGGGACGTAACCGGTCGCGCATATGCGCCTTCGTTCGCAAGGGGGCTGCAGATCGTGCCACGTTGGGGCTGTTTGCTTCGTTTGCGAAAAGCTCTTGCTTCGGTTGGGCGGCGATCGGCCGCGCGAAGGTGTGCCGCTCGCAACCGGCACGCATTGGACAGGTGCACTTGATGGGCGCCGCCCGGTGCTCGCCTGAATGAGGGAGCGGCGGGCGAGTTACTCAGAAGCTTCGGCTACGAAACGCGCGGGCGGCTGCGTGCCTCGCGCGCCGGAAGCTCCCGTCACACCCTCGCACGTCCGCTCGCCGCCCTACCAAAGCAAGCTTTCGCAGACGAAGCAAATCGCCGTCAACGCGGCACGACCCAAGCACCGCCAAGCCGAAGGGTTACGTCAGATCACCCTGGACTGTGCTCGGATGGAAGCGCCAAGAGCTAATCGGCTGAGCGTGCGCGGGCCGGAGCGGCGCTTCGGGTGTCAGGCACATCATGCCGCTGTAGCGCGCGGCGCATCGCGCTGAACCGGCGTCGGTAGGCTGCGGGGGTGAGGTTCACTTTCCGGCGGAAGAGGCGCGCGAAGAAGCTGGCGTCCTCGTAACCCACTTCGTTCGCAATGGCTTCGATGGGCAGCTCGGTGGCTTCGAGCATCTGCTTGGCTTCTTCGATGCGCAGCGTATGCACGTATTCGAGCGGCGCCATGCCCGTGGCCTGCTGAAAGCGCCGCTTGAACGATCGCTCGGCGAGGCCGCTCAAGCGCACCATGCCAGCCACGGGGGCCGGCTCGTGATAGTGCTCGGCGATCCATTCCTGGCAGCGCGCAATGATGGCGTCCTGTGTCTGGCGCGAGTGGGCGAGGTGCGCGAACGGTTGCTGGCCGATGTCATGCCACGTGATGAGGTTGAGGCGCGCCGTCTGCATGGCCACTTCCACGCTCGCATGGCGCGCGATGAGATACAGCGCCAGGTCCAGCCAGGAGACACCGCCGCCGGCCATCACGAGCCGCTGCGCGTCTCCCGAAATCACCAGCGCTCGTTTCTCCCGCACGCGCACCGCCGGATAGCGCCGGCGCATGATGTCGCAGTAGGCCCAGTGCGTAGTGGCTTCCTGCCCGTCCAGCAAGCCGCCTTCTGCCAGCAGCAGCGCGCCCGAGCAGGCGGAGGCGAGGGTCGCGCCGGATTCATACCGTTGGCGCAGCCAGTCCACTTCCACATCGAAGCGCCCATCGAGCGGCTCGCCCGGTGGCACCAACAGCTCCGGGATGCAAACCAGATCCACGGGCGGGCACGACGCGAGGCTCGCGTGCGGTTTGATCAGCACGCCGTTGCCAGCCTCGAACGGGCCCTCGTTCCGGGAAACCACAATGGGCCGCATGAACTGCGGACCTGGCTTGCCCTGCACGACGAGGCCCCAGTCCCGGCCGGCAGACAGGAACAGGTCGTACATCCCGTAGATGACAGACGCGGAGGTCTCCGGCAACGCGAGAATGGCGACGTCCGTCGCGCGAGCCGGCGCGGCATCTCCGGATGTCTCCGCCGTTTCGGTGCGATCCCGTTGAGCACGGTGAATGTGCGCTTCCATCATCGTGCAGTCATTGCAAGATCGGTGCAGCCGGCCAGCTCTTTCGGGATCTGCTGTCGCTTCCCCCGCGCCAGCGCGTGCCATGAGGGAAACGTCTCCGCTTCTTCCAGAATGGGTGCGCTGAGATCGAACCAGCGGCGCGCCTCCGAGCACAGCTCGTTTTGTAACGCCGCCGAGCTTCTGCCCCGAGCGGCCCGCCGCGCGTTCACCTGCCCCAGGCGGAAGTAGGTCACGCCGAGCAGGGTCTTCATGTTGCTCGGCTCGGGTGAAGCGATGCGGGGCGAGGAGGAGAGCGCCGCGAGCGCCTCGGTGAAGCGCCGCTCCGCGGTCGGCAGATCGTTCAGCGCGATACAACTTGCGCCCGCTTCCTCGAGCGCGAGCGCGGCGTCGAATCGCGCGACATCGTTCTTCGGGTCCGCAATCAGCGCCTCACGGAATGTGGTGACCGCGTTTGCCTGATGCTCGGCGGCCTCCCCGGGGCGGCCGAGCCGCATGAGGGCACTGCCGGCGCCCAGCATCGCGTAGCCCACCTGTTTGGCGAGGCGCGCGTCCTGCGGATTGGCGGCGGCCATGCGGTGGCTGATCTCGAGGCCTTTCGTGTACATCCGCAACGCTTCGGCGTAGTTGCTCGTGAAGGTCATGAGCGCTTCGCCGGCGCGTTCGTAATGGATGCTGAGCAGCCGGCGAAGCTCGAAATCCTCTGGTGCCTCCTGCAAGAGCGCTTCGTACATCGCGATGGCCTGGCGCAGGAAGAGGAGGCCGTCGCCCGCCTGATCATACTGCGAGAGCTGAAATCCGAGGCTGCCGAGCGCTGAAGCAAAGTTGCGCCGGTCCGCCAGCGTGGCGTCGGGCAGGGCAGAAAGCGCCTGCGCCAGTTTCACGAGGGCGCGCGTCGCCTCCATGGACCCGGCGCGATCGCCCTGGCCGGCGAGAATCTCGCTGAGCTTCCCGTAATTGCGCAGCAGCTCGCGCCGCAGCTCCCGGTCCTCGGGCTGCGCCTTGCTCAGACTTTCGCGGATCGACAGGGCCTTCCGGTAGCTGGAGATCGCACCGGGAATGTCGCCGAGGTTCGACGTGCGAAAACCCCCTTGCACGTCGCCCACTTTCTCATACGCTGCCGCCAGCTCTCGCTGCAGGGCCGGCTCGTTGCCGGATTCGGCCGAGAGCGCTTCGAGATACTTGAGCGAGTTCTCCACGAGCATCTGCCGTGCCGGCGTGGCGCCGGGCAGGTTCTGGATGGCGCCGTGGAAGTCGAACATCAGCGTATTGGCAAGCTTGCGCACTTCGTTGAAGTGCCGTTCGGCGCGCTCGCGCTCGCGAAACGCCTCCCGCGCCATGTAGCTCGTCGCGATGATGCCTCCTGCCAGCGTCACGATGAGCAGTGACACCGCCGCGATACCGGCCTTGTGTCGCCCGGCGAATTTCGAGAGCTGATAGAAGTACCCGGCGGCGCGTGCGCGCACGGGGAACCCGTCGAGATGGCGGCGGATGTCCTCCTCGAGCGCCTCCACGGACGCGTAGCGGCGGGCCGGATCCTTCTCGAGCGCCATCAGGATGATATTGTCGAGATCGCCCCGAAGCTGGCGCGCGAACCCGGCAATGTCGGCTGACGCGCTTTGCCGGGCGGCGACACTGGGCGGCGTGGCCTGCGAATGCAGAATCTGCGTCGCGAGGTCGTAGGAAAACTCGCCGCTCACACGATGGGGTAGCACGCCCGTGAGCAGCCGGTACAGCATCACGCCCAGCGAGTACACATCGCTCGCGGTGGTGATGGCGCCGCCTCGCACTTGCTCCGGGCTCGCGTATTCCGGCGTGAGCGCGACAAAACTGGTGAGCTTCTGGTCCGCCACGTTGAGCGCCGGCGTGGGGTTCAGCAGCCGCGCGATGCCGAAGTCGAGCAGCTTCACGGTGCCCTGGCTGGAGACGAGCACGTTGCTGCACTTGAGGTCACCGTGAACCATCAGGTGCTGGTGCACGTACTGCACGGCGGTGCAGAGCGCGCGGAACAGCTCGAGGCGCTTCGTCAGGCCGAGCCGGTGAGTGCTGCAATACTCGTCGATGGGCTGGCCCTCGATGTAGTCCATCACGAGGTAGGGCAGGCCGTCCTCCGTGCTGCCGGCATCCAGCAGGCGCGCGATGTTCGGGTGATCCAGCGTGGCGAGGATCTGCACCTCCACCTTGAAGCGTTTCAGCAGCGAGCGCGTGCCGTAGTCCCGGCGCAGCACCTTGATGGCGACTTCCTTGTGATACTCGTCGTCATCGCGAACCCCCTTGTAGACCTCGCTCATGCCGCCGCGGCCCACTTCCTCCACGATGCGGTAGTCGCCGACACGGCGGCCGATCCAGGATTGGGGCTCGCGCTCCTCGGCCAGCCCGAGCGCACGATGCGCGGCCGGCGTCTCGATGAAATCGCCAGTGCTGTCGTGTGAGGCGAGGAGCGAGTCGAGCTCGGCGCGCAGCTCCGCGTCCCCGCCGCAGGCGGCATCGAGGAATGCGGAACGCGCGTGGGGTTCCTGCTCCAGCGCGGCGGAGAAGAGCTCCTTCACCCGCTGCCAGCGAACGTCGTCCACGACGGTGCCGCTCTGAAAGGGATCAGGCGCCGTGCGCGAGCTCCCGGCGCAGCCAGGCGCGCGCCAGGGTCCACTCGCGCTTCACGGTGGCATCCGAGATGCCGAGCACCTCGGCGGTCTCCTCGATGGTGAGCCCGCCGAAGTAGCGCATCTCCACGATGCGCGCCTGCCGCTCATCGAGGCTTGCAAGGCGCGTGAGCGCAGTGTCGATCGCCGCAACATCGTCGTCGGTCTCGCCATCGATGTGCTGCGGTTCCGGCACGTGCGCCGAGCCGGGTGCGCCAGCGTCCTCGGCATCGAGCGGACTGATGATCTCGTCCAGACTCACGACCGCGGCACCGCCGCCGCGCTTCTCGGCGAGCCGGGCGCGCGCATGGTCCACGAGGATGCGACGCATGAGATTCGAGGCCAGGGCGAAGAAATGTGCGCGACTCTGCCAGTCGACCGACTGCTGGTTGATGAGCCGCACGAAGGCTTCGTGCACCAAGGCCGTGCGCTGGATGGTGTGGTTCGGCCGTTCGCGCCGCAGATGCCGCTGGGCGAGAGCGCGCAGCTCCTGATAGATGAGCGCGGTCAGCTCGCCGAGCGCGGCTTCGTTTCCGCCGCGCCACTTTGCGAGCAGTTGGGTGACCGGTCGATCTGCGCCCTGTTCCACGCGACCTCCCACAGGTGCGTCTTGTTGGAATTGTTGAGCCAAATTCTACCGCTTTTGCGCGTGTACCCGGTGCAAGCCTTCAAGGCCGCCGCCGGCGCGCGGTGCGATACCCCGGTGACCGGATTCCCCGGGGCCGGAGACGAAGGCGAGTCCGAACGGGCTGCTGCGAGCCCGCCCCGATCCACCGATTCACCTTGGGAGTACGACCGTGTTCTTCTGGATTAACGATAGTCGCGCGCTCGATGAGTCCCCTGTTCGCTCGCGCGTCGCGAGCGCGGCTGCGGCCACGATGATCACCGCGCTGATGCTGGTGGGCGTGGGATTCGGGTTTGCGGCACCGGCCACGCCAGAGGCGGTTCAGGGTGTGGCGTCATGAACGGCAACGGCAGGGTCCTCTGGTCCGGGCACGGCGCGCCCTGGCTGCAGTCGGGCCCGACGCCCGGTTCGTTTCGCACGAAGGCGCCGCCGCGACTGGCGCGCCCCGAATGGGGGCGATACGTGGTTCTCATGGCGATGCGCACCCGACAAAACGCGGTGCCACGGCTTCCGGCAGGCTCATGCTGAGACGCACGCGCCTGCGTGCTCCCGGCATGGCCAGCCGAAGCCCGCAGTCGGCTCCGTGACATCAGCGACTCACTCGGCCCTGTCAGATCGAACGCGCCACCGCTGATGTCATCGCGCAGGAGTTGCCGGAGAGAGCCGCGCGGACCTTCCCCGGCAAACGCGAGCGCCGCTCGTGCGCGAATCAACCCGGTTAGCCGACCCCGTGGATCACAGTGGGGAAGGCTACGGGAGGCACACTCGAGAAATTCGGCACATCGTTGACCAGCGTCTGCGTGTGCTGCCGGCCGGCTTCTTCGAACGCTTTCGCGTCCGCGATGTAGATGTTCACCGTGCCGATGTAGTCCGGCTTGCCGCCGGCCATGCTGGCATCGCCCTTGCGCAGCTCGAATCGCTTGATCGCCTTCTCGCCGTAGAGCCGCATGATCAGCGGCATATGGCCCTTGCGGTAATAGTCCACGTCCCACCGCACGCCTTCACTGTTGGGGTAGAGGATGGTGAGGCAGCTGTCTCCCACCTTCGGCGCCGAGCGCGGCGCGCCGTCCTCGCCGTGAACCTTGTCGAACTGGATCACGGGCTGGCTGTTCGTGAAGTGCGGAACATCGTCAGTCAGCGTCTTGCCGTGCTTTTCATTATTCGCGGTGAACGCCGCCAGATCGTTGATCCAGATGTTGATGGCTGCCGCAAAGGCTGGCGCAGGCGAGCGCTGTGCATCGTTGGCCGGGGGCGCGGGCGCCGCGGCCACCTTTCGGAGCTCCATGCGCTGGATGCTGTCGCCGTAGAGCTTCATGATCATCGTGAGATGACGATCGCGGTAGTAGTCCGCATCGAACGTGAGACCGGCTCCTGCCGGGTACAGAATCGTCAGGCAGTTCACGCCTGCTGCACTCTCTGCGGCGCGCGTCGCCCGGGGCAGGACTGCACCGAACGCCGATGCGAGCATGCCGAGTGTCACGGCAGTGCTTCCGGTTTTGATGATGTCGCGCCGGTTGTACTTCTTCTGTCTGGAATGCGTCATCACAGCCCCCCTTCACAGGCCTGTTCCGTACCGTCCGCACTATAAACAGGTTGCCACGGTGCGTGCCGGAGTGTGCGCGTGCGGGCACCCGGCGCCCTCAACGTGGCGCTCGGTGCCGGACCGCCCACCGTCGCGAGCGCCTCGTGGCAGAATCGGTCCGTTCGAAGGAGGGGCCCATGCGATTTTCAAGGTTGATGCGAGCGATGCCGGCTTGTGTGGCGGCCGCTGTGGTGGGGGCAGGTGCGTTGTTCGCGGCGCCGGTGCAGGCCCATCATTCCTTTGCGGTGTTCTTCGATTCGCAGAAGTCGGTCACGCTCACGGGCGTGGTCACGCAGTTCCACTTCGTGAATCCGCATGGGCTCATCCGGCTGACCGTGAAGACGCCGGACGGCAAGACGGAGGAGTGGAAGGTCGAGACCAACTCACCCTCGGTGCTCCGGCGGCGTGGCTGGACGCCTCAGAGTCTGCAGGTCGGGGAGACGATCACGATCGAAGGCTGGCCCGCCCGCGATGGCTCGAAATACGCACGCCTGCGTAGCGCGAAGCGTGCGAATGGCGAACAGGTGGGCAAGCCGTTCACGCCGGAGGGTTGATCATGATGCGCGCTACGGTGAAACGGGATCTCGCCGTCACGCGGCGAAACGCGCTGCCCCGATGGTGGGTTGCCGCAATGGCCTGTGTGTTCGCGCTCGCCGCTCTGCCGGCGCCCGCGGCGGGCAAGCCGGATCTGTCGGGATTCTGGAATCTGGCCGGGGGTGTCCCGAAGGACAAGGTGCTCCTCGGCAAGCTGCCGCCGAACACGGTGATCCTCGAGGACACGGGGGCCGCGGAGTTTCCGGCGGGTGAGTTCGGCGGGCTGAAGGTCAAGCCGCACGCGCTCGAGGCCGCCAAGCGCTGGAATCCGCGCGATGACATGAAGCTCAGCAATGCGTGCAAGCCGCCCTCCATCGTGTACGCCATGCAGGGCCCGTTCCCCATCGAGATCTTCCAGGGCACGGAATTCATCATCATCAAGCTCGAGTACTTCGACCTCGTGCGCATCGTGTTCATGGACGGCCGGCCGCAGCCCGGCCCGGACTACCCGCTCTCGAAGGTGGGCTTCTCCACCGGCCGGTGGGAAGGGGACACCCTCGTCGTGGAAACCACACATCTCGAGCCCGCCACCATCACGAACAACGGGCTCACCCACAGTGACAAGGTGCGCGTGATCGAGCGCTTCAGGCTGAGTGCCGACGGCAACACGCTCATGGCCACGCAGGAATTCGAAGACCCCGAGGTGCTCGACAACCGTGGGGCCCGGTTCATCGCGTGGAAGCGGCAGCCCGGAGAGCATGTGTACCCATACGAGTGCGATCCCACGTTTGCGCTCGAGTATCAGAAGGGCTGAGCACTGGCGTGATGGTGCATTCCGGGTCCTGTCATGCCATCGCGCGGCGTGCACTCCGAACATGAGCACTACGCGGTGTCGGCCGTGCTCACGAGTAGCGGCGAGGCGCTCCACGTTCGCTGGCCGCCGCTGCAGTGATCGCACTTCGGAACGAGTGGCTGGCCTTGAACGGGCGGACGGGAACCCGGCCCGTTGTCGAACAGTCATTGCACTGCGTCTTGCGGGCGGAGCCGTGAAGATGTCGTCGATTCCGGGTTAGCTCTTCGGCGCATCCGCGGCTCCGCTCGTTTCCTCACGGCTGTGTAACATGCCCGTGTCCTGCCGCACAGGTTTCTTCGGGCAATGTTCGGGACTCACGACCTCGCGCTGTTCGTCCTCTCCGGTGTGCTGCTCGCCATCGCTCCCGGGGCGGACTCGCTGTACGTTCTGACGCGTTCGGTCACGCGGGGTGTTTCCGCTGGCATCTGGGCGGCACTCGGCATCGGCCTCGGGTGCTTCGTGCACATCGCGTGCGCGGCGCTGGGGTTGTCCGCGATTCTGGCGTCGTCGGCCACGGCGTTCACGGTCGTGAAGTGGGTTGGCGCGGCGTATCTCCTCTACATGGGCGTCTCGATGCTGCGACAGCGGCGAGGGCTCGCGATGGACGTGTCGCAAACGGAGGTGCCGCCCGTGTCGGTCGCCGCGGTGTTCTGGCAGGGCTTTCTCACGAACGTGCTGAACCCGAAGGTCGCGCTGTTCTTCCTCGCCTTCGTGCCGCAGTTCATCGACGCGGAGAGCCCGACGAAGGTTCAGGCCTTCCTGCTGCTCGGGGTCATCTTCAACAGCCTGGGGACGGCGTGGAATCTGTTCGTCGCCTGGGCAGCATCGCTGCTCGCGAGCCGCTTCGGGTCGACGACACGCCTGGGGTCGTGGTTCAACCGTTCGCTCGGGGCGCTGTTCATCGCGATGGGTGTGCGGCTGGGGCTGGCGAGCCGCGCGTGAGTGCTGCCCGGCCCCAGTTGTGGGCGGAGCGCTCGGGCCGCCATCTTGCGCATGCGTGGCTGGGGGCGCTCTCGGGACCACACTCCTCTTATATGCCTCATGAATGCGCTGAACGCCGCGCCGAAGCCTGTGGTGGGTAGCCCAAGCGCACAGACGCAGCCCGGGACGCCTGTGACTGCGCCTGGCCAAAGCGGATGAGGAGGAAGTCATGGACGGTAGTGGGATTGAACCAGTGACCGCCTGCCGTGTGAAAGTCGGGGCACTGCGACCTTCAGCAGGCAGGAGTTGCTGGGGACAAACTGAATTTGTCCCCGGTTTGTCCGCAACGAGTGTAAGTGGTGGACGGTACTGGGATTGAACCAGTGACCCCTGCCGTGTGAAAGCAGTGCTCTACCGCTGAGCTAACCGTCCCCCGGGAAGGACGCGCAGTCTAAGGCGCGACGCGCCGGACGGCAATCGCCCCAGCACTGAATCCGATGAGCGCTCCCGACTGGTGGCGCCTGCTGGTGGAAGGCGATCCCTCCGACCGCCCACGGCCGGCACGTCACATACCCTGTGGCGGCACAGGGCAGGCTAATTACTGGAGCGCCGCCGCTCCCTGTTTCCGCCTCGCGACCGGCCCGCCCCTTGGGTAACATGCGCGCCCCTTCTGTGCGGGTGTGCTCCCATCATGGCCGTTGTCACTCGATTCGCTCCCAGCCCCACCGGCATGCTGCACGTCGGCGGCGTGCGCACGGCGCTCTTCAGCTGGCTCCATGCGCGACGCATGGGCGGCAAGTTCATCCTGCGCGTGGAGGACACGGACCGCGAGCGCTCCACGGACGAGGCCGTGCGCGTGATCCTGGAAGGCATGCGGTGGCTCGGCCTGAATCACGACGAGGGTCCGTATTTCCAGACCCAGCGGTTCGACCGGTACCGTGAGGTCATCCAGCGCATGCTCGCGGAGGGCACCGCTTACCGGTGCTACTGCACGAAGCAGGAGCTCGATGAGATGCGCGAGCAGCAGATCGCCCGGAAGCAGAAGCCGCGCTACACCGGGGTGTGTCGGGATCGCACGGAGCCCCGCGCCGGCGTCGATCCGGTCATCCGCTTCAGGAATCCGCTCGAAGGCACCGTGGTGGTGGAGGACCTCGTCCATGGCCCCGTCACGTTCCAGAACGCCGAGCTGGATGACCTCATCATCGCCCGTTCCGACGGCACGCCGACGTACAACTTCTCCGTGGTCGTGGATGACATGGACATGGGCATCACTCACGTGATCCGCGGGGACGACCATCTGAACAACACGCCGCGGCAGATCAACATGCTCCGTGCGCTGGGGCACACGCCGCCCGTGTATGCGCACGTGCCCATGATCCTGGGGCCGGACGGCGCGAAGCTCTCGAAGCGGCACGGCGCCGTGAGCGTGCTGCAGTATCAGGAAGAGGGCTATCTGCCGGATGCGCTGCTCAACTATCTCGTGCGGCTCGGCTGGTCTCACGGGGACCAGGAGCTGTTCACGCGCGAGGAGATGATCGCGCTGTTCGACATTCACGATGTGAACAAGGCCGCCTCCGCGTTCAACCCGGAAAAGCTCCTGTGGCTCAACCAGCAGCACATGATGCGCATGAGCCCGGCGGAGCTGGTGCCGCATCTGCAGTACCAGCTTCAGCGGCTCGGGCTCGCGAGCGACAACACCGCCTTGCTGGAGGGCATCATCCTGGCCCAGCGCGAACGCGTGAAGACGATGAAGGAGATGGCGCAGAACAGCCGCTTCTTCTTCGTGGATGACGTGCCGATCGATCCCAAGGCCGCCGCGAAGCATCTCTCCGCAGAGGGCGCGCCGTTCCTGCAGGACGCGCGTGATCGGTTGGCCGCGCTCCCGGACTGGAAGGCGCAGCCGATTCACGATGCGCTGCATGCATTGGCCACGGAAAAGACAGTGGGCCTCGGCAAGATCGTGCAGCCGATCCGCGTGGCCGTGTCCGGTGGCACAGTGTCGCCGCCCATCGATGTGACGCTCGAACTGCTCGGCAGTGAGCGCACGCTGGCGCGCATCGATGCGGCACTGAAGCGCGTCTGAGATTTCTGCGAGAGGACTGCGAACGCCGCGAGCGCTCGCGACGTTTGCGGGGTTTTCGGCGCCGGGCGGGCCGGAACACGAGCGTGTCCCGGCCCGCGCAGCGGCTTGTTCACCGGATCGTCTTGGAGACCACGCTGGACGGCGCGCTCTCGGCCCCTGATGTGGTGTAGGCCCGCACGGTGAAGTACCACGTGCCTGCGGCAAGATCCTCGATCAGGTATGACGTGAGTCCGGGGTTTGCGATCTGGACGGTCTTGTCCAGATTGGATGAGGAAACGCCATACGAGATGCGGTAGCCCGCGAGGTTCTGCAGCGGCGAGCCATCGGTGTTCGCCGTTGGCGGAATCCAGCTCACGAGCGCCGATCCGGTGGTGGGCGGCGTTGCGGCAGGCGCAGTCACCTCGATGGCGAACGGCGCCAGGGAGACGCTCGTTGTGCCATCGCTCACACTGATGCGGATGTTCGAGTAGGTGCCCGCCTGCTGAGCGGTCGGTGTGCCGGATACGCGGCCAGTGGCGATGCTGAACGTCGCCCAGGAGGGCAGGTTCTGCACACTGAAGGTGAGTGTGTCTCCGTCCGCATCGGTTGCTTTCGGCGTGAACGAGTACGTCTTGCCCGCTTCGACTTGCGTTGCCGGCGTGCCGGATATGACCGGTGGTGTGTTAGTGGGCGGGGGCGGGGAGCCGCCGCCACTGCTGCCGGTCACCGTGATGGTGAAGGCTGGGAGCGATGCCGATGCGGCGCCGTCACTCACCGTGATGCGGATGTTCGCGTACGTGCCCGCTACCGCGGTGCCGGCAAGCCGACCCGTGCTGGTGCTGAAAGTGGCCCACGACGGCTTGTTTTGAATCGAGTACGTGAGCGTATCGCCGTCCGCGTCCGCGCCCTTGGGTGTGAACGAGTACGAGCTGCCCGCGGTCACGGTCTTCACCGGGGTGCCGCTGATGGTGGGCGCGTGATTCGTCGGCTGGGAAGGCGGTGCGCTCACCTGGATCGAAAATGCGGGCAAATTCGCACTCGAGATGCCGTCGCTGACGCTGATGCGGATATTCGCGTAGGTGCCCGCTTGAGTGGGTGTACCCGAGAGCTTGCCCGTCTTCGTGTCGAAGCTGGCCCAGGAGGGTTTGCCGAGAATGGAGAAGACAAGCGTATCCTGATCCGCGTCGCTCGCTTCGGGCTGGAAGGTGTAGGGGCTGCCGACGGTTGCCGTTGCCGGTGGCGTGCCCCGGATCACGGGTGCGTTGTTGGGCGGCGCCTGCACGTCAATGGAGAACGCCGGCAGCGAGGTGGTCGCCTTGCCGTCGGACACGCTGATGCGAATGTTCGAATACCGGCCGGCTTGCGCGCGGGTTGGCGTTCCGACCAGCTGGCCGTCGGTGGTGCTGAACTTGGCCCATGAGGGCTTGCCGGCGATGGAGAACGTGAGTGCGTCGCCGTCCGCATCGGCCGCGGTGGGAATGAAGATGTACTGCTGACCGGCCATCACGAGTGGCGCGGGCGAGCCCGAGAGGGTGGGCGGCGTGTTCGCCGCCGGCGGGGTGGCCCGCGGGGCGACGTTGATCCGGAATGGGCCAATGGAGCTCTGGAGCTGGCCGTCCGTGACGGTGATCTCGATGTCGCCGGTCAGTCCGACGTTGCCATCCTCGGGCATACCGGAGAGCTGGCCCGTCGCCTCGTCAAACGTCAGCCAGTCCGGCAGCCCGGAAATCGAAAAGGTCAGTTCGTCGTCCTCCGCATCGAATGCGGTGGGCTTGAATGTATACGGCACACCTGCGGTGGCCGTGAGCGGCGGATTCCCTTCGAGGGTGGGCGCCGTGTTGGTGGGTTCGGCGGGAGGGGCTTCCGCAGGCGCGGTC
>JADGHX010000311.1 GCA_019683695.1 Steroidobacteraceae bacterium
TCTGGTTCCCATCTTGGTCTCCGCGCTGGTGACTGTACCAACCGCTTTGACAAGTAGGAATTGGAAAAGTGTCACCCATTTCGGTGAATCTCAATAGGAATGCAGATATTCCCGACATTCTACCGACTACAATCGACCACCTGTGTCGATGAGCGGAGAGTCATCCGATTTCATTCGGGACGTAGGAGTCGCAGGTTCAAATCCTGTCACCCCGACCAATAAGTCAATGGGTTGCGTCGACTCCGATTCATCTACTGGCGCTTAATTGGCGCGCCGAAGTGAGGCCTTGAGCTCCTGGTTGAACAGCGCATCAGGTCCATGCGGCGTGAGATCCGTGAACGGCGATTCGTAGAGTCTTGCCGCGTCCATTACACCGTGCTCCGTCAGGTGATCCACGATGAGGTTTACGAATTCGAGCTGGTTCGCGGTCAGCGTCTTTCCGTTGATGAACTTCGCCAATGCTTCCTTGGCTGCCGCTCTGTCCATCCCGACAAGCGAACGGACGAGAAGCCCCAAACCCTGAGCGTCCTCTGGCGCTGGATGTCTTCCGGCCCCCCCCGCTCCGCTCTCCGCAGGCGCTCAAGTTCTCCGAGATCCGACGTAAACGGTCGGTTCAGCCTCAGTTTGGCGATGGCGACATGGTCCAGATGCTGGCGAAGGAATGCCTGTGCTTTCGCGATGAACTTGGCTTGATCGGTACCAACAGCGAAGCCCGGAAGCGCGAACTCCCACTCATCGCGCGCAGCAATAGTCGAGCACTGCGGTTTCGTAAATATCCACGGCACGCCCTCGCGTCCCCTAACGCGAGCATCAGCCGCGGCGAAGCACCGTTAGCTGCGTGTTGTGGTCAGGCGCCCCTCTCTCATACCACCGCCCATTCCGCCGACAGCAGCGCGGCCTGCTCCAGCACGGTCTGCGTCGCCTTCTCCTGCTTGTCCGGCGGGTAGCCGTGCTTGCGCAGGATGCGCTTGAGCAGCACGCGGAGTTGGGCGCGGACGTTCTCGCGCAGGGTCAGCTGTCTGTCACCGTTGCAGTGAGGGCACTGATACTTCGTCGGATCCACCGGCAGGGCGGAAGAGTCCCAAGCCGAAGCTGCTGGAGTGCCCAAGACGGATCGGACCGACGACCGGCTCGGCGAAGCGCAAGCGGACCATCTGACCTCGGCGATCTCCGATGAACCCGAGCTTGTTCGCTTCCCGTCGCGGTACGTGCACCGATACCCAAATAGGTTCTCCGTCGAGCTCGACCTCGACATCTGGCGCGAGCCCTCGCTGCTGAACCTCGCGCCGGATCTGTTCTGGGATCGACTCGCGCGCGCGCTTTCCCGCCGCGAAGCAAATGTCGCGGAGGAACATAGGGTGTCACCGACTCCCAGACCTTCGCTTGTCCATCGAATCCAGGAGGTGGAGGTACCGCCCGATCGAGAGGAACAAGCCGTACCTTCCACTCGCCGGAATCTTCGCCCGCCGGTGCCCATGACACGTCGCGCGCGGCGGCGAGCAGGATTGCCTCCTGCTCATCGGCATCGAACGCGCGCGAACCACGCCACACAAGCAGGCGTGTCGGTTGGTTGTCTACGAACCACGCGAAGAACTCCGTGTGACGACGCGGCCCTTTCAGTGCATCACCATTCGCGTCCTTGCCGGTCATGTCGGCGACGGCCTCACGCACGTCGCGGGAAGCTGTCGTCCAGTTGACTGAAGCGCCACCAGTCTTCAGTCGCAGCAACTCACCGATCACTGCCCCACGAAATCGCTCCGTGAGTCGTACGATCGCCCGCCGCTCTGGCGCGACGTTCCAGCCAATCGCAAACTGCATCAGGTGGCAGTCAGAGCGATAGGCCGGCACCCGACGGCGCTCGCGGGGGGCAGGCCGCGGCGGCCGCACCGCATAGAGCCACCGCGCCCCTGGCGGAACAGCTCGCTTCGCCGCCTCGGGATTCTCGGTCGTGCGCTCGATGTCTGTAAGCGTGATCCCCGCACCGCATTGACCGCGACGGGAAGTACCTAGAGATCGAACTCGCGGATGATGCGATTTTCGACGACGGACTGGACCAGAGCCG
>JADGHX010000130.1 GCA_019683695.1 Steroidobacteraceae bacterium
GACGCCCAGGAGCGCCCCGCGCTATCAGACGCTGCCGACGCTACCGGAATACAACGTGGTGGGCCAGACGGGTACGGCCAACAACTTCCTGACGGACTACCAGCCGGCGCCGAAGTGGCAGGGCAACCTCACGGCGACGTGGACCCATGGTCCGCTCAGCCTCACGGGCCAGGGCCGTTTCGTGAGCCACGGCACGTTCAACTACCGCGGCGCCACAGCGAACCCGGATGGCACGTTCCCGCCGCTCACCGGCCCGCTGCTGAGCGGCGCCACGCTGAGCACCAATCGCGTGCCGAGCTATGCGGTGTTCGGGTTGTCCGGCTCGTATCAGTTCGACAATGTCGGTCCGGCAAAGAGCTTCCAGGTCTTTGCGACGATCGACAACCTGTTCGACCGCGATCCTCCGGTCGCGGCGGGTAACGGCGCCAACGCCAACGGCGGCACCAACCCGATCTACTTCGACACGCTCGGCCGGTTCTACCGGCTCGGCGTCCGGGCGAACTTCTAAGCCGCCCCGTCGATCGGTTCGAACCTGTGATGGGCCGCATCCGCGAGGGTGCGGCCCTTTTTTGGATCACTCCCTCTGCAACGAGCGCACGTGCCCGGTGAGCCGGTCGATCATCTCGTCGGCTGCGCGTTTGGGATCGGGCTTGTCGGCGTTCTGGGCGTAGAACTCGAAACCCCACACCGGCATGTCGCGGGAGCCGTGCGGCGGCACCGTCTTCGTGCCGTCGATGATTCTGCGAACCTGCTCGGCCGGGAAAACGCCACCGTTGCGACGGGCGAGGCGCGTGATATCCGGGACCATGATATTGAAGCTCGGCGCCACCACGCCGTCCCCGCGGCCTTCGTCACCATGGCAACTTGCGCAGAAGCGGTGGTAAAGCTCGGCGCCGGAGTAACTCGAGAAGTCCTGCGCACGTGCCGCAACAGTGGCCACGATGAGGAGCACGAGTGCAATGAGAGTCGCTACGGCGACGTGGCGGGCATGTGGCTTCATATGCACCTCCGATGCACGGCAGCTTCCCGCCCCGGGCACCTGGGGCCAATACGAAGTTCAGCCGGAGCCCTACGCAACACTCCGTAGCGGTAGCCATTTGCTGCGAAGCACCCGGTATGGGTTGACGACCGGCGACCTGAGCGTATCGCATACGGCTCGAACTTCACGGGCGTTACGTAGTTGCCCGAGTGCCCTGCGGCGCACCGCGTATGGCTCGAAAATGGTAGCGTCGCGATCATCGCGACCCGTCCGCAGAAGCGGCATCGTCGCAAGGCGCATGTTGGGCAATGATGCACCAGCTCGTCCACCTTCCCGCGCTTGCACTACTCGTTGCCGCACACGCCACACCGGTTCTCGTGGCGCGAGTTCTGTGCCGGCGCTAGGCGGCCCCCATCGATGCACACCGCGCCTTCGCTGACCACCGACCGGTTTTCGGATCCCACAAGACCTGGCGAGGTCTGCTGGCCGGCACGCTCGCTGCCGCCGCCGTTGGCGAATGGGTCGGTGCCGGCTTCATGACGGGCGCGGCATTCGGGTTACTCGCGCTTGCAGGCGATCTCGGCTCGTCTTTCGTGAAGCGGCGGCTGGGACACGAAAGTGGCAAGAGCGTTCCGCTTCTCGATCAACTGCCTGAGGCCTTGCTGCCGATGGTATTGCTCTACGGGCCGCTCGGGCTCAGCTCGTTGTCGATGACCGGCACAGCGCTTGCCTTCCTGCTGCTCGATCTGGCCGCGACACGCGCCACAACAACCCTGTTCGCCTCGCCCGGGCGCAAGCACGAAACCGTGGAATGACGCGCTTTCGTGGCGAGCTGCGCCAACCGGTAATCCCGAACGAACTTCAGATGCGACTACTTGCGCGCCTGCGCCAGGACCTACGTGGATCTCCTGGCGTTCACGCGTTCGATCCCGACGGCGGACACGCACATGACACTAGCCGCTATGGAACATTTCGTATTTTCGCGCTTTGCCCGCGGGAACAGCATGGAGTCAAACAGACAAGGAGACGTTCATGCGCGCGCTTCGTCGCATACTCGTTGCGGTAAAGGATCCCGATGCGAAGTCGCTTCCTGCCGTTGAAAAAGGCGCCCAGCTCGCGCGTGCATCGTGCGCAGAGCTCGAGCTGTTCCACGGCATCACCGAGCGGCTCTCCGCAGACGCCTGTGCGTATCTGAAGGGCGGCATCGTCGAAGCCGAGCAGAACCGACGCCAGCACTACGCGGATCAGCTCGAGAAGATTGCTGCACCGCTACGGAAGGCCGGCTTGAGCGTCGATGTGTCCGTGCGATGGGATTACCCCGCCTACGAGGCCATCGTCCGACAAGCGCGCCGCTCGCGAGCCGACCTGATCGTCGCCGAATGTCACGCCGGCCGTCGACTGGCGCCCTGGCTTCTGCATGTGACCGACTGGGAGCTCCTGCGCACGAGCCCGGTACCCGTTCTGTTGGTCAAGACGCCTGCCCGGTATCACAAACCAGTCGTGCTCGCGGCCATCGACCCAACGCACGCGTACGCAAAGCCCTCGAAGCTGGATGACGCCATTCTGGCTGCGGCGCACGCCATGACCGAGAAACTCAACGGATCGATGCATGCGATGCATGCGTACGTGCCCGACGACCTGATGGCTGCATCGGGCGGTGCCATTACCGGAGCCCTTGCCTCGGAAATGTTTGCCGCGGCGGAGTCGCGCGCAAAAAGGTCTTTCGAGCGGGCCCTGCGCAAAACGAAGTTGCCCAGGGAACGGCGTCATCTCCAGTGCGGAATGCCGGTGGATGTCATTCCGGGCACTGCACGCGAAATCGGCGCGGCACTGGTGGTGATGGGCGCCGTATCCCGCTCCGGCCTGAAACGGCTGTTCATCGGCAACACGGCCGAGCGCGTTCTCAACGACCTGCCGTGCGACATCCTGGTGGTCAAGCCTGCGCGATTCGTGAGCCGGGTTCCGCGGCGAAGCCGTGGTGTGCGACTTGTGGCGACACCGCAATTCGGAGTGCCGGCCTGACGTGACCGGGAAACGGCTGAAAGTGGAGGCCGCATGGATCATCGATGGGGTCAGAGGCTCCCGGTCGATATCGAAGTCGCTCTGGAAGGGCCATCGGGTGTGCGCGCCATAGGCCGCATCAGAAACGTGAGTGTGAGTGGTGCGTTGATCGCGACCCGCCTGACCGTCGCTCCGCTCGCGCGCATCCGCGTGACGACGACACCTCGATTCGAAGCCGGAACGGGTGAGACGATCGCTTACGTCGTCCGCCAGACACCATTTGGGCTCGGAATCGAGTGGTGCGAGCTGGCGCCCGCACCCGTTCGCGCCATGCTCGCGGCCGCCACGGGCGGGCTTCGGGTTGGGATCGAGGGTACGCGCGTCACGCTCTCCGGCAGAGTGCCCTCCCGCTCAGAGCGCGAGATTGCAGGCGAAATCGCGGCGCGTGCGCCCGGTGTCACAGACGTGCGCAATGAGATTTGCGTTGGGCCATGAACCGCTCACCCGAAGCCGAGCTGTCACGGTTCGTTTGGGAATCGCGCGACCGTGACCCCGACGCGCATCCGCCGGAGGCGACATCGATGACACCTTCAGGCGGGTCGCGCGCGCCGTTGCCGCAATCGAAGACGACCCTGCGCTCTGGGAGGAGCGATTCCTCGGCGCGATGCGCGATTTCCACCTGATTCCCGGCGGCCGGATTCTCGCCGGTGCCGGGACCGCGCGTCAGGTGACGCTCGCGAATTGCTTCGTGATGGGCCCCATCGAGGATTCCATGGACGGCATCTTCAGCGCCCTGGAGGAAGGCGCGCTCACCATCCAGCAAAGCGCCAGGTTCCATAAGGGATGTTCCGATTCAGCGCCAGGACGACGATTGCCATGAGCGCCACGAAACTGAGCTGTCGAACGAGTCGCGTCGTAGCGGTCGGCAGGGCAATGATGGCCGCCGTGTCCCACTCACGCAGGCCCACGCGGAAAGTGAAGTGAACCGAGGCGAGCACCAGCGCCCACACCGCGAGCCATTTGTGCACCTGATAGACGCCATCGAGGCCTCCAAACAGCGATTCGACGAGCGGGATCCGTCCGCCGAGCAGTGCCGCTGCGCCCATCAGCGTGAGACATGCCACGCCGAGGGAGAGACTGTACGCATACCTGCGCGCCCGCGCAGATCGGGCGCTTGGCCCAGGCCGTCCGCAACGGATAAACGATCGAAACGACTGACTGCTCCGCGGGGCAACGGTCGTTGCCCGGCTGATCAACCTGCGATCCGCTCGCCGGTCTCGCTCCCACATTGGGCGCAACATGTCGCGTATGGCACTGCGGCGAGGCGCTTCGATTCGATGGGATAGAGGCATATCTCGCAGAGGCCATATCGACCCGCATCCAGGCGCGACAATGCCTTGTCGATCCGCAGCAACTCGTCCAGGACAGTGTCCGCGATGGAGTCGATCACGTCGTCGTTTGCGCACTGGAGGGCGCGGTCGGATGCGTCAGCGCTCAACGGCTCCGTGTCCCGCCGCCGCTCCGCAGCCAGCCTTTCGCGAACACGCACCAACTCCGCGCGCCGCGCGAGCAGCCGTGCCCGAATCTCATTCATCTCTGCGGGCATGTGCATGGCCTGCGCTCCTGATGCTGGCATAGCCGGAATCACGAGGAATCAGGGAAAGCGCCGCGCGGTTCAGCCGTCAGCGCGTAGCCGGGCCTGAGTCCCCATCAATCGGGCAAGCCCCGTGAGCTCCTCGGCCAGCAGCGGCATCAAATCGTCAAACGTGACGATTCCAATCAGATTTCCGGCGTCATCCACCACAGGCGCACGTCGGACACCTCGCTCACTCATGCGTCCGAGAGCTTCAGCGACGCCACTGTCCTCCGACACGGTCAGCGGCGGCGCGGACATGACGTCTTCGACATTGAGACAGAACACGTCGGCCGAGCGGTCGATCTGACCGCACACGACGTCACGGTCGGTCACGATACCCACAGGCCGAACCGCGTCGGGGCGCGACTCCACCACCACGATGGAGCCCACGTGCTGGCTGATCATCTCCTGAACCGCTTCAGCGAGCGGATCCTCGGGGCGAGCTGTGCAGACCACTCGACTGCAGATGTCTCCGACTCTCATGACCGCCCTCCACCGGAAAGCACGACGACTTGATACCGCGCCTGCGCGAGGCGCGAATCAGGACTCATACGCAGAGCGTCGGTCTCAGTACGCATTCCCTGCGCAAGCCAGCGGCGAGATCCTTTCGGGCGCTGCAGGAGGGCACATCCATGAACGTCGGACAGCTTTGTAGCCGTGACCTGATCAGCGTTCCCGCCAGTGCGACGCTTTCCGAAGTTGCACGACTCATGCATGACCAGCACATCGGCAGCGTCGTGGTCATCAAGTCGCCCCTCGATCGGCCCGTGGCGGTGGGCGTGATAACGGATCGCGATGTCGTGCGGGCGCAGCTGCAGCGCACCGCGGACCTCTCGCGCCTTCGTGCAGAGGACGTCATGACCCCCAACCCGCTCGTCCTGAGCGAAGACTCGCAACCGGAGGACGCGGTCCGAAAGATGCGTGCTCGTGCGGTTCGCAGAGCACCTGTGGTCGATGCCCATGGGACGCTCATTGGCCTCGTCTCGACGGATGATCTCGTGGCGCACATCGGGCGACAGCTGGGTAACATCGCGCGTGTCGTGGCTCTGCAGCCGATGCGCGAAGCTGAGCGTGCCCCCGCACAAGGATCGGAATGGGCATGTCCGCCGTCTCATTGCTGAAGCGGAGCGGTTGGGTCTTTCCTGAGCTCAGGCCTCCCCTTCTGTTCCTCATTGGCGGAGGCGTTCTCCTGCTCTCGGCATGCGCGGCATCGCAGTACTCCATCCAGCCGCATGAGTACTCCGGCGTCCGGCTATACCAGACGTTCTGCGCCAGCTGTCACGGACTGACCGCTCGCGGTGACGGGCCGCTCGCGCCCCTCCTGAAAGCCGGCGCTCCGGACCTGACGCGCATTTCCGAGCGCAACGGCGGCACCTTTCCCCGAGAGGAAGTGCGCAAGATCATCGACGGAAGATCGGAACATGCCCGTCATGGCTCGCGCACGATGCCGGTGTGGGCGTTCGAGTTCTATCCGGATCACATGAGCGACCGCCGCGCCCGGCTGGAGGCGGAGGCCACTATCGATCGTCTCGTGAACTACCTGGAAACGATCCAGCGGGGCCAACCAGACAACTGGCGGCCTGAATGAACCGGCCCTCATTGCAGCTCCGCATCGGCCGGTGTCCTGTACGTGGTTCGGTCCAGCGCGCGGCGGCGCTGGCACGCAGCGGGAAGCGCAAGCCAGGGCCGCAATGCGTGCTCAACCAGTTGCTCTGAGCGGATCGAACCGGCGACGTCCTGCAATTGGGCGACGAGCGCGCTGATCACATCATCAAGTGAGAGCACGCCGACGAGCTGGCCCTGGTCGCCGACCACCGGCAGCCGCCGCACGCCGATGCGACGCATGCGCTCCAGGGCCGCGGGAAGCGAGTCATCCTCCTGAGCCAGCACCGGATTGCGCGTCATGATGTCGCCGACGCGAAGCGAGCTCGGGTCCGTCTCGCGAGCCATGACGGACACCACCATGTCTCGATCCGTGAGCACCCCTTCCGGGACGAACGTGCCCTCCTTGAACGCCGGCTCCACGACGATGAGATATCCGACGTGCTTTTCCCGCATGAGCCGCGCGGCACTGACCAGCTCGTCGAACGGGCGGACCGTGACTACCTGTTTCTGGCAGAGATCTCCGACCTTCATGACTGTTCTCCCGTGCTTGTTGCGCCTGAATGCCAGGCCTCCGGCACCGCCTGCAGCGCTCTGCCGACGCGATGCGTCCCCGGAATTGCGCGCTGTGGTGGCGGCGATCCCGCCAGGAGTCGCGAAGGTTTGTACACGTGCACCGCGACTGTCCGCAGGCGAGTCACGCCTCGCTCATTCACATTCAAGGCCGATGAGGAGGCCATCTCCGGTGCGAGCGCTGTGCGCGATAGAATGTTCTGCGTTCCCATGCGCTTCCCATGCTGGCATGAACGGGAACGTTCCGATTACGCACTAATGCGGAAGCGCTACGCAGCTACGCGCATGGCCTGGCTACGGCTTCGTCGGTGAGCATTCGCCTGCGAGGTCTCCGCTTCACTCGAGTTGCAGCGTGCGAAAATGCGCCTTCACTGCAGAACGCCTTCCGACACGCGCCGGCTTCGCGGCATATCGAGAATCGCATCTGCGCGAGCGGGCTCGACGACTGGAGACGTTCAACAACCCTTCCCACAGGGATAGGCACCGGTGAAGTTGACGTTCTGCGGTGCCGCTGGCCAGGTCACGGGCTCGTCCTTTCTGTTCGAGACCGGCTCAACCCGCTTCCTCGTGGATTGCGGCCTCTTTCAGGGGAGTCGAACGACTCGGGCCCAGAACTACGCGGCCTTTGCGTTCAACCCAAAGCAGCTGGACTTCGTGATCCTCACGCATGCGCATCTCGATCACAGCGGGTTACTGCCTCGGCTTTGCGCCTACGGCTTCTCGGGCCCCATCTACACCACGCCGGCGACGCGAGATCTGCTGGGGGTGTTACTTCCCGACAGTGCATACCTGCAAGAAGTGGAAGCTGAGCGCGCGGCACGCCACGGCAGGGAATTCACGGCGGTCTACAGCCTTCAGGACGCCCATGCCGCTCTCAAACTCGTGCGTGCAGTGCCGTATGACGTGCCGTTCGAGCCGGCACCGCGCATGCGCGTGCTGTTGAGGGATGCAGGACACATCCTCGGTTCCGCCATCGCGGAAATCTCAATCGAAGAGGCCCATCGGACGCGGAAGATCGTGGCCTCTGGCGATCTCGGGCAACCGGGACGCCCCATACTGCGCGACCCCACGCCCGTGACCGAGGCGGACGTGCTGTTGCTCGAATCCACGTACGGCAACCGCGACCACAAGCCGCTCGACCGGACGCTCGATGAGCTGGTCACTGCCTTGCAGCGCGGGTTCGACCGCGGCGTCGTGCTCGTGCCCGCTTTCGCGGTGGGACGTACGCAGGAGTTCCTCTATTACCTCAACCAACTCACGCGCGAGGGCCGGCTCGGCGAGCTCAACGTTTTCCTCGATTCGCCGATGGCGAGCGAGGTCATGCGCATCACGGCCCGGCATTTCGAGCTCTTCGACGAAGAGGCACGGCGTGCCGCCCAACTGCACGCAAGCGGGCGAAGCGCTGTGCGGCTGAGCGTCACGGAAAGCGTTCGCGACTCGATGGCGCTCAATCGTCTGCAGTCCAGTGCCATCATCGTCGCCGGCAGCGGCATGTGCGACGGTGGTCGCATCAGACATCATCTGCGGCACCATCTCTCTAATCCCCGCACGACCGTCATCATCATCGGATATCAGGCTGCCGGCACCCTGGGCAGGCGGCTGGTCGATCGGGCCGCGACCGTGCGGATCATGGGCGAGGACGTGCCCGTGCGAGCCGAAATCGTGACGCTCGGAGGTTTCTCGGCACACGCCGATCAATCTGCACTGGTCGCCTGGGCGCGAAACTTCGCCCGGCCGCCGGCCAACGTCTATCTCGTTCACGGCGAGCCCGGGTCCGCAGCGGCGCTCGGTGAGCGTCTCGCTAAGGATCTTGGGTGGCGTACTCACCTTCCGGGGCAAGGTGAGAGCGTGGAGATCTGACGTGTGGCCTGCGCCGGAGATTTTCCACTGCATCATTATGGGAGACGCGACACACGCAGCGCCCGCGTGTTCGGCCAAATCGTTCCCCGTACCGCTCCGGTCCTTGTGCGGCTCGCGCGCTAACGACGCGTCGGAGCCTTGACCGGAGCGTGCGGCTGCTTCTGCCGCAGTGCGATTTCTCGTGCGCATGCAGGCGCGGACACGCGCTGACCTCGACTCCCTTGGAACGCACCGCAAGTCCGCAAACGCGAGGCTTCCGAAGTCCCATTTCCGAACCGTCCGCCTCGTCCTGATGGAGTTGCGAATTCCGCGATTGCCGGCGGGCTGACGGAACGTCCAATGGGTTATGCGGCCTCACTGGATCGGCAATCGCACCGCCTGTGCCCTGCTCGCCTCCGCGGGGGTCATCGTGAGCGCACCGGCGCTACGAGCCGAAGACGTGCCGCCCGCGCAGGCGCTGGAGGCCGAGGGCGCGCAGATTGGCGAAGTGGTGATCCGGGGCCATCCGGTATTCGACCCGACGGATCCGCGCGAGAACAACCGTCTCTACCGGCTTGCAAACCGACTGCACGTGCCCACACGAGAGTCCGCCGTGCGTGCGCAATTGCTGTTCCGGCCCGGCGACCGCTTCGACGCGCGACAGATCGAGGAAACCGAGCGGAATCTGCGCACGCTGCGTTTTCTGCGCGAGCCGCGCGTTCGCGCGACACGCTTCCACGACGGCGTGGTCGATATCGAGATCGACACGCAGGATGTCTGGACGATGAGCCCGGGCTTTTCCTTCGGCCGCAGCGGCGGCACGAACAGCACGAGCTTCGAGTTCGAGGACAGCAACTTCCTGGGCTTCGGCAAGTTCGTGCAGGCAGGTGTCGGCAGCGACGTCGACCGCACGTCGACAACCTTCGAATGGCGCGACCCCAACGTGCTCGGCAGCCGTTGGCAGAGCGGCGCCAAGTTCGCCAACAGCACGGATGGTGGAGGCTTCGAGCTCGGCCTCGTGCGTCCGTTCTATTCGCTCGATGCGAGATGGAGCGCCGGTCTCTCCGCCCTGGCCGATGAAAGCGTGCAGCGGCGCTACGCATTGGGCGAGGTTGTCGACGGCTTTCAGCGCGGCCAGCGCGAGTTCAACGTGTTTGCCGGGCGGTCCTCCGGTGTCCACGAGGGCGCAGTAACCCGCTGGACCGCGGGGCTGCACTACGACGCCGCCCGATTCAGCGATTCGGCGCTCGCGACCGCTCCAGAGCATCTGCCTCAGGATCGCGTGCTGTCGTATCCGTACGTGCGGTACGAGGTGATCCACGACGACTTCGCCGTCGGGAAGAACCATGACCAGATCGGCCGGACTGAAGACCTCGACTTCGGTACACGGTATTGCGCGGAGCTCGGCTGGTCGTCGCCGGCGTTCGGCGCCGATCGGTCGGCGGCGATCTTCCGCGCCGAAGCCCATCGCGGCCTGCGACTCGAGGGCGAGCGGCACTTGTTTCTCTCGAGCTCGCTCGCCGGAAGGCTCGGCAGCGGCCAGCTTGAAGACACCCTTCTGGAAGGCGCGGCCCGCTATTTCTGGCCCACGAGCCAGAACACGCAGTTCTACGCCGGACTGCATGCCGAAGTGGGCCACGCGCTCGATGGAGATCACGACCTGACGCTCGGAGGAGACAACGGCTTGCGCGGGTATCCGCTGCAATATCAGGCGGGCTCCGCGCGCGCGGTGTTCACGCTGGAAGAGCGTGTGTACACCTCATGGTCCCCCTTCAATCTGTTCCGCGTCGGCGGGGCGATGTTCGTGGACGTCGGCCGCACATGGGGCCCTTCGGCGGTCGATGCGCCAAACCTCGGGCTGCTCGAGGACGTTGGCTTCGGGCTGCGCCTCGGCAGCACGAAATCCTCGCTCGCAAACGTGATCCACATCGACCTCGCGTTTCCGCTGAATCGCGACACGTCGATCCGTGGCGTACAGTTCCTGGTCGAAACCAAGAAGAGCTTCTGATCGCCGATAGGCGCTCTGTCCCGACGGCCGTTCGGGCTGCTGCGTTCTGTGCTTTCGCTCCTGCGTACTTTCTCGTCGCGTGACTGCAGTTGCGTCTCGCGCGGCGGTGGCAGTTCGACAGCGGCGAATGCTGGGCACCTCGCGCGTGAATCGTCAGGGCAGGAAACTCACTCCAGCGTGTCCAATACCTTGGCCAGAAGCGTGAGAGCAGGTGGGTACATTCGCGGCGCTGTCGGCGTGATCGGGCGCAGCGTAGCTGAGCTCGCTTCTGGCGGGGTCCGCTCGTGAAGGTGTTGCCGGGACTTGACGTTCGATGTGCTTCGACAACACGGCGCACTACGCATATTCACGGTTGCAGGAGCGATGGGCGGACGGTGTGATATCAGTTGATCGCTGCGCTTTGCGAGGCCGATCGAATGCGCAAGACGCCACTTTCTCGCTGGTCCAGCTCAGGACTTCTTGTCGCGTTGCTCGGGCTGCCGCTCGCTATCAGCGCCAGCCCTCGCACGCTGGAGCTTTGGGCGGAGGCGAACGACCTCACACCTGTACCGCGCAACGGCGGAGCGCTCTATCGCGCCCACTGTAGCGACTGCCACGGGCCGAACGCACTCGGGCATGGCGAACGAGCCGTTCCATCGCTCGCCGGGCAAGTCGAGCGGTATCTCCTCAAACAGCTCATCGATCTCGCCGAGCTCGACCGCAATGCGCCCGAGATGCACCGGCTGATGACACGGCCGGAGCTCGATGAGCCTCAGGCCTGGCGTAACATCGCCGCCTATCTGGCCGATCTTCCCTCCAATCGCCACGCGCAAGTGGGCCCCGGTCGCGATCTCACGCGCGGCCAGAACGCATACACAGCGTACTGCGCGACCTGCCACGGCATGCGTGGCGAAGGAATGGAGGACGCGCCGGTTCCCGCGTTGCGCGGGCAGCATTACTCCTATCTCAAGCTGCAGATCCGGAGTTTCGACACCGACCGGCGCCTCAATCTGGAAGGCGCCCTCCTCGAGCACATGGTCGGCCTGTCGCATGCAGACCTCGATGCGATCGCCGATTACCTTTCGCGGCTTGCGCACGAGCCGGGATTCGAAACTGAAGCCGGTGGCCCGGGATCGGACGTAGAGCGCCACCCGGCGGGGGCAGCCTCCCGTTCGGACTGCCCCCCGACGCGCCGGAGTTCTACAGAGGCCCGCGCTCCCACGGCCCCCAGATCGCGCAGGTCATGCCGCTGCCGGCCTCGGAGCCGCCGAAGAGGTTCACGAACAGGATCTGCCCGTCGGGGCTGAAGCACGCGCCCGCGAACTCGCTGTCGTTCAGGAGGTTCACCGCGAACTCGAAAGGCTCCCCGAGGCCGCCCATGCCGATGAGGCGATTCACGTTCGCGATGCCCGGAGCCAATGGGTGACCGTCGCCATCGCCGCTGGCATCGTCCTCACAGAACAGGATGCCGTTGCGGGGTGTGATGCAGATGTTGTCCGGCGAATCGAGCACACTGCCGTCGGGGGACTCGAAGACGAGCACCAGCTGATCGCTCGCGTTCAGCCTGCCATCCCCCGGAATGTAGTGCCACAGCTGCCCGTAACGCCGCTCGCCGCCGCTCGTCGAGACGAAGTACACCGACTTGCCGTCGAGGCCGATGAAGACACCCTCGAGCCGATTGAAGCTCGCGCCGCCCAGGGCGAGCCCCTGCTGATAGCAGCTCGGCGCGCCGCTTTCCAGGTCCGGATCGGGTGAGGCGATCGGCACCCATTCCACCTCGAGGCGCTTGCCTACCACCTGCCCGCTGTTAAGTTTGGCGCGCGGTGTGCCCTTGATGGCGAGCATCTCGAGCTTGCCGCCTTGATAAAGATTCGCGGGATTCCTCGGCGTCGCGCGGTAAAAGCCCGACGTATCGCCGGCGTCTTCCGTCTGGTACACGATGCCTCGTGCATCGGCAACCGCGGCCTCGTGGGCAAAGCGCCCCATCCACGGCAACGGCACCGCCGGCACGGCGCGATTCGCCGTCACCGGAACGAAGAAGTTGTATCCGTGCTTCCTGCCCCAGCCCTCACCGGGCCCGGCCACGGTTTCCTCACTCGTGAGCCAGCCCGTGTTGCGCCAGGCGAGTCCGCCCGAGCAGTTCACGATCGTGCCATTCAGGCTCACGAAATGCCGGACGAGCTTCTTGCGTCGGATATCGAAATCCAGGGTGACGGTACCGCCGACGCCGAGTGCGTCGTAACGCGTCGCCGCGGGACCGCCCATCGAGAAGGTCGAGGGATCGTTGAACGCTCCCGGCCCGGTGCGTACCTCGTGATTGCGGATAAGGCGCACCTGATCGTGCTTCCATTCAAAGCACGTCATGCCATCGTGCGCGCGCGGCACGATGTTGCCATCGCTCATCCGTTCACCGATCTTGCTGAACGTGACGTACCTGAAATCCGGCGGCAAGGCCAGGATACGGTCACCGTTCTGATCGGGCGTGGGCCTCAGCTCACCGTACTCGCTGCGGTACCCTGCAAACGCCCAATCATGATCGAAGTCGTGCCCTCGATTGCCCTGGCCTCCATGAGCGCGCGCCGTATGCGCGGCCAACGTGGCAAGCGTTGCGCTGCTGACCGCAACTGCACCACTCGCCAATCGAAGAAATGAACGACGCGAGTTGGCATTGTCATCCCCTGCATGATGCGTTGGTTCGATCGATTTCACGGACTGCTCCCGTTCTTGGCCTGACCGGATGCCGCATCAGCCGCGCACGTTTCTGTTTCGGTTCATGCGCGTTGCTCCAGGTGCGGCTCACACAAGCTATCGTGAGCAGATGACTGTGTTGTGACAGATCTGGACGGCGAGCGGATAGAAACGACAAGTGGATTGCGATACCTCCCGAATCCGAATTTGAAGTAAGCGGACGTCGCCTCCAGTTCAGGCCCCAACTCAAATAGTCCTTACACTGACACGCTGGACCACCTTTGGACGCCGACGTCACACTCCACACGCCTCTCGGTAGCCGTCCAGCCAAGGAAAGTCGACATCCTTTGGTCTCTGTGCATGGATTTTGTTGCGCTCAATCATTGTTCATAAAGCAGAATCTTCGTCCTGCCGCTTCGTTATCGCCGACAGTAGTTAACGGATGGCCGCTTGACCTCTCATCACCTTAGCGCCAAACGCACATCGACAGCGACTATCTCGGGTCGCACGCACTTGACTCGCCGAGATCTCCGCTGCAGGGTTGCCGTGCCGCGCAATCCGGCGCGGCATCCAACAAGAAATGAGCTGGCCAAAGATCAAGGAACTCGGGATCGCAACGGCGTGCACGAAGGCTGTGAATCCTCTGCCGCAGATCTTCTTGGACAATCCGACGACCGCGACGAAGCAGTATCCTGTGGGTGACCCGCAGTAAGTGAACATCTGTGCGGCGCCAGACGGCGCCGCACAGATCTCTGCACGGAGGCTACATTGCAAAGCTACTTCTTGCCAGCATGGGTGCACGCCGT
>JADGHX010000018.1 GCA_019683695.1 Steroidobacteraceae bacterium
GCTATAAATAAGGACGCTCTCAGGCGGCGTCGGGGCGTGGATTCCCCCGGGCAAAGCTGCGCTTTGCCGGGCCGCACCGGATGCGTTTCGCACGCCGGCTCTCCCCTCTCGCCAGGTACGGAAGTTGCTCGGCGCATCTGTGCCTGCGTCGAATCCGCACAGGACCTCGGCTGTGCGGAACGGATAACAACAGATGCATCGAGATCTCCGCGAGCTTGCACGAACCGAATACGACGTTCTCGTCGTAGGCGGTGGAGCTGCTGGCGCCGCTGCCGCACGCGAAGCCGCGTTGCGCGGCTTCCGGACCGCGCTCATCGAGCGTGAGGACTTCGGGTCGGGCGCGTCCGCGCATTGCTTCAAGGTGGTCCACGGCGGCATCCGTTACATACAGCACGCCGACGTTCGCAGACTGCGCGCCTCGTGCCGCGAGCGCTCGGTGTTCCTGCGCCTCGCCCCCCATCTCGTGAAACCGTTGCCGTTCGTGATTCCCACGTATGGCTTCGGCCGCAACAGCAAGTGGTTCCTCGGCGCAGGCATGCTCCTGTACGACGCCCTGAGCGCGGATCGGAACCGCGGCGTGCGCGACCGCGATCGGCGCATCCACTGGACGCGCTTCTTCGACCGCGATGAGACGCTGCACATGTTTCCCGGCATTCCCCGCAAAGGGCTGACCGGCGCAGCGGCGTTCGAGGACGGCCAGATGCACAACCCACCGCGGCTCGTGCTTGCCTTCGCCACTGCGGCATACGAGCTCGGTGCCACGGTGGCGAACTACGTGGAAGCACGCCGCCTGCTCATGCGCGATCGTCAGGTCTACGGCGTCGAAGCGCAGGATGTGCTCTCGGGTGAATGCTTCGACATTCGCGCGAAGGTCGTGATCAATGCCGCCGGCCCCTGGGCGGAAGGGTTGCTTGCAGG
Source organism: Steroidobacteraceae bacterium (assembly GCA_019683695.1). Taxonomy (GTDB): domain Bacteria; phylum Pseudomonadota; class Gammaproteobacteria; order Steroidobacterales; family Steroidobacteraceae; genus JADGHX01. The sequence continues at coordinate 919 of JADGHX010000018.1, forward strand.
AGTGAGCGACACCGCGGCGCGCAAGCCCGGAACGTACTCGCGCGATGCCTGCTTCGTCATCAACCGCAAGCCGAGCTCGCCGTACGCGCTCGCCCTTCAGGGCGGCACTCGCGATGCGGACGCGGTGCTCGCGCGAGGTGCGCGTCACCTGTTTCTCGTGCCCTGGCGAGGTCGGACGCTCGTGGGCGTATGGCATTCGGTCGTGCCACGTGACCCCGACGCGGTGAATCTCACGCGCGAGGAGTTGCGCTCGTACATTGCCGAGATCAATGAGCATCACCCGGGCTTCGATCTGCGCGAGTCCGAAGTCGAGCGCGTCGACTTCGGGCTCGTGCCGTTCGGCGACGCATCGGTTCAGCGTGCACGGAGCATCAGCTTCGGCAAGCAGTCACGGCTGATCGATCATCGCGTCGCCGACGGCATCAGCGGGCTCATCACTTCGATCAGCGTGCGGTACACAGTGGCACGGCTCGATGCCGGGCGCGCGCTCGACTGCGCCGAACGCCAGCTCGGCAAACGTGCCGCGGTGGGCAGCTCCGCAAACACGCCGCTGCCGGGTGGCGAAATCGAGAGCCTGGAGGCCTTCGCTCGTCAGATGCGCCAGACGCGTCCGGCGTGGCTTTCGCAATCGGCCTGCGAAACGCTGATCGCGAACTTCGGAACGCGCATGCCACGCGTGCTTTCGCCGGCCGAGGCCGACCCGTCCTTGCGCCGGTACGTCACGGGAACGGACGTGACGTTTGCCGAGATTGCCTACGCTCTGCGGGATGAGATGGCGCAAACCCTGAGCGACATCGTGTTCCGCCGCACGGAGCTCGGCACCGGCGGGCATCCCGGAGAGACTGCGCTCGCCGAAGTCACCGCGTACGTGCAGCAGCTGCAAGGCTGGACGCTGCGCCGTGCGCTCGATGAGCGCAGGAACATCGACCAGCAGTTCGCGCGCTATCTCGCGCAATCCGAGCCGCTGCGCCGGACGGCCTAGTGGGCTTTCGACATCGCCGCAGGCGATGTTCCCTGGCCGACGAAAAGCTCAGGGCGCCACGGCGCTCGCCGCGATCTTCTTGCTGAGCACGCGCACCTTCTTGCCGTACAGGACGAACACCGCACGCAGCAGCAGCTCGAGCACCGTGGTCACGGCAAGCCCCACATAGTTCAGCGGGTTGCGCCAGAACACGTACAGCTTGAGAGGGAATACCCGCACGTCGGCGAATCCCGACAGCTCCAGGATCTGCTGCAGGCTGTACTCCGTGACGTTGTAAAAATGATCGATGTTGTGGGACAAATTTTCCGAGCCCACAAAGGGATTTGCACCGTTCATCGCGTACACCACGATGCGGCCGCCGGGCCGCAGCGCGCGCCGGCACAGGCGCAGGAAGTCGATCGTCTCATCGAGCGTGAGGTGGTTGAGCTCCTGCTCCGGGAGGATCACGTCGTACGCGTTCTCGCGCCCTTCGAGGAATTCGAACGCGCGGGCCGTCTCGCACGGCAGGCCGTGACGGCGCGCATGCTCGACTTTCGTGGCATCAGAATCGATACCGAGCACATTGCGGTAACCGTGCTCGCGCAGCATGTGCACGAGATAACCGGGACCGCAGCTCACCACGAGAATGCTGGCATTTCGGTCGGCCGGCAGCCGTCCGAGATAGTTGGCCTTGTAGTAGGCGGTGAAGGATTTGAAACCTGCGTCGATGTCCTTCGGCGCCTGCCAGTAGGAATCGAAGGGCTCGAGGCGCGCGGCGAGCGTGCGCCGCTGCGGCACCGCCGGAGCTGACGAGGGAACGACCTGCGCGCGCGGCATGGAGCTCATGTTCAGAACCTCCGTCTGGAATCGTTGCAACGGCCAGCCGGCCGCCGTCCGGCGGTGCAGCGCCGCGCCTGCGCACCATCTGGCACGCAGGATGCTTAACCGCACCGATCAGTGACTCGGCTGTCACGGGAGCCGCATGCAAATTCTGTTCTGCAACTACGAGTATCCCCCGATCGGCGGGGGCGGCGGAGTGGTCATGGCCGCCATGGCCGTGGAGCTGGTCCGCCGCGGACATGACGTCACCGTCCTCACCTCGCGGGCCTTCGGCCTGCCGGCCGACAGCGTGGAGGACGGCGTTCGCGTCGTGCGCGTGCCGGTGTTCTTCCGGCGCCGACTCGCAGTGGCGAACATCCCTTCGATGGCGGCGTACCTGCCGCTGGGCCTGTGGCGTGGGCTCAAGCTCGGGCGCCAGCGCCCGTTCGACGTCATCAATACCCACTTCGTCGTGCCGACCGGCCCGCTCGGGGACTGGCTGTCCCGGCGGCTGCAGATTCCGAACGTCCTCTCGGTGCACGGCGGGGACCTCTACGATCCGTCCAAACCGACTTCGCCGCATCGGCATGCGTTTCTGCGAGCGCCCATCGCCGGGCTCCTGCGGCGCGCCGACGCGGTGGTCGCGCAGTCGCGCGACACGGCCCTGAACGTTGCCCGGATCTATGGTGTGGATCGGCCCGTGGAACGCGTGCCGCTCGGCATCTCAAGGCCGCCCGCCCGTATCCGACCGCACCGCTCCGCATTCGGCATTCCCGAGGATGCCTTCGTGATGGTGACGGTGGGACGGCTTGTGCCGCGCAAGTCGACGGCGCAGCTCGTCTCCGTTCTCGCCGCGACCGGGCGGCCGGACATCTACCTGCTCGTGGTGGGTGACGGGCCGGATGCGGCCGAGATACAGCGCACGGCGAGCGAGCTCGGCGTGGCGAGCCGCGTGAAACTGCTCGGCCACGTGAGCGACCGACAGAAGTACGCGGCGCTCGCCATGAGCGATCTGTTCGTCTCGACCAGCCAGCACGAGGGGTTCGGCCTCGTGTTTCTCGAAGCCATGGCGTTCGGTCTGCCCATCGTCTGCTACAACCGTGGCGGTCAGGTGGACTTCCTGTCCGCCGCCACCGGCGCCGTGGTGGCGCTCAATGACGTGCAGGCGTTCACGGCCGCCGTGACGGAGCTGTATCGCTCGCCCGAGCGGCGCGCGTCGATCCGCACCAACAACCTTGCCGCGGTCGAGTCGTATTTCATCGATCGCTGCGCGCATCGTTACGAGACCCTGTTCGAGCAGGTGGCCCTCGCGCGCTCCGGCACGCTGGCCGCGGTCCGTCAGAAGTAGTCGGTGGGTACGCGCCTTGCTCCGGTCGAGCCTCAGGGTGGGCTTGCTGCCGCACATGGCGGACTTGCCCGTGCCGCGACAGTTGGCCCGGCAGGCCAATGCAAGCCACGAGCGATCCGAACAGCATGAATCCTGATCTTTCCGTCGTCGTGCCGCTCTTCAACGAGCAGGAGAGCGTCGTGCCCCTGCACACCGCACTCGTGCAGGCGCTCGAGCCGCTCGGCATCACGTTCGAGATCGTGCTGGTCGACGATGGCAGCACGGACGACACCGCCCGCATCGCCGTCGGTCTCGCCGAGAAGGATCCGCGCGTGTGCGTCGTGCGCTTTCGCCGCAACTACGGGCAAACGCCCGCGATGGCGGCCGGCATCGAGCAGGCCCGGGGCGAGATCATCGTGACGATGGATGGAGACCTGCAGAATGACCCGGCCGACATCGGGCCCATGCTGCAGAAGATGGATGAGGGCTACGACATCGTCGTCGGCTGGCGCCACGAGCGCCAGGACAAGCTGGTGTCGCGCAAGATTCCCTCGCGCATTGCGAACGCCCTCATCGCGCGCGTCACGGGCGTGCCGATCCGCGACAACGGCTGTTCACTCAAGGCGTACAGGGCCTGTCTCATCAAGAAGATTCCGCTCTATTCGGAGATGCATCGGTTCATCCCGGCCATGGCGTCGATCGCCGGACCCCGCATCGCAGAGATGAAGGTGCGTCATCACGCCCGTCGTTTCGGGCGCTCGAAGTACGGCTTGTCGCGCGTGTACAAGGTGCTGCTTGATCTCATGGTGATCAAGACAGTGGCGTCCTTCACGGCGCGACCGATGCTCTGGTTCAGCCTGCTCGCCCTGCCGCTCTTCGCCTCCGCCGCGATCGCACTCGGCTGGTCGATCTTCTCGGCCATCGTGCGGGGCGGCTCCCTGTCGCTGCCTGTGGCCGGCGCGGGCGTCATCTTCCTGAGCTCCGCGGCGATTCTCCTGTGCAGCGGAATCATGGGCGAGCTCATCTACAAGCTTGGCGACGTGCGCGAGCACGATTTCTCACACCTCACGCAGCGAATCGGACAATGACGTCACCGACACCGAAAAGCGCAACCCCCGCGATCTCCGTGATCATTCCGGTCGGTGCGCGGCACACGGACCTGAAGCGCCTCTATCAGGACTATGTGGCCGGCCTGCGCATGCTCGATGCGCCGTATGAGATGATCTTCGTGCTCGATGGGCCGCGGCCGGCGGCGGCCGCCGCCCTGCGCCAGCTGCTCGACAGCGGCGAGAACGTCATCGTGATCACACTGACGCGAGCGTTCGGCGAAGCCACCGCGCTGATGGCAGGCTTCCAGCGTGCGTCGGCGCCAACGATCGTCACCTTGCCCGCGTACCATCAGATTGAAGGGACGGAGATTCCCACGCTCGTGCGCGGACTCGATCATGCGGACCTCGTGATCGGCTACCGCTGGCCGCGCGCGGGAACCTACTTCGAAACCTTGCGCCGTGCGGGATTTCACCGGCTGATTGGCGCCGTTACCGGGCAGCACTACCGCGACCTCGGGTGCGGCGCGCGGGCGATGAAGCGTCGCGTGCTCGAAGAGATCGTGCTGTACGGAGATCAGTACCGCTTCCTGCCGGTGCTGGCCCACTGCCGCGGCTTCCGTGTGCTCGAGACGGAAGTGCGCCAGTCCAGGCACGATCGCTATACGGGCCGTTATCGCACGCGCGAGTACCTGCACCGGGCACTCGATATCTTCACCATATTTTTCCTGGTTCGTTTCACGCACAAGCCGCTGAGATTCTTCGGCATCGTGGGTGCGACGACGTTCGGCGCCGGAGCGCTGCTCACGTCCTGGCTGGTGATCGAGCGGTTATTCATGAACCGCGCTCTCGCGGACAGGCCCGCCCTGCTCCTCTCATCCCTGCTCGTCGTGCTCGGAATGCAGATCTTCGCCCTGGGGCTGCTCGGCGAGCTGATCATCTTCACGCATGCGCGCCACATAAAGGACTACCAGATCGATGAGATCGTGCGCTTCCCGGAAGGCCGCCCCCAGGCGGAAACGCGGGAGCTGATCTCGCACTGAAGGACGCGCGCCAGGCCCGTGGGGGCGCTGGGGCGCACGGAGGAGACGGCTACCGCTCGAGCATCACGCTCTGCGGCGGCGCTGGCCGGCGAATCGCCGAGCCGCCGCCCGGCGCCACATCCTCGTAACGCCCGCCGGGGCCCGCAAACTTGAATTCGTCGTGGTAGAGCGTGCGCGTGGTCACCGCGCCTGCCGGCCCGTTGCGGTTCTTCCAGCCCTTGTAGAGGCCCATCTTGAAGTACGGACCGCGCTGGTCGTTGTAGCCAATCGGGCCGGTCACGTCGACGACCTTCTTGCCATCCTTCCACACCTGCAGCAGGCCGTCGGGATTGGGCGACCACTTGATGTGAAACACCCAGTCGGTCCACTTCCCGGTCTCGTACTTGCCGAGCGGGTACTTCTTCTTGCCTGCATAGTGCTTCTTGTCCGTGATCGGGGCGGTGTCCCAGATCGTGGAGATCTCCCAGTTGCCGTTGCCCGTGTGCAGCGACAACGGCGGATTGAGGTGATTGTCCTCCTCGGCCTTGTTGTCTGGCGTGGAATGCCACTGCGCCACGATCTCCCAGATGTTGTCGGGCACATAGCTGTCGGGCAGATAGACGCTGAAGCCGTACCAGTAGTCCTGACCCGGCGTGACATTCTCGCGCCCGCCCGACGTGAGCTCGGTGCGATACGACACCTTCGAGTTGTTCCGGTCGAGGACCGTCTTCAGCGCGTATTGGCCGCTGCGCGCGACGTCCTTCGTGATCGTCGGCGCATTGCCGGAGACGGCCCAGAAGGCCGGATCGATGACGCCGCTTTCGAAATCGGAGTTGACCAGCACGTTCGGGGCCGGCAGGGCGACCGGGGCGGCGAGAAGCGCAGACAGGGCGAGGCCCGGAACGAATTTTCCCCTTTGGATATGCATCGTGTTCACCTTACCGCGTGCGACCGCGAGTGATTGTCGGCAAGATCTGGGTGACTGAAGCACGCATTGCGCCGACTCGAAAGGAGTACAGCGCCAGACCACCCGGTGCGTGTCTTCAGAAGGTGTCGTACGGTAGCGGCGACGACCAGCCATCTCAATATCGCCGTTTCGCGACAGTCTGGCGCGAATGCGATGCCAGGGCTCGAGCGTAGCCGCGCGCTTCCACCTCCGTGCCACGCAACAATCGCGCTTTTCGCGGCAGCGGCGGCGCATTCGTTGCACGCGCGAGACGGAAAGCGTGGCCGTGCCGCGTGAACGGCAGACTCTCGTTCGATACACCAGAATTTTCTTGTGCGCCTGCGACCCGCCTCACGCGCGCAGGGCCGCTTCACCCGGGAAAGAGCACCCTTCAGAGGTTCAGCATCACCGACGGGCGGTACGCGATGGCATCGCGCGGCTCGATGATGAGGTCGTACCCCTGCCCCCGCAGCAGATCCGCGATCTCGAGGAACGTGTCGCGCGGCATCGTCTTCAGGCGCCCGTGCTCGAAGCGGATGATTTCGGGTTTCAGCTTCGTGAAATCGATACTGCGCACGATTTCGGCGTCGTAGCCTTCCGTGTCGATCTGCAGGAGGTCCAGCTCCGGGAGCGCATACTTCGTGAGCAGCTCATCGAGGGACATGCACGGCACCTTCTCCGCGATCACTGCATCATCGGGCGTGTGGTGGCGCTTGTAGTGCGTCGGGTTGAAGGACGCGATGCCCTTCCTCAAGCCTTCAGCCTTCTGCCGCACCGGGTCGACCCGATAGATGGTCATCTCCTTTTCGGTGCGATGAATCGCGGCGTGCACGGGCGTGACGCTCGGGTACGGCCGGTAGTTTTCGACGAGCTCGTCGAAGTAGTCCTTCACCGGCTCGACCACGAGTCCGCGCACGCGCCGGTGGTTGTACGTCACGAACTCGTAGATCGGGTCCGCCGTCCGCCCGTCGTTCGCGCCCACCTGCACGAACACCACCGGCTTGCGCGCCAGGACGGCGTGCAGCAGGCACTCCACCGCATTGATGTCGCCGGTGCGCACGAGCTTGTAGCCGCGGGCGCGCAGGGCGCGTTTGATGAAGTCCTTGAGCAGCGTCATCGGCTGATCCGTGCACAGGCTTCGCCGGCGACCAGATCGACCAGCGGCAGCGCCCTGTCCTGCTGATGATTCGCGTAGCCGTAGGCGCGCGCGGACTCACTCAGCCTGTTGAGTCTTTCCGGGTCCGCAAGCAGCTCCGAGATCACCACCGGCAACCGTTCCCGGCTGCCCGCCAGCACGCCGGCCCGACCGCTCGAGAGGCATCCATCCGGATCCACCCAGCAACTCACGACGGGCACCGCGCGCAGCCAGGCCTGGATGAATGTGTTCGGAAAGCCCTCGGTCGTACTGGTGTTCACGAGAATGTCGCTCGCCGCAATCTCGCGATTCACGCGCTCGATCGGCAGCTCACCGAGATAGTCGAGATTCGGCAGGCGCGCGATCCGCTCGAAAAGCGGCCGATAACGCGGGTCCTCCGCGCCACGCCCGATCATCACGAATTGCACCTCCGTGCGGTCCGCGAAGCGCTCGGCCAGCTCCACGAAATACTCGGGATTCTTCACCGCCTTGAAGTTCGCGACCCAGATCACGCGCCGGCGATCCCGCGGACGCGTCACCACATCCGGTTCGGGTGCGGGGTGGAAGTTCGGGATCACGGCCGTGGTCTCGAGGCCATATTCCGAGCGCAGCAGGCGCGCCTGATCCTGCGTCTGCGTGACGAGGATGTCCGCGCGATGCAGGCCGTACTCCGCGATGCGCCTGGAGAGTCTGCGAAACACCGAGCCCGAAGGGGCCTGCCTGCGCACATCCCAATCAGATGCGACATGAAACACGAACCGCGCACCATGCCGCTTGCAGTAGAGCGCGCAGACGCCGGTGTAGGGCATGAGCGAGCGCTGATACACCACCGCCGGGCGCAGGCGCTTCAACGCCCGGTAGAGTGCCGGGAGACTGGCGAGCACGTGCAAGGTGCCGGTGCGCTGCCCCGGCCCGAAATGCACGATGCGATAGCCATCCTGCTCGCGGTTGGCCGGCACCTTGTGCGCGAGATAGAAGATCTCGACGTCCTGCCTCGCCTTCAGCATGTCCGCGAGGCACTTCGCCTGATACTGCGCGCCACCGGCCTGCACGGACCAGTGCCCCCCCATCACGATACACACACGCGTTCGCTTCACCCGCTCAGCCATTCTTCCACGCTGCCAGTTCGCGTCTCATGCCACGCGCGATGATCTCCCGGTACTTGTCGGCCAGCATCGCGCCGAGCCGGCGATAGTCCCGGTTGCGCTCCACGTACTCCCGGCCGCGGTGACCCATGCGGGCCGCCTCCTCCGGGTCCATGAGAATGCTCACGATCGCGTTCGCGAACGCCCGCTCGTCATAGCTCACACAGAGCCCCGCCCGGCTCTCTTCGAGCACGAGTCGCTGCTCGGGGTGATCGTTCGCCACCACAGGTTTCGACAGTGCCATGTACTCCACGAGCTTGGTGGGAGACGTCGAATTGAGGATCGGCGTAGGATAGAACGGCGATACGCACACCGCCGCACGCGCGATCAGTTGCAAGGCGCGTGCGCGCGGCACGAAGCCCGTGATCTCCACCCGGTCCGCAACACCCAGACGCTGCGCTTCGGCGCGAATCTTCTGCTCGTCCGTCGGGCGATCGGCTCCGCCCACCAACAGCAATCGCGCCTCCGGCACTTGCGGAAGCACCAGCGCCAGACAGCGAACGAGAAAGTCGATGCGACGCTCGCCCGCGAGCGTTCCCAGATAGCCGATGGTCGCCGGCTCCACAGCTTCCGCCGGATTGCGCAAGCTCGCGTTGAAATCGTCAAGCTCGATGCCCATCGGCACCGGCGTCATCTTGTCCTGCGGGATGCCGTAGCTCGCGAGGTCGCGCTTCATCTGCTCACTCTGCACAAAGATGTGATCCGCGCGCGGCAGGATGAAGCGATACACCAGCTGAAACAGGCACCAACCGCGAATGCGGTAGAGCACCGGGTAGCGCGCGAGCCCTGCGCGCGCGAGGTATGTGGAGGATTCCGCGTGGGGAAACGAGAGCCAGTACACGAATGCAGCGCCGGACCGCCTCGCCGCCCACATCGCCGGAAGTGCCGCGAGTGCCTTGTCCCGCACCTGAATGACATCGTAGTCCCGGTTTCGCGCGAGACTGAGCACTCGCAGGTCGTTCAGCAGATCCAGAACGTGTTTGTGCAAGCGTCTGATGCGAGACTCGCCCGTATCCGTCTGGCCAACATAGACAACGCCCCCGCCCCATCGCTGACGCGAGGGCTTCCGACATTCGCGCTCGGACTGCAGAATCCAGTCGATGCTGAATCCGCGCGATACGAGCTCCCGTGCCAGGAGCACGGTCACATCGACGCGAAATGGCGGATACTTGTCCGTCGCGAGAATCAGCAGACGCGCGTTATCGACGGCCATGTTCATGCGTTGGAGCGCCTCGGCCCGCGGAATGCGCATTCCACTGCGCGCGCAAAGCCGGTCTGCTCGCCAAGAATTCTTTGCGCGCTCGACTGCGCGCCGTGACGCAGCCGCTGCAGGAACAGCCTGTCCCCGCACACGCGCGCCAGACACTCCGCCAGGGACCGCCAGCTGCCGGGCTCGAAAAGCAGGCCATCCACCTCATGCCGGATCCCGTACGGGAAGGGTCCGAAGTTCGGGCCGATGACGGGAATGCCGAGCACCAGCGCCTCCGGGATCACCTTGCAGCGGCCTTCCGAGAACTCCGGCCGCGTCGGCGCCAGAACAACGGTTGCAGTCCGCATCACACCCGCAAGCTGCCGATGGGGGACGTTGCCGAGGAGAAGCACACGGCTTTGGAGCGCGCGCCTCTCCACTTCCTCACGAAGCGCGCTCAGATGCTTGCCGTCCCCCACGTAGACGACGGCGGTGCGGTCCCGGATGGGCTCCGGCAGATCGCAATACGCCTCCAGCAGGTCAAAAATTCCCTTGTCCTGCTGCACGCGCCCCACGAACATGAGCACGTTGTCGAATCGTGTCGTGAACTCGCGAAGCCCGTCCGGCAACGGCGTACGACCTGCCATCGACGCAAACTGACCGAAGTCCACACCGAATTGCCAGATTCGCGAAGGCGGCACGCCGAGCGCATGAATCTGGTCGGACATGAACTTGCCGTGGCACACGACGCCATCGCACGCGCGGATGCTGAGCCGATCGAGCACGCCCGCGATTCGCTGCAGCAGCGAGCTCGCCTGCAGCGAGTTGTGACGGGAATTCACAATCGGAACGCCACGCAGCTTCGCCGCGAACACGCAAGCCCAGAGCAGCTCGCCGGTGCAGCCACACAGCACGCGATCCGGTTTGAAGCAATAGATCTCCACGGCCACGCGAATGGCGTCCCGCAGGCGTGAGAAGTGCCTGAACGGCCCGCTCGTCGCGGTGGCGTAACCTTCCGCGCGGATGCGACCCGCCGCGTACCGCTCCCGCCTCGGACGATTCGTGCAGAGCACGAGCACGTCATCCGCCCGGTGCGCGCGCACGAAATCGCCGACGAACGCATCCGGTCCGCTCAGGTACGCCGAGGTGTCCTCGAGAACGCGGCGCACCTGATCCACGGCGTCACCGTTTTTCACGTAGACGTAGCGCAGGCGGCCGGTGTCCTCTCCTGGCCGGGCGTGCTTCTCACTCGGGGCACGCTCTGTCTCTTGATCTCGCGGACGCAACATTTCGGTGAGGCGGAGCAATCTTTATGCCCGCGCTTGCGCCGAAGGCGGCTCAAGTCCCCTCGAGGCGCCCCCGTTTTCCATGCGCTAGATCGCCGTGCCGGGACGACGGGCCGGCGCCAGGTTCGGGCGAGGCACGGGCAGCGGGGCTTGCGCCCGGGCGCGCTGCCGCAACGCCATCCGGCGCGCGGCGATCACGCCTGAAAAATAGAACAGGAAGAAGCCGAGCGTGCCGAACGGGATCATCTCCTTGTAGACCATGGAGCACGTGATCACGGCGATCACGCCCGTCCAGCCGGCAGCAAGCGCCCCGTGCAGCGTCTCATCGCGCGCAGCCACTGCCTTGGCGTCGCGGAACATCATCATCAGCAGCACCAGCATGAGCGCGAGGCCCAGCACGCCGGTTTCGAGAATCAGCCGAGCCGCGGTGGACTGCCCGAACATGGCGTAACGGCGGTAGTACTCGCCATAGAACTGCTCGCCGAGCGCCGAGTCCGACGCGTTGCCGATGCCGAGACCGAAGGCGAGCTTCGCCGGATCGCGCGCGAAGTCCTGCAGCGGCACGATCAGGGCGTCCACGCGCCCGGCCTCCTGCGCGCCGATCGCCGCGTCGTCCTTCTCCAGATACCCCTCGAGGCGGCCGGGCATCGTCATGAAGTCGAGCAGGCCGTAGCCCCAGCGCGGCTTCACGTAATAGTCGTAGACCGGGATGAAGACCGACATGAACACGGAGAGCACGAACAGCGCCGCAAGACTGTTCCGCAGGCGCTGATGCGGGCGCGCGCCCGCAATGACCGTGGTCAGGATGCCGATCGGCACGAGAAAGAGCGTGGCCTTGGTCTCGTTCACCGTGGTGGGCGCCAGCACGATGAGCAGAAGCACGATGAGCGTCTTGAGCGAGATGCGCTTGCGCAGATACATCCCGGTGATCACGCACGCCACGCAGATGAGGAATATCGAAAGAATGCCGGAGTTCATGAGCGTACCGATCGCCCAGTCGCCCGAGATGTGCCCCTTCGACCACATCGTCATGCGCTGATAGATAGTGGTCGGCGCCTGCACGAACGCCATCGCCAGGATCAGCAGCATCTGCCGTCGCAGCGTCTTGTCGTCGATCGCGAACACCGCGGGAAGAAAGAAGAGTGGCAGATGGCGCAGGTACGCCCGCATGCCCGCGAACAGCGGCCCCGAAGGTTCCGTGTTCACGACGACGCCGCACAGCACGACGATGGCCAGCGCGCCGAACACCAGCCAGTACTCGGCGCGCACGTTCGCGAACCGCGTCCGCGCGCCTACGAAGAGCACATAGCCCGCCACGATGGCCGCGATGATCTCTTCGAGATACTTCGTCGCCGACGGGATCCAGCCCTGCTCCACCGCGTACGGAGCCAGGAACGATACAAGAATGAGGAGGGTGATTGCGGCACGCATAGGCGATCCCACCGCACCTGCAATCGCGGTGCCAACGCTGCGCCCGCGGTTGCTTCGACCGGCTATTCACGCATCAAAGCCCTGTTTTTCCCGCAGCGAACACACGTTCCGCGCGCACGGCGGCGGGCCGGCCGCGCCGCCCGGACTGTAAGGATTACGCGCGGTGTTGCCGCACCGGCACCGGGTCCGCGTGCTGCCAAGGCCAAGGAACATTTCTTGCGAAGCGGTGCCAGCCAGTCGCACATGGTCCGGGAGAACGAAAGAATGCCGAATGACACCTCCGCGCGCCTGCACCCGAGATTCTCGATTCTGCTCGGTGCATGGCTCGCGGTCTTCGTCGCGTGCGCGCACGCCCAGGCGCCCGCCTCGCCGTCCCAGCCCCAGCAGCAGGCGCGCGCGCCCGCCTCTCCGGCGGCTCCGACATACACGCTGCATCCGGGCGATCAGCTCGAGATCTCCGTGTGGAAGGAGCCCGATATGCAGAAGGCTCTTGTCGTTCGGCCCGACGGACGGCTCTCGTTTCCGCTCGTGGGAGAGATCGTCGCCGGCGGCCGCTCGGTCGCCGAAGTGCAGGCCGAGATCGAAACGAAGCTCAGGAAATACATCCCTGAACCCGTGGTCTCGGTGACCCTCACAAACGTGGGTGGCAACAGGATCTACGTCATCGGCCAGGTGAGGACGCCCGGCTCGTTCGTGATGAACCCGCGCGTGAATGTGCTGCAGGCGCTGAGTCTCGCCGGTGGCATGACGCCATTCGCCTCGGTGAACAACATCACCATCATCCGAAGCTCGAATGGCAAACAGTCGACACTTCCTTTCCGGTACGAGGACGTGAGCCGCGGACGAAACCTGGAACAGAACGTACTTCTGGAGAGCGGCGATGTCGTCGTCGTCCCGTAACGCGCGCCGCGCCCGCATGCGCATGAAGCCCTGTGCGCCGTACGCCCTGCTCACCGCGGCCGCCACGTTCGCAAGCGCCGGCCATGCGGCGCAGACCTACTGGCAGCCCACGCTCGAGGCGCGTGTCGAAGGCCACACGAACCGCGATCTCGTGCCGGAGGACGAGGAGGAGATGATCGGCTACTTCGCCGATCTCGGCGTCACCTGGGGCCGCCTGACCGAGCGCAGCGAAACGCGCATCCGGCCACGTGTGCGCATTCAGGAGTTCCCCGATCGCAAGCGGCTGCAGCGGACCGAGGAGTTCCTCGACGTGATCACCGGCTACGACACGCAGCGCACGGAGTTCGACCTGATCGCCCGCTACTCGCGCCGCGATGCGTACACCGCGGAGCTCCTGCAGCCGGGCTTCGATCCCGTCGACCCGAGCATTCCCAACCAGAGCGGCGATACCGGGCGTCTGCTCGTGGATCAGACCCGCACGGCCTACAGTCTGCGCCCGACGATCACGCACCGCTTCACGGAGCGCAACGGTATCGCGGCGAACGTCGTGGGCGAGTCCGTGGACTACCAGTCGGAGGTGCCGGTCACGCAGGTGGACTTCAAGTTCGCCTCCGCCGAAGTCGCCTGGCTGCGGCAGCTGGACGAGCGCACGAGCCTGACGTTTGGTCCCTTCGTTTCCCGCTATGACGCGGAGGGCGGTGACGAGACCGACGCCTACGGCGCGCGTCTCACGTGGAACCGCGAATGGAGCGAGCGATCGCGGATCGCGCTCATCTTCGGGGCCCAGACGGAGAACACGACCCGCTTCGTCGACGTCGCCATCGACCAGACCGACACGTCCTGGGAAGCGCTCCTGCGCCTGGAGCGGGACACGACCACGGGCCTCCTCCGGCTCGATTTCGGGCGCGCGATCACGCCGAGCGGCAGCGGCAGCCTTGCGGACAACGACCAGATCAACTTCGAGTACCGCCGGGCGCTTTCGCCGCGGTGGAACTCGAAGACCGCGCTACGCGCAGAGCGCGTGCGGGCACACAATCAGTTCGCCGCGAATGACGACCGCGACACAGCGGGGCTCGCGCTGAGCCTCACCTGGGCCATGACGCCGACGTGGGCACTGAGCGGAGGCTACGAGTTCATCTGGCGCGACTTCGTTCGCGACGACGACGATGCGCTCGACAACGCCGTGTTCCTCTCGATGACGTTCCGCGGCCGCGGGCCGCGCACCTGACGGAGACGAACGGCCAACATGGACAGCGACAGCAGCGACCCCTCCCTTGCCAGCCGGCTCGAGATCCTGCGGCGGCGATGGCAGTACCCGGCGATCATCACGCCCGCGTGCATCCTGCTCGCGATCTTCGTGGCCTACGTGATGACGCCGCTCTACCGCTCATCGGGCACGATCATGCTCGAGCCCTCCTCGGTGCCGAAGGAGTTCCTGGGGCTCGACACGACGACCTACGCCGACCACCAGTTCGAATTGGTGCAGCGGCGCGTGATGACCCCCGAGAATCTGCGCCAGCTCGTGGCGAAGATCGATCCGTATCCGGACCGACCCGATCTCACTCCCACGGAGAAGGCCCGCATGATTGCGGACAACACCGAGATCGAGCGGGTCGACCCGATCACGCTGGAAACCCTGCAGCAATCGAATGCGTTCTCGATTCACTACCTGAACCCGAATCCGGAGCGCGCCAAGGCCGTGGCGAACGAGCTGGTCGCCTTGTTTCTCGACTACAACGCGCGCACGCGCCGCGAGCGCGCGGCCGGCACGTACCACTTCCTGCAGTCCGAAGCGCAGAAGCTCGCCGAATCGATCCGCGGCATGGAAGCGAAGCTTGCGGAGTTCAAGGCCAAATACGGCGATGCGCTGCCCCAGGCTCAGGCCCGCAACCTGCAGGCGCAGGACATGGCGCAACGGGACTACGACTCGACCATGGCGCAGGTGCGGCTTGCCGAGCAACGCGTGTCGATGCTCCAGCTGCAGCTCAATGACCTGAGCCCGACGCTCGTGGGCGCGGTGGCGGACCGGCGCACCGAGCTCGCCACATTGCGTGCGGAACTTGCCGCCGCCGAACAGCGATACACGCAGGATCACCCGGACGTTCGCCGGCTGCGCCGCGCGATCGCCGAGCTTGCCGCGCAGGACCAGGCGACGCGCGCGCCCGCGGCCAAGCCGGACAATCCCGAATACCTGCGGGTTTCCGCAGAGCTGGATGCCGCGAAGCGCGATCTGAACGCGTTGCGTGCACATGCGAACCGCGCGCTGCAGCAGGTGCAGGATTACTCGCGTCGCCTCGCATCCACCCCGACGGTGGAAAAGGAATACGCGCAGCTCGCCCGCAACTACGAGCTCGCCCAGGAGAGCTTCCGCGAAGTGCAGGCCAAGCTCACCGAAGCAGACCTCGCGCGCTCCCTCGTTGCAGAGGAACAGGGCGAGCGCTTCACACTCATTCGCGACCCCGGCACACCCTCGAGCCCGGCCGTGCCGAACCGCCTGGGCATCATTCTGCTCGGCTTCGTGCTCGGCACCGCGTTGGGCTTCGGCGCGGCCATGTTCGCGGAGCTCAGCGACCCGACCGTGCGCGGCGCCTCCGATCTGCAGCTCCTCACGGGGCACACGATGATCGCGGCCGTGCCTGCTTTGCTCAACAGCTCCGAGCGGCGGTCACGACGCTTGCGATTTGCCTGCGTCGTAGGCGCGTTCAGTGCTGCGATCATCGCGGTGGGGGCTGCCGTGCTCAGCGCCTCAAGCTGACCGCTCGACACCGGATGTCCCGCCAGACCCCCGTCACGCCATGAGGTACCCGCCACAATGATCATCGAACAAGCCATCGAACGCATGAGACGCCAGTCGCCGAACACCCAGCGCGCTGCGCTCAGCGTGTCGGGCATGCGGCGGGACGATACGTTGACGGCACCTCCGGTGGAGCTGAAGTTTGCGCGCGTGGATTACGATCTGGACACCTGTGAGCGCTGCCACATCCTCGTGCCCGAAACCGATGGCAACGAGACGGCGACCGGCGCCACCGCGTACCGCATGCTGCGCACGCGCGTGTTGCATCTGATGCGATCCAACCGATGGTCCACGCTCGCCCTGACGAGCCCGGGTGCCGGCGAAGGCAAGTCGGTCACGGCGCTGAACCTGGCGCTGAGCCTTGCGCGCGAGCAGAACCAGAACGTGTTCCTCATCGATCTGGACATGAGCAACCCGAGCGTCTGCGCGTATCTCGGGATCGCACCGCCCCGCGGCATCGTGCACTTCTTCGCGGGCCAGGTGGAGCCCCAGCAGGTGTTCTTCACCATCGGCATCGAACGGCTCGCGCTCGCGGGAGGCATCGAGGCCACGCCCTACTCCTCCGAGCTCCTCGCCTCCGGCCGGCTCGAGCTGTTGCTGAAGTACGTGCAGAGTGTGTCGCCCGGCGCGCTGATCCTTCTGGATCTGCCGCCGGTCCTGGCGACCGACGACTTCCTGGTCGCCGCGCCCCGGGCCGATGCGACACTCCTCGTGATTGCCGAGGGACTCACTCGTCGCGACGGCGTGGTGCGCGCCATGGAGGTGCTCAGCGGATTCACGCTTGCGGGTGTGATGCTGAACCGCTCGCGTGAGCGCGTGACGGACTACTACGGCCGCCGCTACTACTACACGAAGCGCTCCACCTCGGCCGCCCACGCCCGGTGAACCGGAGTAACGATCTGCCCATGAATGCCGCCAGGCTCGATCCGCTCGACCCGGGGTTCACCTCGCCCCGCGCAGAACATCGTCCCCTTACGCTGCAGGACCTCACACCGCAGGAGCGGGATGCCGTCGCGCGCTATCGCACGTGGAAGCGCTTCCACCACGGCCCGCGGCAGCAGCCCACACCCTTGCTGGCCTCGATCACGCGCTATCCGACGAGCGTGCTCGTCGCCGGCTGTCAGCGCTCCGGCACCACGATCATGACTCGCGTCATCGCGAAGGCGCGCGGGTTCCAGCGCTTCGCCTTCACGCACGACGACGAGCTGGATGCCGCCCTGATCCTGGCCGGGCATGTGCGCGTGCCCGATGACCGGCGGTACTGTTTCCAGACCACGTATCTCAATGAGCGCTACCCGGACTATGCGCTCATGCGGCCCGATCAGAAGCTGATCTGGGTGCTGCGCAACCCGTATTCCGTCGTCTACTCGATGCTCTACAACTGGAAGCGCTTCGCACTCGAGGAGCTGTATGACTCCTGCGTGCCCACAGCTCACTCCGGGATGCGCGGGTTCTGGCCCTTCGGGCCCTCGCTCGCCCAAAAGGCCGCGCTCGCGTACGCGCACAAGACGGCGCAGCTCGAGGAGATCCGGCGGATCGTCGGCCCCGAGCGCCTGCGCGTCATTGAATACGACCGCCTCGTGCAGGATCCGCAGACCTGGCTTCGCGCGATCTTCTCGTTCATCGGCGAGCCCTACGATCCAGCGTATGCGCGGTCGCTGCGCGCGGATAGCGTGGACAAGGCACGCCGCATGTCACGGCGCGTACGTGCGCTGGTCGAGCAATTCGCCGTACCAACATATGCTCGCTGTCTCCGGCTGGTGAGCGGCACAGCTCCGTCAGGGGGCTGACATGGCAACACAAGCGACGCCTGCACCGCGCGTCCCGGCGAGCGCGGCGAGCGAGGCTCCGTGCCGAAGCGTGCTGATGGTGGGCACCTCCTTCCAGACGAAGGGTGGTATTTCATCCGTGGTGCGCGGCTACGCCGATGGCGGGCTCTTCGAGCGCGTGAACTGCCGGTACGTGATCACTCACCGGGACGGCAGCGCCGTCACGCGGGTCTTCACCGCACTTTCCGGCTGGTGCCATGCGTTCGTGAGCCTGTTCCGGGATGCGCCGCTCGTTCACATCCATCTCTCTCAGCGCGGCTCGTTCTGGCGCAAATCCGTGGTCTGCTCCATGGCACGCCTGGTCGGGCGGCCCTACATCGTTCACCTGCACGGCTCGGAGTTCATGACGTTCTTCGATCGCGAGTGCAGCCCCGCGCAGAAGCGGATCGTGAGCCAACTCTTCGAGAGATCCGCACTCGTGCTGGCCCTCTCCGACACCTGGCGCGAGAACGTGCTGCGCATGGCGCCCACCTGCCGCGTGGAAGTGCTGGCGAATGCGGTCGCCATGCCGGACCTCAGCCGCATCCGACGCGAGCCGGATCGCGAGCCCACCGTGCTGTGCCTGGGGCGCCTCGGCAAACGCAAGGGCTCCTTCGATCTGCTCGAGGCCTTTGCTCGACTGCCCGATCGACGCACGCGCCTCGTTCTGGCCGGTGATGGCGACATCGAGCGCGTGCGCGAACACGCCCGCGCGCTCGGCCTCGCGGACCGCGTAAGCTGCCCCGGATGGCTGTCGCGCGAACAAACGGCCGAGGCGCTCGCCTCCGCAACGGTGTTCGTGCTGCCCTCTTATGCCGAAGGGCTGCCGATGGCGCTGCTCGAAGCCATGTCGTATGCGCTTCCGGTCATCACCACGCCGGTCGGCGGCATTCCGGGCGTGATCCGGCATGGCGAGAACGGGCTGCTCGTCGAGCCGGGCGATATCACCGGGCTCACGAATGCGCTGGCCACATTGCTCGAGGATCCTGCGGAGCGCGCGCGGCTCGGCGCCGCCACGCGCCTCACCGTCGAACAGCGCTTTTCGCAGGACGCCGCCATCGATCGCCTCGCGGCGGTCTACAGGCGATTCGGTGTGCGTACCACGGACCGCGGGCTCACTGAGCAGGGGCAGCCTTGACGCTCTACGGCAAGACACAGGCGCGGCGCTCGCTTTTCGATACGATCCTGTTCCGCGCGGGCGGGCAGGTGTTCACCCTGCTCGGCTATGTGGTGATCGTGCGGGCGATGTCGGAGCACGACTTCGGCGTCTTCAACCTGCTCTACACGATCATCCCGGTCATCAGCACCGCGGCCTCGCTCGGCCTCGAACAGACGCTGCGTCGGTATCAGCCGGAATACCTCCGGGCGGGCAATGCCGCCGCGGCCGGGCGGCTGGTGCGGGTGGTGGCCGGTGCGCGCTTCGCGGCGAGCCTCGTCGTGATCGGGCTCCTGCTGCTCGCGTGGGAGCACTTTGCCCCGTTCTTCAAGCTCGGGCCCTACCGCGCGCAGTTCGCCATTTTCGGTCTACTGGTGCTGCTGCACTTCCAGTCGCGGGTTCTGCAACTCGCGCTGGCCTCACACATGCTGCACCGGTACAGCGTCGGGTCGCTGACCGTGCTCTCTGCCGTCAAGCTGCTCGCGTACAGCACGCTGGCCGCTTCCGGGCACCTGACCCTGGAAGGAGCGATCTGGAGCGACATCTTCGCGTACGCGACGTCGTACGTTGTGCTCGAGCGCATGCACCGGAAGCATTGCCGCTGTCCCGAAGCGTCCACCTACCGTTTCGAGCGGCCGGAACGGAAGCGGATGATGAAGTATGCGTTCTTCTACAACTTCAACGATGCCGGCTCGCTCGCGCTGAACCTGCGCGCGGAGAACTTCTTCCTGGCGGCGATGCTCGGGCCGGTGGCGGTGGGCGCGTACGCGTTCTATACGCGGCTGTCGCAAATGGCCAGCCACATGCTCCCCATGCGGCTGTTCGAGAACGTGGTGAATCCGCTCTTCTTTGCCATTCGCAAGGAGGAAGCGACCGAGCGCGTGCCGCGCTACTTCACCACGCTCATGAACACGAGCCTGCTGGTGCAGATGCCGATGCTCGCGTTTTCGGTGGCCTATCACCGCGAGATCGTGGCCGTGCTCTTCGGGGGCAAGTTCATCGAGAACTCTCTCCTGCTGCCGATGGTGATGGGGTTCGCAACGGTCAACCTCATCGCGTCTCCGGTGACGATTGTGGCGCAGTACACCGAGAAGGCGTCGATCATCCTGTACAGCAAGATGTTCGCCATCTACAACGTGGCCGCACTGCTGGTGCTGATTCCGCGCGGGGGTGTGTTCGGCGCGGCATTTGCGGTGGGGTCCGCGGAGTTCTTCAAGAACCTGTACATCTGGTGGCACGTGCGCCACCAGGCCCGCTGGATCAACATGCGCAGCGCGCTCGGAAGCGCGTTCACGTACTGGGGCGCGTTCGTCGCCGTGGCGTACGGGTTGCGACACGCGCTCCCGCTTCCGGACATCGCAAATCTCGCCATCGGTCTCGTGCTGGTGGTCATCGCAGCCCTGCTCTACGTGCGCAGCCCGGCCCTCGCCAGCTCCGACCGCCGCCTCTTCGAAACCGTGCTCCACGGGCGCGAAGCCCGCATCCTCCGCCGCCTCGGATTCCTGCCCAACTCGCCGCACCCGGGGACGTAGGCGGCATCACACGCGTGTGCACGCGCGGGCGGTCACGCGCGCTCTCCTCGCGTGTCACCACCGTTCGCGTGTGCCGACTGACCGCGCGAGCGTGCAACGGCGCGGAAGGTCTGTGGGGCGCCGACTTGATCACGCGCCCGCAAGTAGAACCTGAGAGCGTGAACCACCCGCCCCCTGCAGCCGCTCAATACGCCTTCTCGTCGTGAATGACGCGTATCGCCGTCAGGATCAGAATCTTGAGGTCGAGCAACGGCGTCCAGCGCCGCAGGTATTCCAGGTCGTAGTCGATGCGCGCCTGCATCTCCTCGATGCGCGAAGTCTCGCCACGACAACCGTTCACCTGCGCAAGGCCCGTGATGCCTGGCGGCGCCTTGTGACGGATCATGTAGCCCTTGATCAGGCGCCGATACTCCTCGTTGTGCGCGACCGCGTGCGGACGCGGCCCCACGAGGCTCATCTGCCCCTGCAGCACGTTGAAGAGCTGCGGCAGCTCATCCAGCGAGTAGCGGCGCAGGAAGCGCCCGAGCGGCGTCACGCGCGCGTCATCCCGCGTGGCCTGCTGCACCGAGGGCCCGTCCTCGCTCACCGTCATCGTCCGGAACTTGTAGACGACGATCTCCCGCCCGTCGAACCCATAGCGTCGCTGCTTGAAGACGATCGGCCCCGGCGAGGAATACTTGGAGTACCGGATCATCAGCGCGATCGCGAGCATCACAGGCGCGGCCACGGCCAGGATCACGCACGTGAAGACGACGTCCGTGATGCGCTTGACCACACCCCGGTACCCGTAGAACGGCGTCTCGCACAGCGCCACCACCGGCATGCCCAGGATCTCGCCCGTGCGCGCCTGGATCAGGTCACTCACGAAAATGTCCGGCACGTAGTAGATGGAGGCCGTCGTGTCGCGCAACTCGTCCATCAACTCCATCACCCGACACACGTGGCGCAAGGGCAACGCGACGAACACGACGTCCACCTGCCCGCTGCGGGCCTGTTCCACGAGATCCGTCAACGAGCCGAGGCGCCGGATGCGGCCGGACAGCCCGAGGCGGCTCGCGCTGCGATCGTCGAAGAACCCGAGCACACGGAACCCCAGCGCTTCGGAGTTGTTCTCGATGCGCTCCGCGAGCGCCATGCTCGCCTCCGTGCATCCGGCGAACGCCACACGTCGCGCGGACGTGCGATTGTGCACGACGCGCCGCATGAGCTCGTGAAGCACCAGCGCCACCGGGATGAGAAGCGCCGGGGTGACGAACACCCAGGTGACGACCACGCGCCGCGAGAAGTCCTCGGAGTACTTCGTCACGTATCCGAGCGCGAGCAGGATGGCGCAGATGATCATCCACCGCACCACGACGTGCAGCGCGAGCGACCGTGGCGCGGAGATGAGCTGCGAGTTGCCGTTGGCGCGGCCATGGGGCAGCGTCAACGTCAGGATGGACACGATAATCGAGAGAGCGACGAAAAAGTTGTCGTAGTCGACGTCATAGAAGCGGCAGAGCAACACCAGCGTCCCCACGACCACGATGGGCGGCATGATGATCTGCAGCGCCGCGACCATCGCGATCGAGAAGCCGCGCGAGAACATTAGAGGCTCAGTCATTCGCCGGTTTCTTGTGACTTGTCCGAACGGTGCGCCCGAGTGCGCGGTCGGCGACGATGACGCGCCAGCCGCTCGGGCACGGGAACAAAGCAAGCGGCGCTCCCGCACGGCAGCGTTGCAGCTTCGCCGATGTGTGCGTGGCGCTACACGCGTGTGATCGCCTTCACCACGTGACCTCACGTGTCGGCGGACGCGTCACGCGTCGGCAGACGGCGACGAACGATTTTTTTCGCGCAATCATGCAGTTGGCCGTCATGTGCGACGTGCGCGCAACGCAAGTGTCTGCGGATGCAGACAGCACACGAACGACAACAAGACTGAAGCTTGGCGGCTGGCTCGAAAAAAGTGCAGCAGTGCCGCGCGCTTAGATGTGTTGGCACATGTGTTGCACTGAACCCGCCCGTTGCCGGAAGGCGCAGGCACAAGCTGCACCGCTCGTGCCAAACGCCTGAGGCAAAGCTTTGCGAGCGATCACAGCGGGACTGTGCGTGAGAGATCCATCCGATCCTCGCCGCACGCGCCACTGCTGAGACGACTCGCGAAGCTCGAACACGGGTTGGGTCACGAATGGGGTCGCACACATGCGAAGCATCGCCGCTTCACGGTTTCGTTTTGTCTTCTGTCTCGCTATTGCTTCGGCTTCGCTCGCGTTGACCGCATGCGGCGGCGGTGGTGGCGGTGGGGGGGATACCGGCCAAGTCACCGCGCCACCGGCCGCCGATGCCGGCAGCGGCTCGGGATCCGGCAGCTCCGATACACCCGCCTCGCCGCCATCCGATCCGGGCTCGTCCCCGGCGCCGAGCACAGGCAATCAGCCGCCCACCATCAGCGGCACCGCAGCCACGTCGATCGTCGTCGGCCAGAAGTACACCTTCACGCCCTTGGCCACCGATCCGGACCAGGATGCCGTCACGTTCACGATCGCGAACAAGCCGAAGTGGGCCACGTTCGATCCCAAGACCGGCACGCTCTCCGGTCAGCCGGGCGCGGGCGATGCGGGCACGTACGCGGCCATCGAGATTGCCGCGACGGATGGTGAGGCAGTAGCCGCCCTGCCCGCCTTCAACATCACCGTGACGCCAGGTGTCAGCACCGGGCCTGCGGGCGTGACGCTCGCCTGGACGCCGCCGACTCAGAATGACGACGGCAGCCAGCTCACGGATCTTGCCGGCTACAAGATCCACTACGGCAACGCGTCGAAGTCGTACACGGGCACTATCGACGTGCCGAGCCCCGGCATCTCGCGCTACACGATCGAGCAGCTGCCGCCGGGCAAGTACTTCATGGCGATGACGGCCGTGAACGCCGCCGGCACCGAGAGCGACTATTCCACCGAAGTCACCGTGACCGTGAACTGATCCCGAGCCGGAACTCGAACGTGAAGGAGGCGCTCGCCACGACGAGCGCCTCCATCACCGCAGTGACGGACGGCTGTTTGCGATCGAGCCCCGGCGAGTACCAGCCGAGCGGAGGATCGGTCGCAGCCGTTTCGAGCCGGCATGTGAGGGATGCCGGAAAGGCCATCACCAGCGTCACGCCATCGTTCCTCGCGACCAGCCGATTGCCGTCCACCCGTACGCCGCAGCCGGGCGCGAAGTGCCAGAACCACTCGAGCCGATGGTCCGCCTTGCACTCGATCTCATCCTCGACGATGAGCGTGAGCGAGGAATGCACGTACTCCCACGTGCGCCGGTGACGCACGGGATCCGGCAGACGCATGTAGCCCAGGTGATGCGCCACCATCCGGTCGCGGAGCGCCGACGTTTCGAACGACTCGACCGCGGCCGTCGCGTGCTCGAGCCACAGGAAGTTGCCCGCAGGCACCGACTGATCCAGCCCGTCCACGCGCACCGTGTTGTGCGCGGAGGTGCCGCGGAAATAGTCTCGCCAGCGCCGCTCCGTGTGATACGCGAAGGTGCCGGGGTCGATGAGCATCTGGCGTCCGGCCGCGCTCAGCGTGAAGGCCAGCGCGTCCGCGTGGCCGTGCGCGGCAATCGAGAGGTACCCGAGCGGGCCGGCATCAGCCACGATGCGCACCTCGTGCGGCGTTTCGAAGTCGCCGCCGAGCACGAAATAGCCTGCCTGGGGGAAGGCCCGCCGCGGCGGTAACGCGAGCGCCTTCGGGTTCGCATCGATGCGGCGGAACGCGTCTTCTGCGGCATCGCCCAACAGCCAGCGGCTCTTCGTATCGAACATGCGCGCCTTGAACTTGAACTCTCCGCGCCCGAAGAGCACCGCGCCTGTCGCCAGCAGCGAACGATAGACATCGAAGTCCGGCGCCGGGTCGAAACGCACCAGCACGCCATCATCGGCGTCACCGATCGCCGGAACCTTGCCCTCGACGTCCATGATGCTGGTAATAAATTCCAGCATGGACTGAAAGCGCTGCCAGTACGCTGTATTGAATTCCACACCGTTGGCGCGGCCGACGAGCCCCGCGAGCAGCATCATGTCCGCGACGGCATGGTGGTACCACACGGCCTGCTCGCGGTTCACGCCGTCTGGAAAAGTCTGCTCGAGCGCTTCGCGTTCGAGTTCCTCGCGCGCGAGCACTCGCCACTGATGGCTGGCGTCCCACATAGGCCAGGTGAGCGAGGCGATGAGCAACCCGGTCGCCTCGCCGAGCAGATGGTTGTTGGCGGAGGAATGCCGGGACAAATGCCCGGCGATGAAATGGCAGTGCTGGTACACGGAGGTGAGCCAGCGTGAGCGGAACGCCTGCCCATCCTCGCCCCGGAAGAGCGGCGAGTCATCCGAGCCCAGCAGGAACCACGCGAAGGACCAGTTCGTCAGCCGGATCGCGTGCTCGAGGCTGGCACACCAGTTCGCGCCGAAGGGGTACGGGCACTGCGTGATCCAGGAATCGACGAGCGTGCGGCAGCCAGCGGCATAGCGCTCATCGCGCGTGAGGTGCCACGCCTGCGCGAGCGTCACGAGCTCCAGATGGCGGTTGATCTCCCAGAGATACTTGATATCGCCGACCTTGCGCGCGTCGCGATAGTCGAGTCCCTTGCCGAACTCCAACGGCGCGGTCGTGCCGGTCTTCGGATCGGTGTTCCAGCGGGGCGGAAAGCCGAGCCGTGCATCGCTCATCGCGAAGACGCGGAAGGAGCCGGAGAGCACGCGATCTGCTGCCGAGGTGTACGGCGCTGCATCGAATCCGC
This sequence comes from Steroidobacteraceae bacterium, assembly GCA_019683695.1. Lineage (GTDB taxonomy): Bacteria > Pseudomonadota > Gammaproteobacteria > Steroidobacterales > Steroidobacteraceae > JADGHX01. Next base: position 26,183 of record JADGHX010000018.1, read on the forward strand.
GCGGGAGCGTCTCGACCCATGCCTTTCCGGCGCTGCCGCGCGGCGGCGGCGCGCTCGCCAGGCCGAGCCCGAAGCGCTCCGCGCGCGCCCTCACCGCACGCCCCACGCGGAACGCGATCTCGCGGCTGCTCATGGCACGCAGCCGCGCAATCCGCCACTGCAGGCTCACGCTGAAGTACTCGCCGCCCGGCTGTCGCGCGCTCCGCCCGCGGCGCGGGGAGTGAACACCGCATCGTACGCGGCAAGGAGCTTCGGGACCTCGTGATCCCACGACAGCTCGCTGGTCACGCGCGCCCGGCCAAACTCGCCCATGCGGGCGCGCAAGGCGTCGTCATCGAGCAGCGTGAGCACCTTCTCCGCCAGATCCACCGGATCGTTGCGGCGTGCGTACAGCGAGGCATCCTGCGCGGAGAAGCGCCCTTCGGTGAGGTCGAACTGAACAATCGGCTTGCCGAGCGCCATGTACTCCATGATCTTGTTCATGGTCGACTTGTCGTTCATGGGGTTGGCCACATCCGGGTTCACGCACACGTCCGCCGTGTTGAGCATGGCGAGCAGCTCCTCATCGGGCACCCGGCCGGTGAAGGTGACGTAGTCCGCCACGCCGAGCTCCACGGCGAGCTGCTTCATGGCACCAAGCTCGGTGCCACCGCCCACGAGCCCGAAGTGCACGTCCGTGCGGCCGCGCGTGTGCACGATGTGCCGCACGGCCTGCAGCAGCAGATCGATCCCTTCCTGACGCCCCATCACACCCACGTAGCCGACGAGCCACTTGCGGCCGCGTTTGAGCGCCGGCTGGGGCGGCAGGATCTTCAGGCGCTCGAGGCTCGGGCCGCTGCGCACCACGAACACGCGCTCGGGCGGCATGCGGCCGCGCTCGAGCGCGATGCGGCGGTACGACTCGTTGGTGGCGATGGACACGTCGGCCGTCCGGAAGGTCCAGCGCTCGAGGGCGAGGGTCAGGCGATAGAAGAAGTCCCGCCGCCCGAACTTGGCCTCGTACAGCTCCGGATTGATGTCGTGGTGGTCGAAGACGAACTTCCTGCGGAAGAGCTTGTAGAAGAGCGCGACGAGAAAGATCGTGTCGGGTGGGTTGCAGGCGTGGATGACATCGAACCCGCGGGTGAAAAACACTCGCGCGGACAGCACCATCTGCGCGCAGAACGCCCAGAGATACTCGATGGCGTAGCCATACCAGCGATCCGCCTCGACCGGCAGGGCGTGGCGGTAGATCGCGATGCCGTCGATCTCCTCGTAGGACTTCTCGTAGCCCTTGCCCTTGGGGCAGATGATGGACACCGTGTACCCGGCACCGGCCAGCGTGCGCGCCTCCTGCCACACGCGGCGATCGAAGGGGCACGGCAGATTCTCGACGATGATGAGGACGCGGCGCTTTTTCATGGACTTCGCTTCGCCCGCGGCGATTACCAGCAGATCCCGGCGTACTGCGCGCCGTTCCCCCGCGGCGCCTTGACGCGCACGAGATCGATCACCTTCTGTCCCGCACGCAGCATGTTTGGCACCTGCGTGAACTCGGCGGCACCGTTGCCGATCACGATCACGTCCGCGTGGTCCAGCACCTCCTCCATGGTTTCGCGCATCAGCTTCGCGATGTGCGGGATGTGATTGAGGATGTAGTCGCGGTTGGCGCCCGTGAGCTTCGCGAGGTTCACGTTGCGGTCATACACCTGAAGATCGAAACCCTTGCCGATGAGCCGCTCGATCAGCTCCACGATGGGGCTCTCGCGCAGATCGTCCGTGCCGGCCTTGAAGCTGAAGCCGAGCACGCCGACCTTGCGTTGCCCGGTGCGCAGGACGAGGTCGATTCCGCGACGGATGTGCGCCTCGTTGCTCGGCAGGATCGCGTTCAGCAGGGGTGTATCCACATCGAGCGTCCGTGCGCGGTAGGTGAGCGCCCGCACGTCCTTCGGCAGGCACGATCCGCCGAAGGCGTAGCCCGGCCGCAGGTAATACGGCGAGAGATTGAGCCTCGTGTCCCGGCAGAAGATGTCCATCACCTCGAAGCTGTCGATGGACAGGGCCTTGGAGATCGCGCCGATCTCGTTGGCGAAGCCCACCTTGAGGGCGTGCCAGGTGTTGTCGACGTACTTCACCATCTCCGCAACGTCGAGGCTCGTGCGGAAAACGGGCGCATCCAGGTCCGCGTACAGCTCCATCAAGCGATCCCCGGCGCGCGCCTCGAGCTCGCCGATCACCGTCTTGGGCGGGTGATAGTAGTCGTTGACGGCGGTGCCCTCGCGCAGGAACTCCGGGTTGAAACACACGCCGAAGTCCGCCCCCGCCTGCTTCCCGGACTGCTGCTCGAGTGTCGGGATCACCACCGAGCGCATGGTGCCCGGCAGGATGGTGCTGCGGATCACGACCACGTGATAGCGCTCGAGGGTACGCAGCGCCGCGCCGATCTCCTCGCACACCTTGCGCACGAAATCGAGCTTCAGGCTCCCGTTCACCTCGCTCGGCGTGCCGACGCAAACGAGAGACAGCTCGGACTCGCGCACGGCGCGCGCCGCATCGCTCGTCGCCTGCAGATTCCCGCTCTGACTCGCCGAGCGGATGATCTCGTCCACGCCCGCCTCGATGATGGGCGAGGCACCCCGGTTGATGAGATCGACCTTGGTGGCGTTCTTGTCGACGCCGATGACCTGATGGCCGCCCGCAGCGAGACACGCTGACGAGACTGCCCCCACATAACCCAATCCGAACACACTGATTCGCATTTGGGCGTGAGCGCAGCAGGAAGCGTGCCTGTGGTGTTGCGCGCACGTCGCCGCCCCCGCGCGCGCATACGCGCGCGCACGCGAGGCAGGTGCGGGAAAATCCGGCCGGAGTTGTATCTTCTGCAGTCCGCGTCGCCGCGCGCGGAAGGCGAAGCGTGCTTATGAGGCCTGCTGTCCGGACGGCGCCGTTCGCCCGAACTGCGCGGCGTCGATGCGATGCTTCTCGAGCAGGTCGTAAAGCGTCGGACGCGTCACGCCGAGCAACTCGGCGGCGCGGGAGAGATTGCCGCGCGCGACGGCGAGTGCCTGCCGCACCGCTTGAGTCTCCGCTCGCTGACGGGCGACGCGCAGATTCAGATACTCCGGGTCTTCGCCCGGATCCTGAAGGCCGAGATCGCTTGCCGTGACCACCGCGTTCTCCGCCATGATCACCGCGCCCTTGATGCGATTCTCGAGCTCGCGAACGTTGCCGGGCCAGCGATGCGCCTGGATGGCGCGGATGGCATCCGGCGCAAGTCCGCGGGTCGGGCGGCCGAAGCGCTCCGCCGTCGTCTGCAGAAGAAACTGGGCGAGCAGCAAGCTGTCGCCCTGGCGTTCGCGCAGCGGCGGTATTCGCAACGTGACCTCGCTGATGCGGTAATACAGATCCTCACGGAACGCGCCGGTGCTGATGAGCTGATCGAGATTGCGGTTCGTGGCGCAGATGAAGCGCAGATCGAGCGGAATCGGCGTGCGCCCGCCGATGCGATCCACGGTGCGCTCCTGCAGCACGCGCAGCAGCTTCGCCTGCAGTGATGCCGGCATCTCACCGATCTCGTCGAGAAAGACGGTGCCGGTGTCCGCAAGCTCGAGCTTGCCCGCGGTGCGCTTCGTGGCGCCGGTGAACGCACCCTTCTCATAGCCGAAGAGCTCGCTCTCGAGGAGCGTGTCCGGAATGGCGGCGCAATTGATGGCGACGAAGGGCCGGTGCGAGCGACCCGAGAGCCGGTGCAACGCGCGCGCCATGAGCTCCTTGCCCGTGCCGCTCTCCCCGAGCACCAGCACTGTTGCGTTGGTGGGCGCCACCTTCTCGATGGCGCGGCACACGCTGCGCATGGCGTCGCTCACGCCGATGATGCCCTCCAGGGCCATCGCGCCCGTCTGCTCGCGCAACCGGCCGTTTTCCTCCTCCAGCTCGCGAATGCGGAACGCCCGGCGCACGACGATGGACAGCACCGCCGCGTTGATGGGCTTGTGATAGAAGTCGGTCGCCCCGAGCCCCACGGCCTGCACGGCCAGATCGCGCGCGTCGTGCTCGGTCATCGCGATGATCTTGATGTCCGGCGCGATGTTGAGGATCTGCCGCAGCAGCTCGAGCGCCTGGCTCGCGGCGGCCTGTTCGGGGGTGCCGAGATCGAACAGCACGACATCGGGCTCCACGCGACGCACGAGGGCGAGCGTCTGCTCGGAAGCCTCGCTGCACACCACGTCCAGGTCGGCAAAGATGTTTTCGAGCTCCCGCCGCAGTGCGCGGTCATTCTCCAGGATCAGGAGCTTCCGACGTTCCGAATTCATGACACTCCTCGACAAGCGCCCCACACGCAGTCACGGACAACCGAACAAGCAGCGGTGTCGACTGCAACCCCGTCATCGAGCCCCCTGCCCCATGACGACTACCTCGACCGTCTGCAGCAGAATGCCGAGGTCGAACAACAACGAGTTGTTCTTGATGTAATAGAGATCGTACTGCAGCTTCTCCAGCGCATCGTGCTCGGAGGAGCCGTACGGGTAGCACAGCTGCGCCCAGCCCGTGATGCCGGGCTTCACGCAGTGCCGCTGCACGTAATACGGGATTTTCTCCGCAAGCTCGGCCACGAACTCCGGCCGCTCCGGCCGCGGGCCCACGAAACTCATGTGCCCGCGCAGAACGCACAGGATCTGCGGCAACTCATCGATGCGACACTTGCGGATGAAGGCGCCGACGCGGGTGACGCGCGCATCGCCCTTCGTGGCCCAGCGCGCCTGACCGTCGCCCTCCGCGTCGGTGCGCATGCTGCGGAACTTGAGCACGTTGAAGGTGCGCCCGCCGAGCCCGACGCGCTTCTGTGCGTAGAAGACCGGCGCCCGCCAGCCATCCTCGATCTTGATGGCAATCGCCGTGACGATCATCAGCGGCGCGGTGAGGAGCAGGATGATCGAGCTCGCGATGAGATCGAGCATGCGGGAGGAGAAGAGCCGAATGGGATCGCGGCGGAATCCCTCGCCGAAGATCATCCAGCTCGGGTTCAGCACATCGATGCGCACACGGCCGGTCTCGCGCTCGAGGAACGTCAGCAGCTCCGTCACGTCGATGCCGGCCAGCCGGCACTCGAGCAGGTCGAGAATCGGGAAGTTCCGCCGGCGGTCCTCCATCGCCACGACCACTTCGTCGATGCCGTACTGCATGCACAGGTCGGCGAGGCGCCCCTCCGACTCGATGAGCTTGTCGCGCGGAACCGAGCTCGAGGTTTCACCCGCCGGCTGCACGAACCCGACGAGCTGGAAGCCGCGTCGATCCGAGCGACGGCGAAGGTTCGCGATGGGCGCCGCATTCTTGCCGCTGCCATAGACCAGCACGCGTCGTTTGAAGACGGACTCGTCCACCAGCCGCGAGAAGATCGTTCGCGACAGGGCGAGCCCGATGAGCGCGCCGAGGGTGGCGCCGAACAGGGTTCCCCGTTCGATGCCGGAGTGCGGAGCGATGTAAGAATACAGCGCGATCACGACGACGGCGGCCAGCAGCGCCAGCCCGATGCGGACGGCAACGCCGCCCACGCGGGCGCGCTGGCGGGTGCTGTATAGACCCAGCGCGAGGAGGCTTGTGACCGTCACCCCGCTGAACAGCACCGCCTGCGGCCACATCGAGGCGACGGCCTGCCGGAGACTTGTGAAGTCGAAGCGCGATGGATCGAAATTCGCGAGGATGAAGACGGCAAAAAACCACGCGGCCTCGAACGCAGTCAGCACTGCGAACGGCAGGTGAACGAATTGTCCGAAGACGCGGATTCGCATGAGATGACCGGCAACTCCCCACCGGGACAGCCAGACTGATCGTCCCGTACATGGCCCGTGGCTTCCGGGCCTATCCCAGCGTCACTCAACGCCGCCTGGCTTTACAAGACAAGTGTAAAGAAACTTGGCAATCGGTCCGTGACATTCTTCACAGCCAGGCGACCGGATTGCCGTACTGCACGAATTCACCGGCATACGCCGGGGCGAGCCAGGGACGACGCCTCCCACCGGAAGCCCAACTCTCGAAACCAGAATCGCAGTCCGAAACCACCGGACAAGCGCCGCTGCACTGCCACCCCAGGGAGGTTCCGGCGTTGCACGCTCGTGCGGCAGGGCGGTCGCGTCGGCTTGCGCGAGCAGCGCTTACGCGAAACGACGGAAGACCGGTTTGACCGGCCGCCCTTCCAGGTATTTCTCAGGACCCTCGGCCAGCGCACGCCGGTACACCAGGAGCGCTTCACCAATGATCTCGAGCGTGCGTTCGATGTCGCGCTCTGTGTGCGAGAAGCTCACGACGAACGACGGGGCGATCACGCCGCGACGGATCAGCTCCTGCATGAACAGCGTGCGGAACGGCTGGCTCGGTTTGCCGTCCGGGTCGAACGTGAAGAACAGCAGGTTGACGTCGCGGCTCACCACGCCGAAGTACTTCTGCAGGCCGAGCTCGGCAGTCAGCCGCTCAATGCCGGTTCGCAGCTGCGCGCCCCGTGCATAGAGCGTGTCGATGACGCCGAGCTCCTTGTAGGCACGCATAGTCGCAATCCCTGCGGCGAGCGAATGCGTTTCGGCTCCGTGCGTCGTCGAGAGCAGGAACACGCGTTCGTGCGGGTGATCCATACCGCCGAGCTCCATGATCTCGCGCCGGCCGACGAGCGCGGAGAGCGCGAACCCGTTCGCCATCGCCTTGCCCCAGGCGGACAGGTCGGGCGTGACCCCATAGGCGCCCTGCGCGCCGCCCAGGTGCCAGCGAAAGCCCGTGATCATCTCGTCGAACACCAGAACCGCGCCGTTACGGTGGCATTCGTCCTTGAGCGCGTTCAGGAACCCCTCGCGGGGCTCTTCCGTCCGCGCGGCCTCGAGGATGACGCACGCAATCTCTCCGGGATACCGGGCAAAGAGCGCGCGCAGGCTCTCGAGATCGTTGTAGCGGAACTTGACCGTCTGGTCGCGCACCCACTGCGGGATGCCGCGCGGCATGTCCGTGGCGCCGATGAACCAGTCGCTCGTCGAGAAGAACGGATGGTCACCGCAGATGGCGATCTTGTCGCGACCCGTGCAGGCCCGTGACAGGCGCACGGCCGCATCGAGCGTGTCGGACCCGTCCTTGGCGAACTTCACCATGTCCGCGCCCGGCACGAGCGACAACATAGCTTCCGCACACTCCACTTCGAGCGGCGTCGGGCGGGTGAAGTTGGTGCCGTGGGCGAGCTGGGCCTGCACGGCCTGCACGACCGGTTCGAAACCGTGGCCGAGCGTGACGGCGCGCAGCCCCATGCCGTACTCGATGTACTCGTTGCCATCGAGATCCCACACGTGGCACCCCTTGCCGCGCACGATGAACGGCGGAGCATTCACGGGAAACTGGTCATCGCCCTTCGCGTAGGTGTGCGCGCCGCCGGGAATCAGGCGTCGTGCCTTTTCCCGCAGCTGCTCGCTCGCAGGGCTGATGCGCGGACCGGTGGGCGCCCGTGTGGCGGAATCAGAGAACGACTTTTCGGACATAGAAGGCCTCAGCGTGACCGCTCGGCGAGTTGCATTCGATGCCGCGGATTCGCAGCATCGCCCTGAAGGTATCTTCGGTGAACCACCTCTTCGCACGCTGCGTGCCGAAATGACGCATCAGGTGCGACACCTTGCGGCGGACGTTGGCCGGGGACACCGGAACGAACACGTTGGGCGAGCCGAGCCCGCCGTCGTACTTGACGATCTCGTACTCCAAGATCAGGTGATCCCGGAACGTGTTCCACGTGAGCTCGGAGGCGACGCGGTGATCCTGGTGAAGGTCGTCGCGGTAGTGGGTGAAGATCACATCCGGCCGCGGCGCACTCTTCAACGATTCGAAGAACTCCTTGATCTGTGCATACTGGCTCGGGAAGTAGCCGTCTGGGAACTTCGCCACGCGCACGTCCGCGCGCTTCGCCGCGCGAAGAAGACTGCGCGCACTCTTGCGCGCCTCCTGCTCGCGGGCGCCGAGCCCGCACAGAACGACCCAGGTCACCTCACTGCCAGGATAGCGCTGCAGCAGCTCGAGCACAGCGCCGCCACACCCGATCTCGATATCGTCTGAATGCGCGCCGACGCAGAGCAACTGCAATCGTTCGAGGTCCGGCCGTAGTGTCAGCACCGGGTCACTTCCTCCAGATCATCCACGGGCAATTGCCGGCAGCCTCCATGCGGTCGTAGGTGATCTTGTCCTTCAGGGTGTCCATGGACTGCCAGAAACCGGGGTAGCGATAGGTTGCGAGCAGGCGCTTGTTGATCAGCCGCTGGAAGGGCTGCTGCACGAGCTCGTCGCCCTCCTCAATGTAATCGAAGATGTCCCGGCGGAGCACGAAGAAGCCGCCGTTGATCCAGAGATCGCCTTCCTGCATTGCGCCGATGGCGGAGACGAGCCCGTCGGAGCCCGTGCGCACGGTGTGGAAGCTGTGGCTGCTGCGCACCGATACAAAGCTCGCGACCACGTTGCGCCGGTAGAAATCCGCGATCAGCTCATCGAGCGGCAGGTCGGAGAGGCCATCCGCATAGTTCGCGAGGAACACCTCTTCGTTCTCGATGTACTTCTTCACGCGCAGCAGGCGCTGGCCGATGTTGCTGTGAAGCCCCGTGTCCACGAATGTGATGCGCCAGTCATCGAGGTCGCGGCTCGCGAGCTCGATCTTGCCGGTGCCGGCGAGCAGCGTGAAATCGTTGGTCATCTCCTCGCGGTAGTTGAGGAAATACTCGCGGATCATGTCGCCGCGATAGCCGAGGCACAGGATGAAGTCCTTGTGACCGTAATGCGCGTAGTAGCGCATGAGGTGCCACAGGATCGGCCGATAGCCGATGCTCACGAGGGGCTTGGGGATGGTGTCCGAATGCTCGCGCAGCCGCGTGCCCAGCCCACCACAGAAAAGTACGACTTTCATGACACTACCCCACTCCTTGCGTCCGGCTCCTGCCGGCGCAACAGACCCACTTGCGCCAGCGCATCCGCGGCGCTGGCGACGATATCGAACGGCAGCCCGGCGCGACGCGCGATCGCGAGCAGGCTGCTGGAACCATCGGACTGATTCAGCACCCAGAGCAATGCGTGCTCGAACTCTCCCGGATGCGTCCCACCGGTCAGGCGAAACAACCCCCGCTTGCCAAGCCGGGGCTCGCACTTGGGATTGAGATTGAGGTACGTGGCGTCCCGATCCGCGATCCGCAGCATCGAGGCCGCCGCGAACAGCGACTCCGCCAAGGCGTCCTTGTCGATGAGGGAGAAGTCGTCCGCCGAGCTGTGATACTCCGAATACTCGTTGTTCGGTGTGCGCGTCAGGCGACCGACCGGCAGGTTGAATCCTGGCGAGCACAGCTGGCGCTCATCGTAACCGTATGGGGAGAAATCCACCATACGCGCACGAGCGCCGAAATCCTTGAGCACAAAGGCGGCGATCTGGTCGATCGCGGCATCTCCCCGCCGACTGCGCTTGTAGGTAATCGGGCCGCGGTCGCCCGCGAGCCCCAGCACCAGACCGTGACGCACACGCCCCACATGCGCTTCGTTGCGGGCGAGCCACGTTATCGACCCGATGGTGCCCGGCGCAAACACGAAGCGATATGTGAGCCGCGGCCTGGAGGCACAAAACTGCGCGGCGAGCTCGGTGGCGAGCGCGATACCCGTCAGGTTGTCATTGCACAGGGACGGATGGCAGACGTGGGTGAACAGCAGCACCTCATCGTCCACCTCCCCTTCGATGACGCACTCGCCGTACGTGAGGCTTCCCGGCTTGAGCTCACTGTCGATGCGCACGCGATAGCGCCCGGGGCGCAGCGATTCGATCTGGCGGTGTGGCAAACAGAAGCCCCAGTTCTCGCGGTAGTAGCTTGTCCGGTACGGAATCCAGTCCGGGTGGTCGGGCAGGGAATACAGGTGCGGCCGCAGCTCCTCGAGCGACATCGTCGCATCCACCGGGACGCTGTAACTCATGAGGTGCAGCGTGTGGTTGCGCAGGTCAACGATGCGCGTGGCTGCTTCATCCTCGATCCAGGCTTCGCGCACGGTCCACTCGTTCGGCACTTCCCAGTCGAACACCGGCGTGCCGGAGGGCACTTCGGTCAGCTGCAGCGGAATGCGCTCACCGATGACTGCGAGCGTCGCGCGCGTGCCGGCTCCAGTGATGCTGCGACAGATGGGATACAGGCGTTCCATGAGCCGCCACGCATCGTCCATGCGCGCACGACACAGGTCGAACGTGGCGAGGGAATCGAGAATGGCAGCAGCCACGAACGGACCCCGCTCCGAGCCGGTCACGACGAACGCGCGGCGCTCGCCGCGCGGTAAGCGCGCTCATGAGCCTCGCGATCGAAGTTGGGATAGTTCCGGTCCCGATCGTTCATCACGAGCTCGCCCCCGAGCGGCCAGCGAATGCCGAACGCGGGATCGTTCCAGCGCGCACCGATCGCAAGCTCCGGCGCGTGGAAATCCGTCATCTGGTAGAAGACCTCCGTGTCGTCTTCAAGCGTCTGGAAGCCGTGCAGCATGCCGGGTGGCACGTACAGGGCGTCGTGTCTTTCCGCGGCAAGCTCCGCGCCGAAGTGATGCAGGTACGTGGGGGAATCCGGGCGCGCATCCACGATCACGTCGTAGATGCGACCCTTCACGCACGAGACGAGCTTGCCCTCCTGCGAGGGCGGCAGCTGCATGTGCATGCCGCGCACGGTCCCTTTGCGCAGGTTGCGCGAGAGACTCGCCTGGACGATGCGGGACGGCAAACCCTGCTGCTCGAACTGCCGGGCGCACCACAGGCGCGTGAAGTAGCCGCGCTCATCCGGATGCGGCTCGATCTCAACCAGCCATGCACCCTTCAGCGGAGTCTCCCGGAATCGCATGTCATTTCCAGAAGAAGTGCGAGTCGATTTGCCCCGTGCTCTGCAGGTACTTCAGCTGCTTAAGACGCGTGAACGCGCGGAACTGGTAGATCTCGGGGGACATCTGGATGCGCTCGAAGAGCTCGCGCAGCTGGCGCGCGCCGTCCGCCGCGGTGTACCGGCACTTGAAGCCCGGCAACTCGTTGGCGATGCGATCGAAGCTCACGCGATAGCTGCGGTTGTCCCCGCCAGACGGACCGGTGGTCACTTCGCAGCCCGGGAAATGAGAGGCCACGATCTCCGCGATTTCCCGCACGCGGTAGTTCTCGAGATTCTGGCCGACGTTGAACACCTTGCCGCGCACGGCATCCTCGGGCGCGATGAGCGCGCGATAGATCGCCTCGCAGATGTCTTCCACATGAACGAGCGGGCGCCAGGGGCTGCCGTCGCTTACCATGGCGATCTTGCGGGTCGTCCACGCGAGCGCAGAGAGGTCGTTGAGCACGATGTCGAAGCGCATGCGCGGCGAAGGGCCGTAGGCAGTGGCGTTCCGCAGGAACACCGGCGCGAAGTCCGCACCGGCCATCGCCCCTACGTCGCGTTCCACGAGGGTCTTGCATACCGCGTAGGCGGTCTGCGGATTCACCTTCGCCATTTCGTCGAGGAACTCGCCGGTGCCCGCGCCATACACGCTGCACGAGGACGTGTAGACAAACCGCCGGATGCCGACCTCGCGCGCCAGCTTCGCCAAGTTCACCGACGCCTTGTGGTTAATCTCGTAGGTGACCTCAGGATTGTTCTGTCCCAGCGGGTCGTTCGACAGCTCCGCCAGATGCGCCACCGCTTCGCACCCGGCCAGATCTTCCGCGGTGACGTGGCGCAGGTCCTTGTTGATGGTGAAGGGCGTCCTGCAGAGCTTGCGGTTGTCGCTGTAGAGCCAGCCGTCTCGATAATAGCCCGTGTCGTAGCCGACGACGTCGATGCCTCTTTCCATGAGGTACGGCGCCAGGACGGCGCCAATGTATCCATTAACACCCGTAACGAAAACTCTCATTCAGACGCTCCGCTGCTGGTCTTGGGCAGCCTTCGAATTCTGTGTGAACCGGCGATCCCCGGCGTGGAATTTTAACGTCCGGGCCGCAGGAAATCCTTGAACTGATCGATGGTCTGCCCCCGGTGGCGCGCCCCGACGGACGGGCGGCACAGCACCGGCGTCTGCGGAAACGACAGCGCGACTGCGGGTTCTTCAACGTCGTTGCCCAACGATCTCGGGCTCGCGCCCCACGAGCAACCGCTCGTAGCTCGTAGAGGGAGAACTGGACGCCTTGCCGAATACCTTGTGCAGGGGCACGGTGACCCATCGGCTGTTCATGGCTTCAGGATGCCCCGGTCCCCGCCCGGGAAGATCGAGGTCACTTGCAGGATGCGCAAATCGCGGCGCAGAAGTTTTTTCGCAGCTTCGAGCTTCATCCGAAGCGCGAAGGTCCGCTGCGTACGGGCCCTCGCTTGCGACGCTGAGCTGCACACGAACGGATTCTGGATCCCGGAACGAACAGGCCCCCGGGCGCAAGGACGGAAGCCACCCGACCGATGAACTTCGCGTGGCTCGGCACGTGCGCGATCACATCGGCCGAGGCGATGAATCCGAAGACGCGGACCGTCGAGCGGCATCGAGTCGAAGTCGCCGCCCGGGAATGGCACCGGGGCATACTTCTCGCTCGCGAACGCAGTAGACTGCGCCGAAAGATCCACGCTGGTCACCTGGCCGAACGCGCTCAGCTCGCCCGACTGCCAGCCGGTCGCGTAACCGACTGACCGACTTCAAGCATCGATAGCGGCTTGGTGCACCGCCGCACCTGTTTGCATCGCCATGTGCCGCAGGCGCTGCATGAGCAGCTCGAGCGGGTCTGCCGTGGACGCGATTCCACTCGTCCAGAACCGGCACTGCGAATCGGTGCCGGGAGTCGTGTCTGGCACTGGGTCCCCGCTCAAGGGGACTTGGGGGGCCGCGTGTTCAGCGGCTCCGACGCGACGATGGGTCCTGAATTCCACGCGGTGGGGAACACGCGTCGCATATACTGAGGCCGAATTACTCGTGCACGGTTCGCGTGCAGCCGCGGCTGATTCCGATGTCCACGCGCCCTCTTCGCCTCCCCTCGATCGTGCTGGTGCTTTCGCTGCTCGCCATGGCCCTGCTCGCCGCCTGCAACGGTGGCAAGCCGGACCCAGCTACCGCGCGCCCCGAACCTCCGGGTGCCGCGCCCGCAGCCGCCCTGACCTTGGAAGTCTCTTCACGCACCGTGGCAGAGGGCAGCCCCGTAACGCTGACCTGGAATTCAACCGGTGCGGATACGTGCGCTGCATCCGGCGCCTGGGCCGGCTCCCGCCCGGCAAGCGGCACGGAAACGACGGAGCCGTTGATGGCCACCTCGAGATTCGATCTCGCGTGCCAAGGCGCGGGCGGCGCGATCCGGTCGGCGGTCACGGTCGATGTGCTTCCCCGAGCGGCAATGACGCGATTCCCACTGCGGATGGGGGATCGATACCTGGTCGATGCGAACGGCCAGCCCTTCTTCATCCACGGCGATGCGGCCTGGTCGCTGCTCGTGCAGCTCGATCCGGAAGGCGTCGAAACCTATCTCAGCGATCGGCGGGCGCGCGGTTTCAACACGCTGCTCGTGAACCTGATCGAGCACCGCTTCTCGAAACAGGCACCGGCCAACGTCTTCGGGCAACCGCCCTTCCTGAAGGCCGGCGATTTCTCCACGCCGAACGACGAATACTTCGCCTATGCGGATCGCGTGCTCGCGCGAGCCGAGGAGCTCGGGTTCGCCGTGCTGCTCGTGCCCGCCTATCTCGGATACGACGGCGGCGAAGAGGGCTGGTACCGAGAGCTGCTCGCGAACAGTGATGAAGCCCTGGAAGGCTACGGCCGCTACGTCGCTACCCGCCTGCGCAACCGGCGCAACATCATCTGGACCTACGGCGGAGACTACGATCCGCCCGAGAAGCGGACCGTGCTTTCGATTGTGCGCGGCATCCGAACCATTCAGCCGGACTCGATCGGCACTGCGCACAATGCGCCATTCACCTCTCCCGCCGCGTTCTGGAGCGGCGAGCCGTGGCTCACGCTCAACAGCGTCTACACGACCGAGCCCGTGTGGGACGCTGCGCTGAGCGAATATCAGCGGCGCGATGCGAAACCGTTCTTCTTCATTGAAGGCGTCTATGAAAACGAACGCGGCGCGCCGCTTAAACGCGTTCGCACCCAGGCCTGGCACGCGCTGCTGGCCGGTGCCGTCGGCCACGTGTTTGGCAACAGCCCCATCTGGCACTTCAGTGCACCGACAGCGTCCTTCAAGCAATCTGTGTCGTGGCGCGAAGCCCTGGGCCAGCCCGGCTCGATCAGCATGATGCATTTGCTGGATGTGTTCCGGAGCGTCCGCTGGTGGACGCTCGAACCGGATGCTGCCAATGAATTCCTGATCGGCGGAATGGGCTCGGGAGACCAGCGTGCCGTGGCCGCCGTGGCGAACGATGGCTCGGTCGCACTCGCCTACCTGCCGGAACCGCGAACGATCCAGGTGGATCTGCGCCGTCTTGCAGGCCCCACGGTCACGGCCACCTGGATCGAGGCTGCCACCGGTGTGCGCACTGCGGCGGCGGGCTCACCCTTCCCCGCCGATGCCCTGCAATCGCTCACGCCGCCGCAGGGCGCCTCCGGGCAGCAGAGCCCCAACTGGGTGCTTCTGCTCGAAAGCGCGGCCGCGGCTCGAATGTGACGCAGCTATCGATCTGACACCGGCCGTGGTGTCAGAATCTGCGCGGCGGCCCGGCCTCGCCGCGGCCGCGACCTCCACTAGAACTTCTCACCACCAGAACAGGTTGTTCCGCATGTCCACGCCGCTGTCCGCGACGCAGCAGCCCGCCCCGGGTCATTCCCCCAAGTGCCGCTTCTGCAGCGCGCCTCTCAGTCATGTGTTCGTCGACCTGGGCATGTCGCCGCCGTGTCAGAACCACATCACGCCCGAACGGCTGAACTACATGGAGGCGTTCTATCCGCTGCGCGCCTACGTGTGCGAGAAGTGCATGCTGGTGCAGCTCGAGGAGTTCGTGGCGCCGGATGACATCTTCAGCGAGTACGCCTACTTCTCCTCGTACTCCGACAGCTGGGTGGCCCACGCGAAGCGCTACACTGAGGAGGTGTCGGCGCGCTTCGGCATCGGAACCCAGAGCAAGGTGATAGAGATCGCGAGCAACGACGGTTACCTGCTGCAGCACTTCGTGGCGCGCGGGGTTCCCGTGCTCGGCATCGAGCCTGCCGCGAACGTGGCGAAGGTCGCCATGGAGAAGGGCATTCCGACCGAGGTGCGCTTCTTCGGCCGCGAGACCGCCCGATACATCGCCGAAAAGCATGGTCGGCCGGATCTGCTCCTCGGCAACAACGTGCTCGCGCACGTGCCGGATCTCAACGACTTCGTCGCGGGCATGAAGATCCTGCTGAAGCCGGGCGGGCTCATCACAATGGAGTTCCCGCATCTGCATCAGCTCATGATGCACAACCAGTTCGACACCATCTATCACGAGCACTTCAGCTACTTCTCGGTCATCACCGTGCAGCAGGTGTTCGCGGCGCACGGCCTGCGGCTGTTCGACGTGCAGGAGATCCCGACGCACGGCGGTTCGCTGCGCATCTTCGCGTGCCATGACGACGATGCGACCAAGCCGGTCACCGACAATGTGGGGGCCGTGCGCGACCGCGAAGTAGCCGCCGGGCTGGATAAGCTCGAAACCTATTTGCGCTTCGAAGAACAGGTGAAGGAAACCAAGCGCGAGATCCTGGACTTCCTCATCAAGGTGCGGCGCGCCGGAAAGACCGTGGTTGGCTACGGCGCGCCCGGCAAGGGAAACACGCTGCTCAACTATTGCGGCATTCGGCAAGACTTCATCGACTACACGGTCGACCGGAACCCCTACAAGCAGGGCAAGTACACCCCGGGCACGCGCATTCCGATCCTCGCGCCCGAAGAAATCCGGAAGACGAAGCCGGACTATCTCTTCCTGCTGCCCTGGAACCTGGCGGACGAGATCGTGCAGCAGTGTGCGTACATCCGCTCGTGGGGCGGCAAGTTCGTCGTGCCGATTCCGCGCATCCGCGTCATCGATTGACCCAACCCGGCTGCCGACGAAGACGGAGCCCGGCGATGCGTTGGTTCGAGGATGAGCCATCCGTCACCGCGCAGACGGCTGACGATGCGTTGACGCCTGGACAGCCAGGCGGCCCGGCTAATCCCCGGGCCGCGAACGTTTCAGGCGCGCGAGAACGGACTGCGCCGTGTCGAGCGGGTTCAGCACCCGCTTCGCCACGAAGAGCGCCGTGTGCCAGGCGACGCTCAGCGGCTCCAGGTGCAGCCCCGCCGACGCCAACCCCTGGCGTTGGTATTGCCAGAACGACCGGCCCTTGAGGCCCAGCACGCCCTTCGCGAGGGCCTCGCCATGCGCGGCTTTCGCCCGGCGTAGCGCGCTTCGGTATTCCTCCTCCGACAGCACTTCACGTCCGTACCGCACAAGTACCACCAGGCGATGCATGGGCACCGGGTCCATCGCGTTGATGCCCGACCAGATGGAAACGTTGTCGCGCCGGGTAAACGTGAGCACCTGATGCACGAAGGCGAAGTCGGACTTCAGCAGGATCTCGATCGCGGCATCGATGTCTTCCGTCGGGCTGTTCAGGGCATAGAACGGCTGGCGAAGCCGCACGTGCTCCGCACGGTACATCACCGTGTTCGGTGAACCGAACACGAACAGGTCCTCGAGAAAACTGCGGCGGCAAACTTCGCGCCCGGAAAGCACCTGCTCGGAGTAGGTGAGCCCCGTCTGATACACGGTGTCGCCGAGCATTTCGTAAGCACTGACGATCCCGACGTTCGGGTTGACGTCCGCAATCTTCACCATCTCCTGCAGGCAGGTGGGGAAGATCCAGTCATCGGCCTGCACGATCTTGCAGTAGCGGCTTTCGGGCGAGATGAGCCCGAGCGCCCGGTTGTAGTTGGGAACCTGCGGCACGAGCTCTTCGAACCGCACGTAGCGGATGCGCGAATCCTGCGCGGCGTACTCCTTCGCGATGTCCTCCGAGCCGTCGCTGCTGCAGTTGTCCGCGAGGATGTACTCGAAATCGGAATAGGTCTGCGCAAGCACGCTCTCGATGCATTCGCGCAGATACTTCGCCGTGTTGTAGAACGGGGTGACGACGCTGACTTCGGGCATGGCTTTGCGGCAGCTGCTGGGTTCAACCGCGGTCACCGCGGCGGAGCATGCGGAGAATGTGGGCGTACTGTTCCACCACCTGCGCCCGCCGCGGAGCAAGCGCCGCACGAACGCTCGCCGCGGCGGATGCGCGGGCTGCGATGAGCTGCTGCGTCATCGCCCAGGCATTCGCGAGCTCCGGCGAATCGATGTCGAGGCAGTAGCTCTCCTGCCCCATGTCCTTCATGTGCTCGCGCACTTTCCGATCGTAGGACAGAGCTGCCGCGGGCTTGCCGAGAACGTGCGCAAGGATGATGCCGTGCAGGCGGCTTGTGATGACCACATCGAAGCAGTCCAGCGCCGCCAGCAACTCCTCCAGGCGATCCGGAAGCACGGATTCCAGTGGCTGCGCGCCCTCAGCGACGAGCCGCTGCTGCACGAGCCGGACAACATCCCGGTCGGTGCGCTCGGACGTGAAGAGCACCACTTCGTGCCCTGCCTCCCGAAGGCTGCGGACAAGCCCGAGAAGCACGTCGAAGTACTCCCGGAACCGAGCTGCATCCGGAGTCGGCCATGCGTCCGGCATCCGGTAGGCGATGGGGCTCAGTCCGATTCGCAGGCGAGAGCCGGTGCCCGTGGCTCGCGATGCCGACCCTGCAAATACAGGTTGCGCGGTATCGCCGGGGACTTCACACGCGGCACGGCATTTCAACGCCGGGTGGATGGCAAATGCCGGGTCGAGGGCGAACGCCAGATCCGACACGACCCCGCCCGGACATTTCGGCTGGATGGCCGCCGCGCGCACCCGGGATTCCGCGTCCCGAAAAGTCAGCAGTTGGGCATTGCGCATCGCCCGCGCGAAGAAGAAACGGGCCAAGCGGTCGTGCGTCCGGCAGACCCCGACGCTCGCAATGACGAACGGAATGCCGCGCATCCCCGCCAGCACGGACCACTTGAACAACGCGTAGGGGTGACCCCATGCGCCGCCCCACTCGTCGTCGAACTGGCCGCCGCCCGCGACCATCACGCCATCGACGTCGGCGAGCCAGGCATGGCTCCGCCGCCAGTGGCGCAGGTCTGCGATCGCAAATCGCACGGCCGAGCGCAGGCGCTTGAGCAGCGGGCCGAGAACGGGTAGCCGGCCGAGCCGTGCCGCGAAGCTTCGGCGTCGAGCGGGAGTCTCACTCCCGACTGAGCTCGTCACGGCAAAATCCGCGACGGCAGATGCGGGGGCCTGCCTCGCACTTTCGGCAATCGCGTAGAAGGCCACGGACGCCCCGGTGATAGGCCAGCCAGGAAAGCCGTGACAGTCCGGCATCGCCGCCGGTGCGAGCGTCACCGCCGTGAACCGGCAACTCGGGTCCAGCGCGCGAAAGCCATTCGAGACGGACTCGAGAATGGCCGCATCGCCCAGATTCCCCGCGTCATAGGGGCTGATCAGCGCCAGGTGCGGGCCGCTCACGGGCCCTCCTGCAAGCGGACGCGGCGGCGGATGAGACTCGAGCGACTCGCCGCCGCGTCGAAATCGGACACTGCTTTCATTCTTCGGCCGGAACAGACGCGGCGCTACCTCCTGAACCGCGCAAGTGTGGCACAGATCGGGTGCCCGCGGCGGACAGGTAGCGCCGCCC
>JADGHX010000312.1 GCA_019683695.1 Steroidobacteraceae bacterium
TCCTGCGTGTCGGGCCCCCGGGCTGCGGCCCCTCGTTTGCGTGCCCACCCCTGAAAACCCGACCCGAGGAGGCAGGTCATGCCGTACATCGATGGCTTCGTATTGGCCGTACCCAAGGCGAACAAGGACAAGTTCGTCGAGCATGCCAGAAAGGGCGACAGCGTGTTCTTCGACCTGGGCGCCACGCGCGTTCTGGAGTGCTGGGAGGATCAGGTGCCCGATGGGCAGGTGACGGACTTTCGCCGCGCCGTGCAGGCCACGGCGGATGAAGCCGTCGTCTTCTCATGGATCGAGTGGCCGGACAAGACCACCCGTGACGCGGCGATGTCGAAGATGGGTGAGCTGATGCAGTCCGATCCGCGCATGAATCCCGAGACCAATCCGATGCCGTTCGACGGCAAGCGGATGATCTTCGGCGGCTTCGCGCCGGTTGTCACACTCGAGCGATAGGCCGAGGCAGCCGGGTGCTGCGAGCCGGGCTCGCGTGGCGTTCAGCGCTCGAGCCCGATCGCCGGCGCTCGGCCCGCTGCTTTCTGATGGGTACAGGTTCGATCGCCGCGGCGCTCCTTGGCCGTCCGGCAGGCCAGCTCCGCGGCTGCGAGTGCTTTGCTGAATGCCGAGGCGCCCTTCGACAGCTTTTCGATTCCGCAGGTGACGGAGAGACGGAGTCGCCGGGAGGCCAGGCCAACGGTGAGCGCGTTCGCCGCAGTCTGCAGGCGCTGCATGTGCTGCGTGGCGCTGCCGATGTCGCAGCCCGGGAGGAACACCACGAACTGATCGCCCGCCAGCCGACCCGCAATCACATCGTCCGGGAGAACCGGCGCCTGGAGCAGGTTGGCGATTCGCAGGATCGCCTCATCACCGAAATCGAAGCCGAAGGTCTCGTTCACGACATGGAGCTGGTCCACATCGATGCACGCAATGCAGTGGGGCTCGTCCGGACGCGCGTTGATGATGTGCGAAGCATCCTGCTCAACGGCAGTGCGTGTCAGCAGACCTGTCGCAAGGTCGTGTCGCGTGTTGAGCAGCGCTTCCATCTGGCGCGCGAGATGGCGCCCGAGATAGAGCTGCCGGCGCCCGAAGTCGGGCAGGGACAGCAGCTTGTAGAAAACGAGCACTCCCGCAAGCTTGCCGTTTATCTCGACGAGAGGCAGCGCCAGGGTCTTGCGCAGCGGCACGCCGGGCGCGGCGAATGTCGGCTGATTCAGCAGCAGCGGGGCGGTCCAGCGCCGCATGTGCGCCAGCAGATTGCGCACGGAATGCTGATGGGCGCGCACTGCGCTGTCGTCCGTGAGAATGCGGGAGGCATAACCGAGATTGATCTGGCGCTGGGGAATCACAAGGGCGCCGAAAGACGCATTCATGCGTTCGACCGAGGCGGCCAGCAAGCCCTGAATGGCGACGGTGTCACCGGAGCCGTATGTAGCCGCGCGGTAACGCTGTAGAGCCACTCCAGTTCCCTTGTGCGATCGGTGAGCTCGGCGGCCTTGCTCCGTGGTCGGCGCGTCTCGATGAGATCCCGGGCCATGCGATCGAGCAGCGGCTGCAGGCGGGCGCCGATGCGCGAGA
Source organism: Steroidobacteraceae bacterium (assembly GCA_019683695.1). Taxonomy (GTDB): domain Bacteria; phylum Pseudomonadota; class Gammaproteobacteria; order Steroidobacterales; family Steroidobacteraceae; genus JADGHX01. Next base: position 1,570 of record JADGHX010000312.1, read on the forward strand.
TCGCATCGTCCGTGCATTCACCCTCGTGAAGCTCGATGGGCGCCAGCACCGCGCCGAGGGTGTGCTCGTCTTCGGTCAGCGGAAAGATGGCGAGGAGTCGTGCGGGATCGATCAGTTGGGCGCGCGCATCGGTGGCGCTGAGACAGGCGCGCGAGCGATCCAGAAGCCGTTCATCGAGAACGGACGGGTCGAGATCGCTCCAGCGAATCGTGCCGTTGGGGTTCAGGAAGGCGACGTCCCGCCGGCCGCGCAGCTGGGCTTTCACGTGCGCGGCGTACGTGCAATAGAACTCATCGGACAGAGGCGAGAACCCCTCCGTCGAAGATGTGTGCGTCATTCGATGCCATTCCCCTTATTGAGTTTCACGTAAATGGTTGACGGGTTACCACGCCAATTCCGCCTGTTTCCAAAACGCCGTTACCAGCGTGGGGCGTCGCTGCATGCCGCGCA
>JADGHX010000131.1 GCA_019683695.1 Steroidobacteraceae bacterium
GTCCATGCGCCATCCCATGACTCGCACCACAAACCGGTCCGAATACGAGCTACCCGGCCCCCCTGCCCCACGCAGACCCTTTGCGCGATACGAGCCGACACCCTATCGCATCGTGAACCTCATGCTGACGCTGGCCGAAGTCGGGCCCGAAGACGTGCTGTATGACCTGGGATCGGGGGATGGCCGCATTCCCATCACCGCAGCAACAGAGTTCGGCGCTCACGCGGTCGGGATCGAGATCGACGCGAAGCGCGTCGCGCTGGCGAGGACCAATGCCGTCAAGGCAGGGGTGAGTGAGCGCGTGACGTTCATCCAGCAGGATCTGTTCGAGGCCGACTTCAGTGCCGCCAGCATCGTCACGCTATATCTGCTGCCGCGGCTGAACCAGCTGCTTCGTCCGCGTCTCCTGTGCGAGCTTCGTCCCGGCACCCGAATCGTCTCCCACACGCATTCGATGGGAAACTGGCGGCCGCGCCGAACGCGGCAGATCGTGGACGGGCTGGGTTGGTGTCACCGCGTGTATCTCTGGACAGTCGGCGACTCAGGCCGTGCGTCGATGCCGCGATCATCAGGCCGAAAGAGCAAATAGCCCGCCCGGCTCGGCCGACGTCTCGATCGCAAAGACCCTCGGTTGGCTGGAGCACATCGTCACGGGTTGGGGGCACGTGACTGGCCCGGCCCCGCGACCCGCGGGCGTGCCTCGTGATGAGTCGGCGAACTGGGTGCACGCCGTGCCTTTCCGATCCCGAGTTCATCGCTGCGCGGTAGCTCATTACCCTCTGGGGCGACGGCCACAGCACGCACCATCCGGCACTATCCGCCACGCAGCAACAGTTCCACTTCCCCCTCCTCGCCCCGTTCGAGCGCCACTTCGATCTCGAGACTCTGACGATCGCGTCCGATCGTGACGACGGCCAGCACACGCCCGCCCCGCCGATACACAACCGTCGCGTCGCGCCGCGCGAGACTGCCGATCACTTCGACCGAATCCCAGGAATCCGCATGCCCGATGTACGCCAATGTGACGTCGAAGTGCTGACTCCAGAAAAACGGCACGACATCGAAGGGCGTGCCGAGCCCCATCATGTCGCGAGCGACCGCTTGGCCCTGGCGCTCGGCGACGACCCAGTGCTCGATACGTACCGGTGCGCCGAGCCGCGGCTCGGGGTAGCGCGCGGCATCCCCGGCCGCCCAGATACGTGGCGCACTCGTGCGCAGAAAGGCATCGACGACGATCCCGTTCTCGACGCGCAGTCCCGCCTTCTCCGCGAGATCGGTGCGAGGTCGCACGCCCACGCCGAGCACCACGAGGTCCGCGGGCACTGTGCGGCCGTTCTCGAGCTCAACACCCTGGGCACTCACGGCCCGAGGCGACGTCCCGAAGTGAAACCGCACGCCATGGGCTTCATGAATCTGCTGCACGAACCGGCCGAGTTCTTCGCCCAGCACGCGCTCGAGCGGCACGCGGTCCCGACTCACGACATCCACTTCAAGCTGCCGCCCTCGCAACGATGCGGCCGTCTCGAGGCCGATGAAGCTCGAGCCGATCACGACCGCGCGCCGCGCGCCGGCCGCGGCAGCAATGATCTCGTGAGCATCTGCCAGCGTGCGCAGCGTGAAGACGCGCGGCGTCGGGGCACTCCCCAGATCCAATCGGATCGGTGCGGCGCCCGTGGCGAGCAGCAGAGCATCGTACGGAAGAGTCGTGCCGCTCTGGAGCGTGACGAGCTTGCGAGTGGTGTCGATGGCGGTGGCCGGATCGCCAATGCGCAAGTCAACGCCGATCTTCTCGTAGAACTTCCGCGATCGCAGCGGCAGCCAGTCCTCCGGAGCCGTACCCGCAAGATAGTCCTTGCTGAGGTTGGGTCTATCCACCGGACCCGGTGCTTCGTCGCCAACGAGTGTGATCGTACCGGTGCATCCGAGGCGCCTCAGTCGTTCCGCCGCCGCGGCACCCGCAGCGCCCGCGCCGATGATCACAACGTGCGCGGGAGAGGACGCCGCCGGTTTCACGGCCGGGCGAGGCTTCTTTGCTCCCACGACGACGAGCCCATTGCGCCGCTCGACTTCATAGCAGCCGATCGGGCTCAGCGCCGGCGCGCAAAGCGGCTCGCCCGTCCGCAAATCGAAACGCGCGTGGTGCCATGGGCACCGCAGCGTCTCTCCGACCACGATGCCTTCCTCCAGCGGCCCGTGATAATGCGAGCACCTCGCGCCCACCGCGTGCACTTCGTCGCCCCGGCGTACGAGCACCACAGGCTCTCCGTGCGCATGGCCGATCACTGGAGTGCCTTGAGGCAAGTCGTCCAGTGGAACACCGGCCGCGAAGTCCGGTCCCGCAAGCTCCGTCGTATCCGTCATGAGGAACACTCCCGTTGCTGATGGCGCCGCCGGGGACGTCCCGCACAAGAGCCTATGTCCCTGCGGCGGACAAACCTCGTGTGCGCTCGCCCGCTACGGGGTGAATCAACCCCTTGCGCAGCAGGCTCTCGCCCAGCCCGTAGAAATAGAGATAGCCGCGCCACTCACCGAAGCGTTCGATGGCGCGCCTGAGTGGCAGGCCCGGCGGAAAATGCAACAGCGCGCCCAACGCACGCATTGCGCCCACATCTCCCGGCGGGAACACATCGAGCCGGCCCAAGCCTCGCAACAAGACGAGCGCCGCGCTCCACGGCCCGATGCCTGGCAGCTTCGTGAGCGCATCCAGCGCATCGCGCGTCGTCATGCCTGAAATGCGCTCCGCGTCGAGCTCGCCCGAGTCACAGGCACGCGCCAGTTGCTGCAGGGTCTGGGCCTTGCTGGTGCTGAGGCCGCAGGCTCGCAATGCACTCACGTCCGCTCGCGCGATCGCCGCAGCTTTCGGGAAGGCATGGAATCGGGCGCCCGCATGGTCGAGCGTCGTCGCGAACGCTTCGACGATTCGCCCGAGAATGGCAACGCCCGCGTCCAGACTCACTTGCTGAAAGGGCACGACGCTCGCGAAGGACTCGAACAGATCCGCGAACCGCGGCGGCCGCATCCCGCGCAGCGCCAGCGCAGTCGGGCGAAGTCTCGCGTCCGCCTCGGCCATCTGCTGGAACGGCTCGGGATTCACATCGAGACCGAGCACGTGGCGCAACGTTCGTTGGAGCGCCGGCAGCAGAACCGTGGGAGGAGCGCCCGCCAGGATGTCGACCCTGAGGTCCGGCTCCTCGATGGTGCCGTGATTGCGCACCTGGACCAGCACGTTGGTCTGCCCGGCTGGCAACACTCGCAGGTAGCGCCCCCGATCCCAGATATCCACGCGATTTGCCGGACGCCGTTGCAGCACCCGAACCGTCGCTTCGAGATGAAAGGGCGCACGAGTGCTCAGTGTGAAGGACATGATGACGCGAGGCTCACACGCATGATGCGCGCGATGATGATGCGGTTCCCGGGGCCATGGTGTCCAATGGCGGAGAGGGCGGCGCTGCGCGCCGTGAGCGGCACGGCTTGCAGGCTTCGAAGGAACTTGGCCCGAGTCTGCGCAGAAGGTTCAAGGGGTCGCTCGGGCCAGGGGTTCGTGGCCGGACGGCTTGCGCGTTCCCCGAGCCCTGTTCATCCACGCTCGAGGCAGACGGGGTCGTTCCGGGGCTGCGCAGGAGACCCCCGGCTTCAAACGCGCATTCAGGGCTGAGTCACGGCGATCTCGGGTTTCCATGACGTGCTGGGGAGAAGGTCCGCACGTCGCAGCTCGACGTCCAGATATCGCTCCGCCCAGCTCACTTCGAAGATCCAGTCGGGAGCGAATTGCACTCGTCCGGCCGGATGCCAGTTGCCCGACGCGACAACGACCTGCCGCACGGTCCACGTACGCGGATCGAACAGCAGATCATCCAGGCGCCCGAGCGGACCATCGCCCGCCCGTACCTCCGCTCCACGAGCGGCCCGATACGATTGGAGGCCGGCATTGTCGGGCATCGGTGCGGACCGGGACCGGTACGCGAACGACCGGAATGCGTGAGCCAGATGATCGTGCTCGCGTTGCCCGACCACGCGATGCGAGCTGCGGCTTTCGTGCTGCCAGTAGCGCGAATAGCCGAAGTAATCGCAGTACGCGCGCTCCTGCGCTCGGGAAATGGGCCAATGCGTATCGATGATGGGACTGTCCGCGACACGCCCCCGGCTGATGCCGACGCTGATCGTGTGGCCCTTCGGGTCAAGGGAGCGGACGACGTGAGGAGCGATCAGAACGCTGCGGCGGCCACACCACTCCGACGCGTCCGCCACGAGATAGCGGATGATCCACGTCTGCCCATCCAGATACACATCCGTCACTTTGCCGATCTCGCCATCCTTTGCGAGGACGCGCGACGCGCGGCAGGTTTCCACACTGTGGAGAAATGGGTTCAGTTTGACCATGCGAGGCACCTCTCGGCCCCGGACCTTGGTTCCACTGCATTCTCGTGGTGCGCTTCTCGATCCCATCCTCACCGCCCGGAATGCAGTGCCGGGGCACTGTGATGAACGTCCTGGACACAACACACGCCGAACAGACTATTCCGGCAGTCCAGTTCCACAAGCGACAAATCTCGGGGGCTGGTATTCGCGCCTTCGATAGATGATCGCCCGCCCCGGGACAAAGACCGCAGCGCTGGAGCCAGAGCGGCCGCTTACGCCATGTCGCGATCGCGCGCGACCCGAAGCGGCTCACGATGCGAGCGCGATCTGATTACGTGTGCGGACCGGGGCGGAAACGGAATTCGCGCAGCGCACCGAGGGACGGGAGCGCGTCAACGCGCTGCTGCGCGTTTGCGTCGGGTCCGCCGCTATCGAGCGACCACCGACGACATGCCTATCTCGAAAGACGCGGTGCGACGATGGAACGTGACGGCGGAACACTTTCGCAATGCTGAAGTCCGCAGTGCGCCGGAATGTGATCGCCGCGGGCGCAGCCGCTCACGCATCCGGCGTGAGCTGGCCCCACAGGCTCTTGAAGGCCATCGTCAGGAAGAACGTCTGATCGCCCCACTCCGGCCGGAACTCCCGCGCGGGCCCGGCATCGAGCACTTCCTGGGGGCCCTTGCCCTGCCTCAGCAACTTCTGCAGTCGGGATGCGATCTCGGCATACATGTCGCGCTGGGCCCGCAACTCGTCGCGACTCATCACCGGGCCCGTGCCGGGCACGATGCGCGTTGTGTCGTTCGCGAGCGCGAGCAGCGTCTCAAGCCCGTTCACCAGGCCGACGATCCAGCCGCCCGTCCACCAATCGATGAGTGGCCAGCCGTCCGACGAAATGACGCCGCCTGCGACGAGCACGTTCGAATCTCTGAAGAAGACGTACAGGTCCCCGTCCGTGTGCGCCTGGAACAGGTAGCCATACTCGACCTGCTCCGCACCCCAGCGCAACTGTGCCTTCGTGTACAGCGTGTCGTTCGGAAGCGCCACAGCAGGCAGCGGCTGATACGTGCGATTGTCCCAGGGTGTGGTGATCTTCGCTCCAAGCCAGAGCTTCGTGTTCTCGTGTGCAATGATGCGGGCGCCGCTCCTTCCGAGAGCCTCGTTCGAGCCCGTCTGCTCCGGATGCCAATGCGTATTGATGAGCGTATGTACGCGTCTCGATCGCGTCTCACGGAGTGCCAGCCTCAACAGCTCCCGCGATCGCTCGCGCGAACCGCCGTCCACCAGCAGCAAGCCGTCGGGACCTCGTGCCGCAACGACATTGCCTCCCGCACCGCAAATGAGCGTGAGGGACTCACTCAGTCGCGTCGCGACGAGCGGCTGTGCGCGCTCGCGTGCCAGCGCGAGCCCCGGCCACGACAACGATGCAGCGCCCGCCACGTTCAATGCACGTGTGATGAAAGCTCTACGAGGCAGGTGGGTCATCGAATCCGATCTCAGCGCGCAGTGGCATCAGCGGTCGGTGGCGCGGCCGCCGAATGCCCAGGTCGAGCATCCGCGGCGGCGATGAGCTCACCGAGCAGAGCGACCGTATCTTCGTGCACCTCTCCTTGTTCGCCACGGCGACCACCGCGCCCTCCACCTTCGCTATAAACACCCTTCGCGGCATCGAGGGGAGTCGCTCCGCTCTCGTCAACCGCCTTCAGATCCGCGCCGCGCGCTGCGAGCTCTTTCACGACGTCGTTCCAGCCTTTCCAGGCCGCGCTGTGAAGCGCGGTGAGACCGGTGGCGCTGCGCGCATTCACATCGGCGCCCGCATCGACGAGCAACCGTACGGACTCCAGTGCGTCCTCGGGTGTCTTGTAGCGACCGCGAGTGGGATTGTTGCCGTTGCCCATGCCCGCCGCCGCCATGAGCGGCGTGACCCCGGTCGAGTTCGGCAGATCCACGAGCGGACGATATTGCAGCAGCAGGCGAATGGCCGCGGTATCGCCACCTTTTGCCGCGCGCAGGAGCGGCGTCGCGCCTGCCGAGAGAATGTTGTCACCGCCACGATCGTAGATGACATTGCGATAGGGCGGTCGCAGCTTCAGTTGCAGATTCGGGTTGGCACCGGCCTTCAGCAGCATCTCCGCCACCTGCAACGCCGTGGTCTTGTCCGTGGAGGGCAGGTCGGGACGGCCGCCCCGCGGCAGATCATGCATGTCCACCGCCGCATAGAGCGGCGAGCGGCCGTAGAGATCCCACAGGTTCACGTCCGCGCCGGCGGAGATGAGATACGCCGCCATATCGAATCTGAAATTGATGATGGCGAGCACGAGTGGGCTCACGCGGTCCGGGTCGGTGAGGTTGATGTCCGCGCCGCCTTCGACGAGATGCCGCGCACACTCGACGCAGCCTTCGCGGGCCGCGTACAGCAGCGGGGTGAACCCACCGCGCTGCAAGTCCTTCGGGCGCGGCTCGGCCGTCACGCGGCGCTGCCAGTCCCGCACGGCCCCACGGGCATTCACGTCAGCACCATGGCGGACGAGGAGTTTCACCATTTCGGGCTGGCTTTGCGCCGCCGCCCACATGAGCGCGGTCTGGCCGCCCCACTGCTCCACCGCGTTCACACTTGCGCCGTGCTTCAACAGCAATTTCGCCGCTTCCACATTCCCGGTGCGCGCCACGGCCATGAGGGCGGTCTGCCCTTCGGCGTTCGCGGAATCCGCATCCACCCCCGCTTCGAGCAGCAGCCGGATGATCGCGGCGTCACCGTTTGCGGCCGCCTCGGACATGGGTGAGGCACCGAAGACGTTCGTCACGGACGGCTTCGCGCCGGCGCGAAGCAGTTTTGCCGTGAGCTCCGCGTCGGACTGGTAGGCAGCCCAGTGAAGGGCGGTCGTGCCGTTGGCCTCGGGCTCATTCACGTCCACACCCTTGTCGATCATTGCAAGCGCCGCTGCGCGCTCGCCCGTCCTCACGAGATCGACCAGGCGATCGGCTGCCTGCGCCAGCGCCGGTATCACGCCGAGCCAGAGGAGCACACTGCCGAGGGCTGCCGATCGCGCGCGCACGTCAGATCTCCGAGAACTGACCCGTGCTGTCGCCCAGGGACTCAATCGGAATGCCCGCACGGTTGAGCATCGTGACGAGAAGATTTGCGTGCGGTGTGTCCTGTGGATACACGAGATGCTGGCCTCCCTTGACGCGCCCATAGCAGCGCCCGAACAGCGCCGAAGGCAGCTTGTCACTCTCGTGGCGATTGCTGTTGCCCATGTTGCTGCCGTAGAGCAGAAGCGAGTGATCGAGAAGCGAGCCGTCCCCATCCGGCGTGCTGGCGAGCCGATCGAGGAAGCGCGCGAACACCGTGCTGTAATACGCCTGCACCTTCGCCAGCCGATCCATCTTCACGGGATCTTCCTGGTGATGCGACAACGGATGGAAGGCTTCCGGCACGCCAACGTTATTGTGAGTGCGCATGCTCACTTCGCGGCTCATCATGAAGGTGGCTACGCGAGTGAGATCGGCCTGGTAAGCCAGCGCAAGCAGCTCGAACATGATGTTCAGGTGCTCATTGAAGTCATTCGGTACGCCGACCGGGGCGTCCGGCAGCGGCAAGGCGGAGAAGTCTCTCTCCTTGATCTGCTGCACACGGCGCTCCACTTCGCGCACGGATTCGAGGTAGTTGCTGACCAGCGCGCGATCGCTCGGGCCGAGCTTCCGGCTGAGCGCCGCAGCCTCTTCCTTCACGAGATCGATGGTGCTGCCCGTTTCCATCACGATCGACTCACGCTCCGCGGACGTGTCTCCCTGCCCGAACAGGCGATAGAACACCGTGCGCGGGTTGAACTCCATCGGCAGTGGCTGATTGGGCGTGCGGAACGAAACGGTGTTGCCGTAGCTGCAGCCGTAGTGCGGATCGCAGACGGCACCCGTGCCGCCTTCCGTGCACAACTCGAGTGAAGGAAACGTCGTCGTCTGCCCGATGTGCTGGGCGGCGATCTGGTCTGCCGTGATGCCCGCTTGTGGAAACTGGCTCATCGCCGGTGCTACGCAGCCGAGCCACGTACCCGCCTTGATGGCATGAGGAGACTTGCTGTCCGCTGCCTTGTTCCTCGTGCCGCTCACGATGATCATTTGCGACTTGTACTTCTCGAGCGGTGCGAGAATCAAAGGCAGCGTGAAATCGCGGCCTGTCGTCGTGGGCGTCCAGTGATGCGCAACGGCGCCATGCGCAAAGAAGATGAATCCGAGCCGCGGCGCCGGCTTCGCCGCCGTGTTCGCGAGCGCCGTGGCTGCGGGAATCATCGCATCAAGCAGCGGCAATGCGATCGCCGCGCCTGCGCCTCGCAGCACGGTACGACGGGACAGATGCTTTCGAGTGAGAAACATGGACGCTCTCCTCAAGGCTGCTGGGCCGTGCGCAGCGGCGCGGGCTGTTTCGCGGGCGCCGGAACGCTGTTCATCAGAAAGGCGGGGCTCTCGACGATGTGCATGACGAGCGTCGAGAAACGATAGTTGTCTGCTGCGCTCTCACGCACGATCGCGCGCACGGTCGGCATGTCCTCGTGCTCGATGGTGCGACCGAGCGCATAGGTCATGAGCTTCTCGGTCAGGTTCTGAACGAACTGGTCCGGCCGACGCAGCAATGCGCGGCGCAGCTCCACGGGTCCGTTGATGGAGGAGCCGTCCGGGAGCTCGCCCGTCGCGTCGATTGGCGTACCCGCGAAGCGGTCCTTGTCGCGCCAGGCGCCCACCGCGTCGAAGTTCTCGAGCGCAAAGCCGAGCGGATCCATCACGCCGTGACACCCATTGCACGAGGGATTACTGCGATGAATCGCCATCAGCTCGCGCACGGTGTGCTGCTTCTTGGCGCCCGCCGCGTTCTCCTTGAGCGCTTCGACGTTCGGCGGCGGCGCGGAGGCCGGCGTGCCCATGAGGGTGTCCAGGATCCACGCACCGCGGAGCACAGGGGCCGTGCGGTTCGGATACGAGGTGGCCATGAGGACACCGCCCTTGCCGAGCAGACCCCACCGGTTCGGGTCGGCAAGCTTCACGCGCCGGAAGCGGTCGCCCTTCACATTGCGAATGCCGTAATGGAGGGCGAGCCGTTCGTTGAGATAAGTGTGATCCGCGGACAGCAGGTCGAGCACGCTGCGGTCTTCGCGGAAGATGCTCTCGACGAAGAGATTGATCTCCTTCTTCATGTCCTCGCGCACATCACCGTCCACGCCCACGACGTCACGGTGATTGGCCGCGTAGGGAAAGGTTGCCGGGTCCGGCACGATCTCGTCGAGCTTGCCGATGCCGAGCCACTGATATGCGAAGTTGGTGGCGAGCGTGCTCGAGCGCGGGTCCGCGAGCATTCGCCGCACCTGTGCCTCGAGAACGGTACGGTCCTTCAGCCGCCCGGCCGCGGCCACGTCGAGGAGCTCGTCATCCGGCGGACGGCTCCAGAGGAAGAAGGAAAGGCGTGAGGCCAGCTCGAAATCGTTCAGCGCGAACGCCGTGCCCGGCGCGGTGCCCTCCGGCGCGATCTCGGCGCGGAAGAGGAAATACGGGCTCGACAGGATCTTCGTGAGTGCCGTGCGGATGCCCGACTCAAATCCGCCCTCCTGCGCCCCGGCGCGATAGAACTGCATGAGCAGCTGCAGATCCGCCTCATCCACGGGCCGGCGAAACGCGCGCCGCGCCAGTGTGCCGAGAATTTCCCTTGCGCACGGCTCCTCTTCCGCGGCAGACGCGGGTCGGCACGTGAAGATCTTCCTGCGGCTCGGTGTTTCCGTGAGCCCGGTCGCGTTGAAAGGGCCGCTGATCTCGAAGCCGCTGATGCGCGGGATGCGCTCCTGCCCGCCGCCCGGGGCCAGCGAGAACAGCCGCGCGTCCGACTCCGCGAACGTGCGCGCGAGGAACGTGACGCCCACCGTGTGCATCCCCGCCGTGGCCTTGAAGCGGATGTTGCGTACGCGGGAGTTGATCGCATCGACCGTGGGCGACTGATTCTGGTCGATGCCCTTCAGATCCTCCTCGCCCCCCATCTGCGTCTCGTAGACCGGCACGCCGTCGAGCGTGACGACGAACGTGTGGCGGAACTCCATTCCGAGCATGTAGATGCCCGTCACGATGTTCATGACGTTCACGACGTACTCGCCATCGGCCGGGAAGAAATGATCCACGACCATGCCGCCGCGCGTCCCCAGAGGCAGGCCGTCCACGTGGAAGGCCTGCTTGCCTTCGGCATCGCTCGGCAGGAAGTACGCCTGGCTTCCGGGGCGCGCCGAAGGATTGCCGATCGCCTGCACGGCCACCGTGCGCGCGGCGGCCAGATACTGGTCGATGAACGAGGGAGACACCTGCAGAACGCTCGCCACGTTGTCGAACCCGTCGCTCACGTCGTCGGGCGGCAGGAGCGCGGCCGGATTCACCTTCAGGCCGAGCAGATCCTCTATCGCGTTCGCGTACTCCTTCCGATTGAGCCTGTGCAGCGGCACGTGCCCCGCGTGCATCCCGCCCTCGCTATCGAGCCGTGTTTCCAGGGCGTGGACGAACGCGTCGATGCGCTCGCCGGGCGGCTGCTTCTCTCCGGGCGGCGGCATCATCCGGCCGCGGAGCTTGCGCACGACCTTCTCCCATGTCTCGGCATCGCCGTGCACGTTCTCGCGATCCATGGCATCGAAAGCGATGCCGCCCGCCCAGTCGATCGTGTTGTGACACTCCCGGCAATACTCCTCGAGAAGGCCCCACTGCTCGGCAGTGGGGCCCTTCCCGGGGGATCGCGCGTCCTGCGGGTCAGCGGCCCGCAGGGTCGCGCTCAACGCGAACACGCAGACTCCGAGCGCGAATACCGCCTTCAGATGCCGTGTCATGTCACTCCAGGCCGTGCTCAGAACGCTACTTTCACGCCCACCGTGTAGGCCCGCCCCACCGCGGAGAAAAGGCTTTGCGTGGCCCCTTCGGGTGGCGCGCGATCGAACAGATTGCTCACGTTCGCAAAGACCGAGGTCTGGCCGCCCAACGCCTCGAGATCGTACGTGACGCGCACGCTCGAGTACGAGCGCGAGGGCACCGAGTTGTCATCGACGTCCACGCCTTCCACCCAGGTGGCATCCCATTTGCCGTGCCGGATGAAGCGCTCCTGCCAGTTCACCGTGAGCGGGCCGCGGTTGTACGTGATGCCGAGATTGGCTTGCAGACGCGGCACGCCGCCGGTCGCACCGGTCTGATTGGCGCGATCGACCTTCTCCGCGCCGAGGTTCGTCGTGGAGGCCTCGTCCGTGTACGTGCCGATGAGCCGCAGCCGCAACCGCTCGCCGCCGCCGAAGAGCTCGATCGGCCGGCTGTAGGTCATCTCGACATCCAGCCCGCGTGTGCGCGCCTGATCCACGTTGATGTACGTGTTGAACACGTTGTCGATGGCCCCGGTCTCCGGGTTGCGCACGATCAGGTCGCAAAGCCGCTGCACGCCGGCAAAGCACTGGTCGATGATGTTCTGGTTGCCGAGCTGCGAGATCGCACCACGGATCTTGATGTCGTACACGTCCGCCGACACCGCAAAGCCGGGCAGCCATGTGGGCTGATAGATTGTCCCGAACGTGATGGTGTCGGCTTCCTCGGGCTCGACCGCCGGATTACCGCCAAACACCGTGCGGATCTGATACTCCGGATTGCCGGGCAGGAACGGATCGACGATGTTGGCGCCCGTGCGCGTGATGTCGAAGCGCTCGGCGAGCGTGCCCGCGCGCACGTCGCGCGAGCGTGTCAGCCGGATGCGCCAGGCATCGGTGACCTGCCAGTCAAGCCCGCCCTTCCACGCCCAGCTGCCGCCGCTGCCCGAGTAGTCCGCAAAGCGACCCGCCAGCGTGAGATCGACAGACTGCAGACCCGTGACATTGCGCACGAGCGGCACGATGGTCTCTGTGAAAATCTCCTTCACATCGAACTCGCCGGCGATCGAGACGAAGCCGGCACGGTCGATGAGCCCGTAGCCCACGTACACCGCGGGCAGGCCGCGATAGCCCTCCTCTGCGGCGGGCCGCACGGGGCCGTTCGGCGGATCCGGTACCGGGCTGCCGTTCGGATCGCCGCCCACCTGATCGAGCCTGTCTTTCTTGTAAGACACACCCGCTGCGAAGGAGACCGGCCCCGCCCAGTTGTCGAACAGATCGCCGTTGATCGAGGCCTCCGCGACGTGCTGGGTGACCTCGGTATCGAGCCAGCCGGAGTCCTGCACCCACTCGCGAGCTTCCTCCGAGTACTGCCCGATGCCGAAGAGATTGAGCGGCACGCAACCGTCATCCGGGAAGGAGAGCGTCGAGCGGCACACGATGTTGCCCTGGGCATCGCGCACGGCATCGAGCCCCTTGTAGAGGCGATCGACACGGAAGCCGTAAAGCTCCAGGAAGCGCGTGCTCTGCCCGTACTGGTAGTACGTGTTGTAACGCCAGTTGCCGATCTTGCCGTCGATGCCCGTGGTCACGGAGAACATCTTGCTCTCGAGCGGCGCGCGAGCGTTGTTGAGCTCGTCCGAGCGACGACGCGTGGAGAATGTGAACTGCTTGATGCCCTCTTCCTGCATCCGCGTGCGGAGGGACTCTGGCAGAAACGCGTTGTCGTCGTAGATCGTGGCCGCCCACGGGCCGCTGATCACGTAACCGAGCTTGTAGTTGTCCACGAGGCTGTAGCCATACAGCGCCTGCACGAAGGCGGACGTGTCCTCGCCGATGTCATATTTCACATTGGCGAACGCGCTGTATCGCTTCTGGCTCGGCACGACCATGTCGTCGCGAGCGAAATTCACGCCGTCCCCGCCGACCTGCATGGACCGGTTGGAGTTCACGATCGTGCCGTCCTGGAACGGTGCGGGCGTGCCATCTGCGAGGAACTGCGTACCGGCCAGGGGCCCGGTGCGAATGAGTCCGCCATAGGTGGCTTCCATGGAATGCACGTTCGGGCGCCGCACGCGCAAGGGACCCTCGGTGTTGCTCGGGAGCGTGAGCACGCCCCAGTCCTGATACCAGTCGCGGTCGTGATAGTTCGAGATCTCGCCGCTCTTGTAGTAGTCGAGCCCGAAGACGGCATGCGCCCGGCTGCCGATCGCGTGGCCGCCAGCGAGCGATACGCTGTAGTTGTCCTGATCTCCGCGGCTCGTCTGTCCACCCTGCACCTCGGCTTCGAGCCCGGTGAACTCCGTGTCCAGGATGAAGTTCACCACGCCGCTCACGGCATCAGAGCCGTACGCAGCGGACGCGCCGCCTGTCACGACTTCCACGCGCTGCACGAGCGGCTGCGGGAAGAGACTGACATCGATCGTGCTCAGACGGTTGGTCGGCACGACACGGCGTCCATTCAGCAGAACGAGCGTGCGATTCGAGCCGATGCCACGCAGGTTGAGCACGCTCTGACCGCCCACGCCTGTCCAGCTGCCGGCCGTCTCGACCGTGCCGCTGTTCACGAATTGCGGCAGCTCCTCGAGCGCGTCCATGAGGGTGCCGGGGGCAAGATTCTGCAGGTCATCCGCGGTCACCATCGTCACGGGTGTGGGCGTGACCATTCCCGAGCGCTGCTGAATGCGCGACCCGGTGATCGTGATTTCCGCCGGCGCCTCGT
>JADGHX010000132.1 GCA_019683695.1 Steroidobacteraceae bacterium
CAGCCCGCCCATCCCGAACGCAAAACCGAAGAACAGGCCTGACACCGTGCCCACTCGGTTGGGCATCAGTTCCTGCGCAAACACCAGGATCGCGGAGAACGCGGACGCGATAATGAAGCCGATCACGAAGCTGAGCACGATCGTCCATTGCAGGTTGGCGTGAGGCAGCAGCAACGTGAACGGCGCGGCGCCGAGAATCGACGCCCAGATCACACGCTTGCGGCCGACGCGATCGCCGATGGGGCCGCCGAGAATCGTGCCCAGCGCCACGGCGAACAGGAACACGAAGAGCGGGCCTTGTGCGCTCTGTGCAGTCAAATGGAACTTGTGCATCAAATAGAACGTGAAGTAGCTCGTTAGGCTCGCGAGATAGAAATACTTGGAGAAAATCAGCACGAGCAGAACGAGCACCGCGCCGATCACGGTATTCCGCGGGAGCGTGAATGCGTCACTCCGCCCTTTACGGCGTTTCAGGTGTTGCCTTTGCGCGTGCGCGTACCAGCCGGCAATTCTCACCAGAACACACATCGCCAGGAGCGCCGCAAGCGAAAACCAGCCAACACTGCGCTGGCCATGTGGAATGATCAGCCATGCGGCGAGCACGGGACCCAAAGCGCTTCCGGCGTTGCCGCCCACCTGGAACAGCGATTGCGCAAGACCATGCTGACCGCCCGAGGCGAGTCGTGCGAGGCGAGACGCTTCGGGATGAAAGACGGATGATCCACTGCCGATCAGCGCCGCGGCCAAAAGCAACATCGCGTAGTTCGCCGCGAACGCCAAGGTCAGCAGGCCAACGAGTGTGAGCCCCATACCCATGGCCAGCGAGTAGGCCTGAGGGCGGCGGTCCGTATACAAGCCAATCAGGGGTTGCAGGAGCGACGCGGTGACCTGATAGGTCAGCGTGATCAGACCGATCTGCGAGAAGCTCAGCGCGAACTCACCCTTCAGCAAGGGGTAGATCGCAAGCAGGGTCGACTGCATCAGGTCATTGAGGAAGTGCGAAAAGCTGATCGCACCGAGAATTCCGAAGCGGGTGCGCTCCTTCGCGGGATGCTGATCGACCAGGGCTCCGGGAACGGGTTCGGCTTGTGACTGGGCTTCCAAAGACGGACTCCACCAAGACGTGAGGCCTAAGACTTCTCTATAGATTAGTACCAGCAATCGCGGCCGTGTTGTGACAATCAGGCGTCCACATTCCACGATGCTCAAGAGGCAGTTCGAGATATCACCGAGCCGGTTCTTCGAATAGAACAAGGTAACGAGCGATCGGGAACCTAGACGCCCTTCAAGGCATCGCCCTTCGCCGACGCGTGTCGGTGATGCCCGTGAAGCGCCCTTGAAGATGACCAGTCGGTCCTGCAACCTCGCCTCCCACGCCGCGTGCACGCGTGGGTCGCGTCGCGGATCAGATCGCCGTCTGATGGCGAGCGCGCGCTCGGTGCTGCGAGGCGCTGTCCGATGATGATGGTGAATCTGGCAGCAGCTCGCAAACGGCCTGAATCAGGATTGAAGCAAGGCGCGCGGCGGCAGGATCCGGCTCGGCGTCGGCGCGGTGGAGAACGAGGCCGAGGGAGGGCAGCTCGGGAAGACCCGCTTCGCCACGGCCGAGCGTGCGAAGGTTTTCTGGCACGCCGATCGGCGTGCGCACCATGACGCCGAGGCCCGCCGCCGTCGCGGCCCACAGGCCTGAGAGGCTCGGTGAAGTGAAGGCGATGCGCCACGGAACGCCGGCGCCGTCGAGCGCGTTCGTCGCGATCGTGCGCAATAGGCAAGGTGCCTCCAGGACAGCGAGCGGCACCGGCTCGCCCTTGGGAAAGTGCGGAGTGTTGTTCATCGCCGCCGGACCGATCCAGCACAACGGCACTTGCGCGATCGGCTCGCTCCGCGGAAGCAGGGTGCCGTCGCTCCAGGCAAGCGCCAGATCGAGCTGGCCGGCGATCACGCGCTCGATCAACTCGGCATTACGTGCGATCCTGGCCTCGATGCGAACCTTTGGATGAGCCCGCGCGAACTGGCCCAGCACGCGCGGCAGCAGCGTCTCGCCGAAATCCTCCTGCAGCCCGAGTCGCGCCCAACCTTCCATCTCGACGCCGCGGACGGCAGCAACGGCCTCATCGTTGAGCTCGATGAGTCGGCACGCGTAAGCAAGCATCGTCTCGCCGGCATCGGTGAGCGCGAGACTCCGCCCGGCCTTGCGGAAGATTGCAGCGCCCGTCTGCTCCTCGAGCTTCTTGAGCTGCGTGCTCACTGCGGAGGTTGAACGGCCGAGCCGGTTCGCGGCCTTCGCGAAACTGCCGAGCTCGATGCCGGTGACGAAGCTGCGCAGCACATCGAGGTCCAGCGTGACCCGCCTCGCGCGATGATCCGATTTTTTCGAACTGAGCATCCGGATATTTCTGATTTACCGGATGATTCTGCAAAGCCATAGTCCGGGGCGTCAAGGCGCCACAGGGTCAGCGTATTCACAGGAAACCCAGCCATGCCGTTCACCCGCATCTCTCTCTTGAAGGGGAAATCTCCGGACTATCTGCGAGCCGTTTCGGATAGCCTGCACCGCGCGCTCGTCGAAGCCTTCGACGTTCCGCCGGACGACCGCTTCCAGGCGATCCATCAGCACGAGCCCGGCGAGCTGGTGTTCGACCGCACGTATCTCGGCGGGCCGCGGTCGGACGATTTCATCCTCTTCGCTGTCACCGCCGGCCGGCCGCGCGACACCGCGACGAAGAAGGCTTTCTACAAGCGCCTTGTCACGCTGCTGGGCGAGTCACCGGGCATCCGGCCGCAGGACGTCATGGTCGTTATTACGACCACACACCTTGATGAATGGTCCTTCGCAAACGGCGAAGCTCAGATGGTCGAAGCTGCGTAGCTGCAGGGGCGTTCTCCATGAGCGGTGATACAGAACAGCGAGCACTCCCGATTCGCATGACTATTCGCCGCGCCGGCACAGCAGCGGCGCGCTCGGCAGATGCGATCGCCACGGGACACGTTTGGGTCGATTTGCTTTTTGAGAGCGGCCGGGACGGCGACATCACAATCATGCGCGTCACGATCGGTCCGGCGTCGTCACGCATTGGCACACGCATCCGCGTGGGCAGATGCTCTACGTGCTTTCCGGCACCGGCTTTGTTCAGCGGGACGGCGGGCCGATCGAGGCGCTTCGCGCGGGCGACTGCGTCTGGTTGCCAGCGGGCGAGCGGCATTGGCATGGCGCGAGCCCGAACGACACGTTCTCTTACCTTTGCGTGCAGGCTGTGGAGAACGGTGCGGCCGTTCATTGGCATGAACCGGTGACGTCTCCTCGCAATGCGCCTTGAAACGGTCGGCGCGCGACCATGAAGTTGGTCCGGCAACAGCTGGACGACGCAGTGAAAGCGATTTCCGTCGCGTTACGCGACGGTGTCGTTTCCGGCTGATTGACGTTGGGCGATGGCGAGCTCGAGGCCCTCATCTACGACCATGGACGCGGCGTACTCGATATGCAGCACTCGACGTGACGCATCCGACCTTGCCTTCGGAGAGGCATGCACCAGGAGCGGGCGCATCGCGAGCACACCGCCCCGCGCGACGAGACAGTCCACGGGCTCACATGCGTGCGCGAGAGCACTGATCTCCGCGTCACTGAGAACGAGCGGCAGTCGGGTGTGCGTCGGCTTCAGCGCGCGCGGCGCACCACCTTGTTTGTGGCAACGTCGATGTGGATTTCCGACTCGCTGCCGTCGTCTCCGACGATCTCCACTTCGCACATCAGCTGGCCTCTCTCGCGATCGACCTCCAGGCTCTCCACCCGGCCGGGCGCATTGGCCACGGCAGTCTTGATGCAGTCGGTCGCCTGCTCGGCCGTGATGCCCTCGTCCGATTTCGCGTTCTGAGCGGTGGTGCTTCCGGCCAGCACAAGAATGCCGAGGCCGACGAGAGCGGAGGCAACGGATCCCTTGTTCATCCTTTTCATGGCGGACGTCTCCTGCGCAGTCCTTGCGCCGGAATGAGCAATTCGCGCTCCCGGAAACGCTCGTGTGCGCTTCGATCTTGGCCTCGGCCGATCCGCATTACCCAGCCACGCTATCGGGCCGAGCCGCGGCCTCTGGCAACGTATTCGTGTGCTTGCTGCGGGAGATCACACGCGTCAGCGGCAGCACCGACGCGATCGTGGCACCCA
The DNA here is from genome assembly GCA_019683695.1 of Steroidobacteraceae bacterium. Taxonomy (GTDB): domain Bacteria; phylum Pseudomonadota; class Gammaproteobacteria; order Steroidobacterales; family Steroidobacteraceae; genus JADGHX01. The sequence continues at coordinate 4,160 of JADGHX010000132.1, forward strand.
CCATCATCCCCACCCCATGGCCGTCGCGCGACAGAAGCATGACGATGCAAGTCAACAGCCCCGCGCCCGCGATGAACGCAAACGGCATCAGCAGCTCCTTCCGATTGCGGATGATGTAGACAAGCAGGCCTCCCATGACCCCGAAGATAGCGGTCGACGATCCGCCGCTCCCCGAGTCCCAGAGATAGCTCACGGTCTGCCCCGCGATGCCGGAAACGAAGTAGATCACCAGAACGTGCTTGCCATACAGGCGCTCTGCAGCCGGCAGGAACAGGCACCGCCCAGCGCTCACGCAGCCGCGCGCACCTTCCGCAGGTCCGCGACGAACGCGTCGAGCTCCGCCCGGAAATCCTTGTCCGGCGGAAGGCGCAGCAGCGCCGACGGGTGGAGCGTCACCAGCGTGCTGCCGAACTCCGATTTCAGAACGCGACCGCGCTCCTGTGTCACACGCACAGGCGTCTGCAATATCGACCGCGCGGCCGTCGCGCCCAGCGCGACGATGAGCGAGGGCTCTAGCAGTCGAAGCTCCGCTTCGAGCCACGGCCTGCACGCAGCAATTTCCTGTTGCGCGGGTGTCATGTGCATGCGGCGCTTGCCGCGTGGCTCGAACTTGAAATGCTTCACCGCATTGGTCACGTAAAGCACCCGACGATCGATGCCCGCCTGCGCGAGCGCGTCGTTCAGCACCTGCCCCGCAGGGCCCACGAACGGCTTGCCGGCACGGTCCTCCCCATCTCCGGGCTGCTCGCCAACGAGCACGATGTGCGCATCGCGCGGGCCCTCCCCGAACACGGTGCACGTGGCCGTCTTCCAGAGCGGACACGCCCGACATCCGGCCGCGGCGCTGCGCAGTTCCTGCAGATCTGCACCCACGGGCGGTTGCGCGAGGCCATAGTCCGTTTCACGCACGCGCAAGAATTCGCTGCGCGCGATCATCGCGGCCGTTCGCCTCGGCGCCTCGCGGAGCAAAGGCTCGATCACTGCAGCCTCCGGCAGGTTCTTCCAGTTGCGCTTCAGCAGCTGAGCCTGCATCGCCGCGGGTTTGATGCGCGCGGGATTGAAGATGTGCGAGTAGTACTCGACCCAGAGTTGCTCCACGCCATCGCCCGCGGGCGCGTGCACCTTGCGCGCGCCCGGGCTGAACGTGATCACTGTTCCGTCCCAATGCATGCAGCGCGCAGGCGTCAGAATGGACCAACGCATGTTCGCGAAGCGTTCGGCGAAGAACTTCTGGTTCAGCGCGAGTGTGTCATGCTCTGGCTCGTACCACGCCACGAACCAGGGCTCCTCACCAAGCCTCGTCCCGCGGAATCGCACGAAGGCTCGCATGCGATAGGCGTCCTTCTTCACCGCGCTTTCCAGCTGCATCAGCTCGATGACGTCCGGGTCCACTGGCACTTCGAGCAGCTTCGACTCGCCGTGTGTCAGTCTCCACAGCACGTGGTACAGGAGGGCCCAGCGTCTGGGGCTGGAATGCAGAGCGACCGTTTTGGCGATTTCGATATACGTCCTGGGAATGCGGAACTGAGATGAAGTCGCCGCCGCTTTGTGGCTTTCGTTCGCGCTCGTGAGGTCCAACGCGGATTGCGGGCTCGTCAGCTCAACCCACGACAAAGCCTCGGGCGGCAGGCCACGCGCGAGTGACTCACGAGCCGCATTGCGCCAGCCCTCGAAGGTTGGCTCGAACCGTACCTGCTGCATCTGAGCTCAACCCACTTTCAGCGCAGGCGCGCCGAAGAGATCGATTTGCTCGTCACCGCGCACGAAGCGTGCCTTCAGCCGTTCCACGTGCTCCAGCTCCTGCGCGCGAGGCGTGTAGTCCGATGTCTCAATGAACGGAAGGGCCTTATGCATGGGCACCTTCAGCCTCACGAGATCGTGAAGCCGCACGGAATGCCAGCGGCGCGACTGCAGAATGCGATCGACGTTCCTCACGCCGAAGCCTGGCACACGCAGGAGCATGTGGCGCGGCGCCGTGTTGACGTTGACGGGAAACAGATGAAGGTTGCGCAGCGCCCAGGCGAGCTTCGGGTCCATGCGAAGATCGAGGTTCGGCGCGCGAGGCTCCGTGAGCTCGGTGGCCTCGAAGCCGTAGTACCGCATGAGCCAATCCGCCTGATACAGCCGGTGCTCGCGCATGAGGGGCGGCGGCGCGAGCGGCAACTTGCTCGACGCGTGAGGGATCGGGCTGAACGCCGAGTAGTAGACCCGGCTCAGTTTGTAATCCCGGTAGAGCGTGGAGGACGTTTGCAGCAGCGTGTGGTCTGAGGCCTCCGTGGCGCCCACGATGAGTTGCGTGCTTTGGCTGGCCGCCGCGAACGGCGGCGCGGATTTGTGTTTCCGCCGCTCCTCGGCTGCGGTGTCGATGTGCTGGCGGATCTCGCCCATCGACGCCCGGATTCGCGCCTCGTTCTTCTCGGGCGCCAGGCGCTGGAGATCCGCGGACGTCGGCAGTTCCATATTGATGCTGACGCGATCCGCGTATCGCGTGGCCTCCTCGATCAGCCCGGAGCTCGCCTCCACAATCGTCTTGAGGTGGATGTAGCCGCGGAACTCATGCTCGACACGGAGCTTGCGTGCCACTGCCACGAGCTGCTCCATCGTGTAGTCCGGCGACTTGACGATGCCGGAGCTCAGGAACAAGCCCTCGATGTAGTTGCGCCGATAAAAGTCCAGGGTGAGCTGGACAACCTCCTCCGGCGTGAAGCGCGCTCGCGGCACATCGCTCGAAACGCGGTTCACGCAGTACAGGCAGTCGTAGATGCAGTAGTTCGTGAGCAGCACCTTCAATAAGGAGACACAGCGACCGTCGGGCGTGAAGCTGTGGCAGATGCCCGTGCCCGTAACGGAGCCGATGCCAGGTGTGCCGCGCGACGTGCGCTTCACGCCGCCGTTGGTGGCGCACGAGGCGTCGTACTTCGCCGCGTCCGCGAGGATGGCGAGCTTGCGATGCAGATCCATTGCTGGATGTATATACAGATCGTAAGTACACGGCAACACATACTTTTCGGGGATCGGCGCGGCCGCTTGGCCGTGGCCCTGCAGCGGCGGCGAGGCCCCGAGGCGCCTCGCAACTCCGACGCTCCTCGAGCACGGCCTCGGGACATCACCCAGGCACTTTCACCACAGCCGTCTTTGGGGCCTCGCCGGCGGGTACGAATGCGGGTGCGGCCTCACCCGCAGGCCCGAGAGAGCGCGTGAAGTGATAGATCGCGAGAAGATCGGCATCCGTCATTTCGCGCAACGCGAACCACGGCATCGGCGGGCGCATCTCGCGTCGTGCGACCAGCAGCCACTCCTCCGGAGTGAGACGTTGCGTCAGCAGACGCAGGTTCGGCGGATAAGTCGTCCCCCACGGGCCTTGCCAGCCGAGCGAGCTTCCGACGAGCCAGCGTGACTCATCGATCCGACCCGCGCTCTCGAGGTAACCGGGTGTATGGCAATCGTTACAACCGGTTGTCTTGACGAGGTACCGCCCGCGTTCGACCTGTCTCGAGTACGCCCGCTCCCCGACAGGGATTGCAGTCGCTGCGATAAACCACGTGCCACCGAGCACGACAAGTGTCGCGATCACCCCGCACGTGATTCGAGCTGCGCGCCACCGGGTGTTCCAGGAAGATCGAGCGTGATGTTCTTGCATGCGGGTTGCCTCCATGCTCGCCAGTACGACACCCGCCACGCGCGGTGACATCACATCTTCCCGCCACTTCCTGGAGGACGTGCCCACTTCCTTTCATGTTCTGCGCGAACGCGGTGTCGAACATCGACGCGAGGATCAGATGCACGACGCGAGGATCAGCCGCACGACTAGACCCACCAGACGGCGCCAACCGCCACGCTTTCGCAGGAGCAGGAACGCCTACGCTCTTCTTACGATGTCACCGCAGGTGTCGTGCGGCGTATCCACGACATGCAAGCAACCATCACATGGGGCGTCTCCCTTGCTACATCACGGGACATGAATGGCTGCACCGACCCGCTCGCCCGCCTGATGGCGCGCTATGCGGAGGGAGACGACGGTGTCTTCGACGCCATTTATCGATGTCTCGAAGCGCCGCTGTACCGCTTCTGCCTGCGCCTGACAGCGCAGCGGCACGAGGCGGACGACCTGTTTCAGGAGACCTTCCTCAAGATGCATCGTGCGCGTGCGACATATGCGCCGGGCGCAAATGTTCTGCACTGGTCCTACGCCATTGCACGCTCGCTGTACCTGAGCCGAGTGCGCTACTGGCGACGGCGACCGGAATGGCTTGGCCCGGCCAACGACGTTTCGGAGCTGGAGGATATTCACGACGACGGGGCAAGCACTCCGGAAGCGGAGTTGATCGCGGATCGCTTGCTCGACGTGGTGGTCACCGAGCTGCACAGGATGTCTGAGAAGAACCGATCGGCCTACGTGTTGATGCGGCAGGAAGGCTTCTCCGCGGCGGACGCGGCCGCAGTGCTCGGAACGACCGTCGACAGCGTGAAGCAGCGCGCGCATCGCGCCAATCAGCGGATCAGGGCTGCGCTGTCCGATGCAGGGTGGACCGGAGATGTTTATGGAACACTCTGATCGCGAGCTGCTTCAGGGCGTCGGCACCATGGGGCCTTCCGAGGCACTTCGTGCACGCATTCGCGCGAGGATTGCGGAGACCCCCGCGCCAACGACCCGCACGAGCAAGCGTGTGATCACCACGCTCATTGCGGTTGGGGCACTCACTGTCCTCGTGACATCGGTTGCCGCCGAAGTCGTGTATGGACGGCTTGCGCCGGGTCTCGCAGTGGCTTCCACGGAAGAGCTGAGGCTCATGTGGATGAGCGTGGTGCTGGGCGCATTGACACTCGGCGCGACACTTGCCGCCCTGTGGCGTGGGCGTCGCGGATTCGGTGCAGGGGCCCGCACTCTCGCGTTGACGGCCCTGATCGTGCCCATCGCCTACAGCGCGCTAACGCTCATTCGGCCCTTGCATCTGCGGGATACCCACCCCGCCAATCTCACGATTTCACCTTGGGGCGCAAGATGCATCCTGATCGCCTCGATCGTTGGAGTCGGCGTCATGGCGTGTTTCGCAGCAGCCCTGCGGCGCGCCGCTCCGGTGGCGACCGGCCTGCGGGGCACTGCGATTGGCGTTGCCGCCGGAATGTGGGCGGGTGTCGCCGTGTTCGCGTTCTGCCCTTCCGGCGATTCGGAGCATCTGCTCATCGGGCACGTCGCGCCATTGCTCGCACTGCTGGGCATTGGTGCAGTGCTTACGCCTCGGTGGCTACGCCCATGAGATCACGTCAGGTGGATATGGCATGAGATCACCTCACGAAAGCTTCCCGGTGAGCGCGGAGGCAGTTACACCGCAGAAGATTCTCGAGACCGGATTTGCGTTCTGGCCATCGAAGGTATTGCTCACGGCGGTGGAGCTCGACGTGTTCACGACGCTCGGTCCACGCTCGATGACCGCCGCGGAGCTGGGTCGCGTGCTGGATCTGCACCCGCGCGGCATTTTCGATTTCTTCGATACGCTGGTCACGCTCGGCTTTCTCGAGCGCGATGGCGACGGTCCGCTCGCGAGGTACCGCAACACCCTGGCGACCGCACAGCACCTCGATCGCACTCAACCGGGCTATGTTGGCGGCATGCTGGAGATGCTGAACGCGCGGCTCTTCGGCTTCTGGAACGATCTCGGAGCAGCGCTCAAGACCGGTCAGCCGCAGAACGAGGTGAAGCACCATCGCGCGCCGATGTTCGAGACGTTGTATTCGGATCCCGCGCGTCTGGAGCAGTTCATGTGCGCGATGCGCGGCATCTCCGCCTCGAACTTTCAGGCGCTCGCGGAAAAGGTGGACTTCAGGAAGTACCACACGCTGTGTGACGTCGGCGGCGCGACGGGCTTGCTCTCGTCGCTGGTCGCGAGGCGCCATCCGCATCTGAAGTGCCTGTCGTTCGACCTGCCCGAGGTGGAGCCGATCGCGCGTCGCTGGATCGAGAAGGACGGCATGTCAGATCGCGTAACCGCCGTGTCCGGCAATTTCCTGAAGGACCCGCTGCCACGCGCGGATGTCATCACGATGGGCATGATCCTGCACGACTGGAACCTCGACAGGAAGAAGCACCTCGTGCGCCTCGCGTACGATGCGCTTCCGCCGGGCGGCGCGTTCATCGCGGTGGAAAACATCATCGACGACGCGCGCCGGGAGAACGCGTTCGGCCTGATGATGTCGCTCAACATGCTTATCGAGTTCGGCGACGCGTTCGACTTCACGGGCGCCGATTTCTGGAGCTGGTGCCGGGAGGCGGGATTCGAGCGCTACGCAGTCGTGCACCTCGCGGGGCCCTGCAGTGCGGCCATCGCGTACAAGCGCGAAGGGATCGAGAACAGTGGCAGCGCTTCTGCTGCAGAGTCATCTGGGCCTCTGTAGACGCCTCGCAATTCCGGCTCGTCGGCCCACGGAGCGGTGCGGACTGTCTGGAGCATGTTCCATCCGCTCACGCGTGAGAGTAGCGAGCCGAAGATCGATGTCGACACTACATTGATGTTGATGATGAGCTCGAGGCGATCGAAGCAACCTGAGCGAGGACAATACTCGGGATGAACTCTGACGCATCAGTGCAGACGACCGTACCTCAACGAAGAGCCGCGAATCGATCGGACGACGCTGTATCACTCACCTGACCGCGATTCGGACAGCGGCTGTATACCGAAGATTTGTGAATCGCGGCAAGTCGAGCAACCGGATCATTGGATACTGTTCGTCCGCGCCGCGCATGCCGGGGTGCGACACAATGGGCCGAATCGGCGATTTCGCATTCAGAGTCGACTGATTTCCAAACTCTCTCACCACTCAGTGTTGTCCATCGACAGGTCGTATCGGGCAGTTTCTCGGCGGTGCTACATCGACGAGCGATTGTGGCTCGTCGTCATACGTCCCAAAGATGGAGCTGATTGATGAAAGCGTCTCTTCTTGCACTCGCTCTGTGTGCCGCGCCGCTATGCCTGGCATCGGACCATTCCGCCATGGTCGATCACATGACGGCTTACACGGAGGCCGCCAAGCAATTCATCCCACAGTTTGCGGAGCGTTACTACGTCGCAGGAGTGCTGAAGGCCTGCGGAGACCCGCAGCTCGGTGACAAGATCCGTCCAGGCATGCAGGAGTTGCTTAACAAGGCGGGGCAATATGCCGCTGCACACCGCACGCCCGGTATCGCCGATGACGTTCACGTGGCAGGCATCCTTGCCATAGCCGTGACATACGGCGGTAGCCAGTCCGGAGCGTTCGACATGGCGTTCCGGGAGTGGCTGACGTCTGAGAAGCGGAACGCCCTCTGCGCACAGACGCGAAAGCGTGCGCAGGAAATGCTCAAATAGGCAGACAAGACGTCGAGCCAAACCCGCGCGATCACTCCACGCGAGGCCCCGTATCACCGATTCCATCGCCGTAGTCGGGTTACCAACGCTCGGCCCCTGACGACGCGGCACTCTGGATGCCTCCAGCGGAGACAGCCAATCGGTGAGGGGCCCTGCATGCTGTTTTCCTGCAGTCGCAGTCCGGGTTGCGTAAGGTGATCCCTGCCGCAGTCTTCCTAGGTGCGAAGCGGCGATTCTCGAACCGAGGCTCGCGTTTGCGTCAATGGCGACCGGGTTTGTCGCATGGGTGGTGCTCGCGGTCGTGCTCTACAAACTGATGAGTGCTTCGGGTCGGCTCCTCGGCATAGCTTCGACGAACGTGTCGCAGCCTATCGAGGGGACTATTGTGTGTCCTTCGATCGAGAGGTGACGCCCAATCCGCAGGGCGTGGTCGCCAAGGTCATTCCGGCGTGCCGATGTGCGCGGGTGCGCTACGTGGGCTCGCGGGAGCACGTTTCCGGTGGTCGCACCGCTGTTTACCGAATGGCTGCCGGCGCGTGAGGAGAAGCTCGGCGACTTTCCGCTTTTCTTTCACTACGTGAACGTCGGGCCGGACGTCGCGGAGCACGAGATGATTACCGATGTTTATCTGCCGCTCCGTCGATGGCCGCACACGGCAGAGCCGAGTGACGCAATTCAAGCTCGCATCTGCGTGCAATAGATGCGGATCAAGTCTGCGGCCTCCGCTCGACGATGCTTTCCAACCAAGGGACCAGGTGCTCCATGTCAAACGTCTGTTCAGCGAAGAATTTCCTCAGGGCCGCGTAGATCGCCTGTGAGTCGCCAGTGATCTGATAGCCGTTAATGCGCAGGAAGACGTCTGTCACGGCAAACGCTACTCGTTTATTGCCGTCCACGAATGGATGGTTCTGAACCAAGCTCTCAAGTAATGCGGCCGCTTCGTGTATGAGCGTGTCGTAGTATCCAGTTTGCGGTCGAAGCAACGCGGATTCGAGCGCGCCGGCATCACGCAGGCCGCTTGCCCCGCCGTAGCGCTCAATCAATAACCGGTGAAAGAACAGCGCATCGGCAGTGGTGACGTACTCCGTCATTTAGCCAACAACCGATACAGTTCATCCCGTTCTTTGATACTTGCATCGAAAGCCTCCAGCACGTTCCGTCGTGTGGCCTGTTGGCGTTTTCGTGCAAGGTACTCGCGCATCGCTTCACCCAAGACGGCTTGAAACTGGCGACCTTCACGCGCGGCGATCTCCTGAAGGCCTTCAAGAACTTCAGGTTCGGCTTGAGAAGAAAATTTTCGAAGCGCACCCATCCAGACTGAGTCCGTCAAGCTATTTCTTGACACATCATGATGGATCAAGTTGATGGCGTCAAGCCTAGAACCGAAGCCAATGTGACCGATTTGAATGCCAAGGAAGCGCAGAAGCACAAGGTCTGCGAAACATCGCGGGCAGGCGCTGACGATCAATTCGCTGATCGTCATTTGAACCAGGCCGCAAGCGTGCGGAAGCTGAGGCAGGTCAGTAATGCGCCGCGCATCGTGCTAATACCCGGCGGTGCGCTCAGGGTAGGAGCTCGGGCGGCATGCGCCCCGACACCGGGTTGCGGTAGTGGAACGCGGGCTCGACGATCTCCGGAAACGCGTACTGTTTGGCGCGGATCGGGCGATCGGGGGGCATCTCGCTCGCGATACGCGAGCCCGATGCCGCGCCTCCCAGGCCCTGGCGAATGCCGCCGCCGCGTACGTTGCGCGGGTTGTCGGGCCGGCTCGTCCGCAGGCTCGCAACGTTACCAACCCTCGCCCAGCCATTGCGATACGAGGCGTTGAAGAGGTGGTGCAGGTCCTGCACGCCGAACTTCCACTCGCCGTTTTCCCGCACAGCCGTGTTCTCGTAGATGCCGCCGATCCACGATCCTGTGCTGCCATCGGCACTGCCGCCGCACTGGAACAGGCGCAGTCGCGCCTTCGCGGTGAGCCCGTCTTCGGAGACATGGATGACGGGCTGCACGAGCTGGTGGATCGTAAAGAAGTCCGGCGTCCGGCCCCCGCGCGGGCCACGCAGGTTAAGCACCTTGCGGATGCGCTCCGGCCCGACGTAGACGCCCGCCCCGGTGATCTCTTTCGAGCCCGTGCTCGCAAACGTGTCGGCCATGTCGTCCCACGCGGACTCATCGATGTAATAGCCGTAAGCGCTGTTGAGGTTCTCCACCGCATCGACGGCAATGGCGGCATCGAGCTTGCGTTCGATCTCCTCGATCCGAGCCGCGAGGTCGCTGAAGTCTTCCCTGACGGCGCGCGGCAACGCCCGCTCTGCGATTTCCTGCACCCGCACGAGCGCACCTGAGGGATAGCGAACGGCGCGGCCGGTCGCGGGGTTCCGATAATGGAAC
>JADGHX010000133.1 GCA_019683695.1 Steroidobacteraceae bacterium
TTGTGTTTTCCGCCTATTTACCCGGCCGGGGGCGCGGGGCCAACCTCGTCGGCCGGCGCGATTCCGGCCCCCCGGAAAGCCGAAAGCTTCTCGCAACTGAGCATTCTTGCGCCAGTACCGAGGCGCAAAAAACATCGGGCGACCTTCGCTCGGCACCGAGGAGCAGGTTGTCCGCACCCCGTGCCAGAGCCGCGTGCAGCGGGCACGCAACAGAGCCGGTCGGGTGCCGGTCAATCCCTGACACCCCGGGTGCGCACGTCCGTGCGCCGCAGAGCGCGCTCGACGAGCGAGCAGCGCTCTGCACGCTTCAGCGCGAAGCGCGGTCGTTCAGAGTTTCACCGCGACCGTGTCCTTCTCTCGCACGGTGACGGGCTGCTCGCGTCCTGCGTTGTTCTTGAGACGCACGATGTGCGTGCCCGGCATCACGCTCACGGGCTCTCCGCCCACCACACCTTCCGCGAGCACATGTCCGCTCGCGTCAATGACCTCGAAGCGCGGGCGCACCGCGAGCGCAAGGGCACGATTCAGCGCGCCGGCATCCCGCGCATCGAAGTAGAGTCCGCCACCCGCATCGGCCCACCGGCGGAAGGTGGCGGCGAGCGCGGCATCCTCGATCGCAAGACCGACGATGCTTACGCGTATATGCGGTGCGCGTTCCCGCAACGATGCGATCGCCGCGGCCGGATCTCCTCCGCACGTTTCCTCTCCATCCGTCACGACGATGACCTCTGCATTGCCGCGGGCGGAAGCGAGATCCTGCGTCACCTGCTCGAGAGAGGCGCCGATCGGGGTCTTCGCCTCGTTCTTGGCGTCCAGGCTGGCAATGCGCGCGCGGGCGACTTCGCGGTCGAGCGCCCCGAGGGGAATGTCCAACGCCGTCTGGCAGGAGCCCACTTCACGCCCGAACACGCGCAGCGCGAAAGGCGTGCCGGCGGGAAGCGTGCGGACGAGATCAGTCAGCGTTTGCTTCGCCACGTCGATGCGACGCTGCGTTCCGAGTTTCTGCCGCATGCTGCCGGAGGCGTCTAGAATGACCTCCACTGCGCCGGGCGCGTCGGTGACACCCGCTGTCTCGACGCTGATGCGCCCCGGAACGTGCGCGGCAGGGGTCACCTGCAAAGCAACCCGCGCCACCGTCGCGCTGGATTGCCCGGTGGAGTACCTCAGCTCGTACTCGCCGGCGGCCAGCGGCGCGCGGAGGGTCACTGGATTTCCGCGAGCCGTGTACTGATACGGCCCGTACTCGCCCTCGCGCGCACCTTTCGGAACAATCGTGATGTAGTCGTGCTTGTTGCCGGGGCCGGTCCAGCGCACCGCGAACTCGGAGCCACCCACGACCGTTGCCGGCGCGGAAAGGGACGCGCTCACGGCACCGACCGTGAGCTTGCGCGAACCCGCCACCTTGTCACCGGCGCCGAGGAAGTATCGCAGCTCGTACTCGCCGGGCTGGTCCGGCGCGCGCAGGCTCAAGGGGTTGCCCTGTCGCGTATACACGTACGCGAGATACGGATGCGTGGCGTCCCCGATGCCGACGTAATCCCGTGCGTTGCCGGGCCCCGTCCAGCGGACCTGGAAAGATGCACCGGCAGCGACCTGCGCTGGCGCCTCCAGAGTTGCACTCACCTGCTGCACGCGCAACGCGTGCCGCGCGAGTGTGGGATAGGGGCTTTCCGGTCCGAGCACGCGAATCTCGTAGTCGCCCGGGGTTGTCGGTGTGCTGAGTGCGATGGGGCCCGTCTTCGAGACGTACTTGTAGTCGTTGTAACTGCCTTCGCGGCTCCCACGCTCCACGATCGTGATGAATTCCCGCGGACTCACCGAACCGCCGACAGTTATGGCGATCTCGGAGCCCGCAGGTGCGCTGTCTGGTGCGTCGATGGTGTGCTGCGCCGTCGCCACGAGCGGCGATGCGAAGAGGAGACAGGCAAGCAGGACATGACGGGCCATGTATGACCTCCGGGAGTGATGAGTGAAATTCGCGGGGCCTTCCGTGGCCCGCAAGCCGATCAGGCTGGCGTGATGTTCGCGTTCATCCGGAACAGGTTCGTCGGATCGAACTTCTTCTTGAGCGAGACGAGCCGCTTGTAGTTGTCGCCATACGTGGCGCGAACGCGGCGCTGGTCGTCGTCCGCGGCAATCTCGTTGACGTAGAAGCCGTCCGTCAGCGGTTCGACGGCGCGCCAGCCATTCCTGACCCAGCGCGCGTTCTCGGCGGTGGCCGCGGGGTCGTCCCAGAAGCCGATCACCATCACGCTGTGCGAAGCGTCGCGATGCCAGAAGGCTGTGGCGGTCGGCTTCACCCGCGAGATGGCGCCACCGTGATGGACGAAGCCCATCACGCCAGAGGGCATCGGCGCGGATTCGAGGTAGTCGATCACGGCATCCGTCGTGCGCGCATCCAGCGTCTGCACGAAACCGGACTTGATGTAGTACTTGCGGCCGGCGGGGTAGTTCGCATCGGCGCTGCACTGCAGGTCTACGTACTTCGCGGCGCGAAGGCCATCCTGCACGGGCGTGCCGATCTTGCGGAGTTGCGCGAAGTCCCGTTCCACCGCGGCCGGCGGGCCGATGTGGCAGACATCGAGCGCCAGTGCGCGCTGCCCGTCGGGCGTGGGGACGATCATCGCATCGATGTACAGGTCGTCCGAGGCCTCGGAAGAAATCTCGGCATAGGCGCGCAACAGCTCGCGCGCCTTCACGAGCGGAAACACCAGCGGCCCGCCGTGCATCATCGGATTCACGTCGTGCAGCTGGTACTCGAACGTGGTGACCACACCGAAGTTGCCGCCGCCGCCGCGCAGACCCCAGAGCAGGTCCTCGTTCTCAGTGGTGCTTGCGGTGATCCGCCGGCCATCGGCGGTCACCACCTCGGCGCCGATCAGGTTGTCGCAGGCGAGGCCGTACTTGCGCCCGATACGCCCGAACCCACCGCCCAGCGTGAGTCCCGCAACGCCGGTATGCGACACCGTGCCTGCCGTGGTCGCAAGGCCATGGGCCTGGGACTCACGATCGAACTGGCCGAGCAGTGTGCCGGGCAGAACGCGTGCACGTTTGCGCGCCACATCGACCTGCACCCCTTTCATCCGGGACAGATCGATCATCAGTCCGCCTTCGCACACGGACTGACCGGAGAGGCTGTGCCCGCCCCCGCGCACGGCGACAAGCAGGTCGTGCGCGCGCGCGAACTCGACTGCCGTCGCGACATCCTTCGCGCCGGCACATAGAGCGATCAGCGCCGGCTTGCGATCGAACGCCCCGTTCCAGATGCGGCGCGCGGCGTCATAGCCGTCCTGGCCGCGCAGGAGCAGGGTGCCCTTGAAGCGGCCGCGCAGATCGGCGAGGTCCGCGGACGTGAGCATCACATGCTGGCCATCCGGCCCGAGCGCGGGAATGGAGCCGGGCGTCGCGAGGGCTCGCGACCAGGGCATCGATGCGGTGGCGAGCATCGAGAATGCGGAGGCGCAGAAGGTTCGTCGTTTCATGGGCCTTTCCCTCGAAGCGGTCTTCGCGGGCGCGGCTGCGCGAGCCGGCCGCAAGGCCGCCTGCCAGATCAGCTCTATACGGGGAGACGCGGGAAAGTCGGACGAAGTGGCTCATCGATTCTTCGTCGGCGCTGGAGCCTGGACGGCTGGATTGTCGACAACGCTCGCGCATCTTACGCCCGCTGCGTGACGGAGGATGCGTGTGCGCAAGCGTGGCGCCGCAGCACCGCGGCTGCCTCGGGGACGTGTTCGATCCCGATCAGCGGACGACGCGGAGAGCGCCGGCCGCGAACGTTCGCGCCCTTTCGCTGACGGAAGGCCCGCCTCGATCGCGGCGGACCATGCTTTCCGGAGGCTGCGCGAACGTTGCGCTGAAACTAGGCGTTGTCCCCGTCCAGGATCCGGCCGAGGCCGCCGAGCACCGAGCCTTCTTCCCGCCCGCCGCGCGTGAGGCCGGGCACCGCCGCGACGATGCGCCCCGCCAGGCGGCTGAGTGGCAGGGATTGCAGCCACACGCGGCCCGGCCCGCGGAGCGTGGCGAAGAACAGCCCTTCGCCCCCGAACAGCGCGCTCTTGATGCCGCCGACGAACTCGATGTCGTAATCCACGTGCGACTGGAAGCCGACGATGCACCCGGTGTCCACCCGAAGCACCTCGCCGGCCGCGAGATTGCGCTCGACGACCGTGCCGCCGGCGTGGATGAAGGCGAGCCCATCGCCCTGCAGCCGCTGGAGAATGAAGCCTTCACCGCCGAAGAACCCGGCCCCGAGCCGCCGCGTGAAGGCGATGCCGATGCTCACGCCCTTCGCCGCGCACAGGAACGAATCCTTCTGCGTGAGGATCTCGCCGCCGAGCTCACCGAGATGCATCGGCATGATCTTGCCGGGGTAGGGCGCGCCGAAGGCGACCTTCCGCTTGCCGCTGCCGCGGTTCTGAAACACGGTCATGAACAGCGACTCGCCCGTGAGCAGGCGTTTGCCGGCACCGAGCAGCGCGCCCATGAGCCCCGTGCCGCGTTCCTGATGCGAGCCGTCGCCGAAGACGGTTTCCATCTGGATGCCGTCTTCCATGAACATCATGCCGCCCGCCTCGGCGACCACGGCCTCGGCCGGGTCCAGCTCGATCTCGACGAACTGCATGTCATCGCCGTACACCCTGAAATCGATCTCGTGCATCAGTGCCATGCTGTTTTCCTTCGTGTAAGGCCCGGCGGGCTCTCGACTGGCTGCGCAGGCGCGGCAGTATAGCGGCCGCGTTCCGGGAAATGAGTTGTCCATCGGGCGAAGCGCATGCTGCAATTCGCGAACGCCATCCGGCCCGGCGAAAAGGAGAATCCGAGTGACTGAAGATCGATCCGTGCTCACGCGCAGTGCCCCGCCGCCCGACTCGGTGGCGAGCTACGGCACGGCGCCGGAGCACGTGGCGGACGTGCGTCAGGGGGACGAGCGTGCCGCGTCACGCCCGTTGGTGCTGGTGATTCACGGGGGATTCTGGCGGCCGACCATCGATCGTGCGCACACGGGACCGATGTGCGCGGCGCTTGCCGCGGCGGGCTGGACTGTGGCGTCGATTGAATACCGCCGCATTCCGGGCGCACCGGATCTCACGGTGCAGGACGTGGCGCTTGCACTGAAGACGTTATCCCGTCAGGTGCAGCGGCATGACGGGCGCGTGGTCGTGGTGGGGCACTCGGCGGGCGGCCATCTGGCGCTCTGGGCGGCCTCGGCCACGCGCACTCCGCCGCTTCATGCCGTGCTCGCGTTGAGCCCCGCGGCGGATCTGCAGTTCGCACACGCCCGCAATCTGGGCGATGGCGCGGCGATGGCCTTCCTCGGAACGGAACCCCGATCGCGCTCGGATCTCGACCCTGCGCGCATGCCCGCCCCTTCGGTCGGTGTCACGATCATCCACGGCGATGCGGATGAGATTGTGCCGGTGGAGCTTGCAGAGTCGTACGTTGCCGCGCATCCGCAGACGCGCCTCGTGAAACTGCGCGCCACGGGGCATTTCGCGGTGATCGACCCGCTGAGTGAGGCGTGGCCGACCGTGCTGTCCGAGCTGGAGCGCCTCGTCGGTTGACGAGGCGCCGGCTGCGTTTCAGCGCAGCACTTCGTCCAGGAACTGCAGCAACGTGTGCCAGGAACGGCGGTCTGCAACGTCGTTGTACTGCATGCCGCCCGCGCGATTGTTCGCGGTGGGGTTCGTGAACGAGTGCACGGTGTGGCCGTAGGCGTGAAGCTGCCAGTCCGCGCCGGCCTCGGTGAATTCCTTCGCGATCGCGAGCACGTCTTCCGGCGGCGCCATCGGGTCGTCGTAGCCGTGCATGATGAGAATGCGCGCGCGGACCTTGCTCGTGCGGGGCAGGCCATTCGGCTTGAGCAGCCCGTGGAAGCTCGCCACGCCGCGCACGTCGGCTCCGCTGCGCGCAAGGTCCAGCACGCACATGCCGCCGAAGCAGAACCCCATCGCGGCCACGCGGCGCGGGTCCACCTGCGACAACCCCTTCACGGTGGTGAGCGCCGCGTTGATTCGCCGCGCGAGGAGCGCGCGATCCTGCACGAAGGGCGTCATCAACGCCTGGCATTCTTCCTGCGTCGTTCCGCGCTTGCCCTTGCCGTACATGTCCAGCCCGAACGCAGCATAACCATGCCATGCGAGCCGCCGCGCCTTGCGTTCGATGAACTCGTCCCGTCCGCCCCAGGCGTGGCTCAGCATGACGGCCGGCTGCGGTCCGGCATACGAGTCGTCGTAGCAGAAAAAGCCTTCGAGCAGCGTTTCACCATCCCGGTACTCGACGAGCTGTTCACGAATGGCCATGGCGGGGTGTCTCCTTCGTGTTCGGGGGCGCCGGATTTTACAGCCTGTCGTGCAGTCACATCAGCGCGCAGCTCGAACACTGCTGCGCGCGAGGCTGAGCGCGCAGGCGATTCCCGCGAGCCCGCGCCCAACGATCAGCCCATCGGTTTGCACGCGCCGATCAGAATGCCGGGCGTTCAGCGCTGGTAGTAGCTGCTGCCCTGGCTCTGCGTGCTGCCATAACCGGTGTGGCCCGCGCGCTCCGGGTCCGGCCGGTACGGATGTTCTTCAGGGCCGCGACCGTCGTGCCTGCGCGGGATTGGGCGAGGCTCCCCGCCTTCCGCAGCAGGCAGACGCATGGCCCGGCGACTGTTGAGCAACGGCGCGATCTCTCCCTGCGACAGCTCGCGGAGCACGCGCGCGGCGGCCTGTGCAATGAGCCGCAGCGAGCGTCGCAGCGCCTCGCCGATCGAATCCCGGCGCAGCTCGATGGACTCGGTTGGCTGCGCCCGGCCCGCGGCCTCCACGCCGACGCCGTGCTCGTAGACCATCTTGCCGCCCAGATACGCCGTGTAGTTCATCGCGGCGTAGCCCGCAAAACCGGCTGCGAGATAGGCCCACCCCGGCCGCTGCTGGCGCATGCGGGCCGCGACGAGCGCCGTGGTCACGGCGAACAAGGTGAGATTGAGATTGCGGTGTGTGACGAGCGTGTCGTGCGCAGCGCCGTCAGTGCGCACCACCTGCTGAGCGACGAGCCCGGCGACGCCGGCCGCGGCGGTGGTGGCCACGGTACCTGCCGCCAGCAGTCTCCCCGATTGCATGAGCCCCTTGTTGCCGCTGAGGCGCCCGGTGAGATCGAGGACGAGCGAGGCGGGCAGGAGGGCGAGCGGAAAGTGAACGAGAGTCGGATGAACTTCATGAAGCCGCATGGCCATGGCGACGCTCCCGGAAAGCAAACCACCGAACCGAGGACACGCGAGATCAGGGATCAATACGCGACGCGCTCGCGGGTTCCTGCGCTGGCGCGGCTGCGCCGGCCCGGCAGAGCGCATCGGCCGAGGTTACGCTCGAGCGTTGCCATTTCCGCCGAGTGTGCATCTCGTTCACGAGCGGGAACTCCGTCGCGGAGAGACCGGCAGCGTGATCGGTTTGCGACACGCGGTGCCTTGCGTGCTGAGCGTGACGAATACCGAACGCGCGCGAATGCGTGAGTCGTCGTAAACGGAGGCACCAAATCCGATCCACTCCAGTGCTAGACTCCCGCGCAGTTTCGGGGGTCGGATCTCAGAATGAAAAAGAAATGGGCGCTGCTCGCTCTGGCCGGCATGCAGTGCATCCTCGCCGGGTTGCCGGCACTGGCCGCGCCATCGGGTTCGTCTGCATCGGCCTCCGCGTCGGCCGCGAGCTTGCCGGAAATCCGCTCGAGCTCCGCGCTCGTAATGGATGTCACGCAGTCCGAGGTCCTCTACGCCCGGAACGAGAACAAGGCGCTGCCCATCGCGTCCATCACGAAGCTGATGACGGCCCTCGTCATCACCGATGCCGGTCAGCCGCTGGATGAACGCATCGAAATCACGAAGGCGGATGTTGCCCACACGAAGGGCGTGTACTCGCGCCTGCCGGTGGGCGCGAAGCTCACCCGCGGGGAGCTCATGCATCTCGCGCTCATGTCCTCGGAGAATCGGGCGGCGCACGCTCTCGGGCGCACCTATCCGGGCGGCCTCACCGCATTCGTGCACGCCATGAACGAGAAGGCGAAAGCGCTGGGCATGACCCACAGTCACTTCGCGGACCCCACGGGGTTGTCGCCGCAGAACGTCGCGAGCCCGCGGGATCTCGTGAAACTCGTGCTCGCTGCGGGGAAGAACCCGGTGATCCGGCTCTATTCCACGGATCCGGAGCACACCGTGCGTGTGGGGCGCCAGATGCTCCAGTACCGGAACACGAACACGCTCACATCGAATCCCACGTGGGACATCACCGTTCAGAAGACCGGTTACCTCTCCGCGGCCGGGCGGTGTCTGGTGATGCAGGCAAACATCGATGGGCGTTCGGTCGTGATCGTGTTGCTGAACGCGTTCGGGAAGTACACGCGGGTGGCGGACGCACGCCGTATCCGGCGCTGGATGGAGTCCCACCCCGCCGCGACGACGGCATCCGACGCGGCCTTGCAGCCTGCCAGCACGCGCACCCGCTCGTAGAAGCCGGGGTTCTACGCCACGGCTGACATGCGAGGCGCGGTTCGTCGTCGAGCCGCGCGAAACGCCGTGGGGACCATCCCATAAGCCTTGCGAAATCGCCGCGCGAAGTGGCTCGGTTCCACGAATCCGCAGCGGGCGGAGATTTCGCTGACCGACAGCGCATCAAAACGCGCATCGCTCAGCATGCGATGGGCGAGCTCCAGGCGCATGCGCATCAACTCGCTGCCAAATGTCGTGGAGCTGCACGCAAAGAGATGATGCAGATAGCGCCTGGAGATGCCGTGCTCGGCGGCCACCGTGGCGGGGTCGAGCCCGGGCTCGTGGCATCGATCGCGGATCGTGCGCTGGATGCGGTTGAACAGCTTCCGGGTTGCCGTCATCGGCTGTCCGGTGGGCCCTGCGGCAAGCGCGAGGAGGGCAGCGATCTGCTCCGCGACAGTGCCTTCGGGCAACGCCAGCGGCTCCTCGTGCGCGGTTTCCAGACTGGCCAGTGCCGCCGCGAGCGCGGCGCCCCAACCGGATCGGGAGTCAAGCACGCGAGCGGCAATGTTCTGCGGCGCCGGAATCCAGTTCCGCAACCACTCGTGCTTGAAGAACATGCTGATCGACCGCGTGCGGGTCATCTCCATTTCGAACGGAGCCGCCAGGTCAACCAAAGCGCAGTCGCCTGCCGCAACACAGGCCTTTCGCCCGTACTGTGCGAACTGGAGCTGCCCGGAACGCATGTGCACGAGCAGGTAGCCCGGCACCTGCTTGCGCACCGTCAGGGCATGCGTGCGCCGGACGATCTGGGCATCGGCCTCGATGATGAAGAGACCGGCCGGACCGAACTGCGCAAACTCGAGTTGACCGGAGAAGCAGGGGCGAGCGGGACTGTCGATCTCGAGGCGCGCCTCGAAAACCTGTTCGGTCCAGTACGTGAGCGCGCGCCGTGGCTCAACATCTGCGGTGGACCACCTGTGACGAGCAGACCCTTCCTGAACAGCAAGCATTCGCGCGGCCCCCTGCCTCGACCCGGGCGGCATACTGCCGTCGGGGCGCCGTGGTGGCAAGGCAGCAAGGCTCGCACCTTATTTCAACAAGGTGGTCACGAAGGCGGCCACGTCGCGGATATCGCGCTCGTCCTCGCGGGTGCGCGGGTCGGGGAAGATGCTCGGCATCGTACCGCTCGGGCTCACGATGAAGGCAGCGAGTTGCTCCGCGCTCATGCGCGACGCGACGGACTTGAGGGACTTGCCCGCAATCCGGTCGCCGTCGGGCCCGTGGCAGCCGGCGCAGAGCTGCGCGTAGAGCTGCTTGCCTCGGGCCGCATCGGGCCGCGTGTTCGTCACGGAGCTCGTGGCATTCCCCGGCAGAGACATCACGACGATGCTGGGCTGCCCGACTGAACCGAATGCCGTCGGGGAGACATTGCCGGAAGTGAAGGCGACATACTGTTTCCCGCCGCGCGCGTAGGTAACGACGCCGCCGGCGATCGCGCCTCCAGTGGCCTGCTTGCGCAGGATCTTGCCACTGTCGCTGTCGAATACGAGGAAGTTTCCGGCGTTGTCTCCGGTCATGACGATGCCACCGGCAGTCGCGGTCACCCCACCGATCACAGGGGTTTCCGAACGATATTTCCAGCGAATGGCTCCCGTGTTCGCATCGACCGCCGTGACCCATCCCGTCGGCGCGGCAGCGGCCGCTTCGGGAACGACGGACCCGCCGAGATGCAATCCGCGCGGGGAATACGTGGTGCCCGGCGTGCTCTTCACCACCATGCAGCTGTCCACGGCCCCCACGAAGAGCGTCATGCGCTGCGGATCGAATGCGGGCCCGTTCCACAGGACGCCGCCGGCAGCGCCTGGGCAGATTCTCACGCCGTCGGGGGTCACGGTCTTGCGCACCGGGTCCACCGTCGTCACCGGCACCTTGAATCGCACTTTGTGCGAGGCGCGGTCCACAACGTGAAGCAGCCCATCCTTGCCGGCGGCAGCCATCATGTTCTCGTGCTGCGCGTTCCGGAAAAGCACGGGCGCAGCTGCGAGATCGTGATCGTGATCGTCGTTCGCCTGGAGCTGGTACCACCAGCGGAGCTCGCCCGTGCGGGCGTCGAGCACCAGCGCACTGTTCGTGAAGAGATTGGCGCCGGGGCGATCCGTCGGTGCAAAGTCCGGAACCGGGTTGCCGATGGGCGCGAACACCTCCGCCGTGACCGGGTCGATCGTGAAGGTCGACCACGTGGCGCCGCCGCCATGCTGTGCCCATTTCGAGTCGCCCCAGGTGTCGGCGCCGAACTCCTCGCCGAGCGGAATGGTGTTGAAGCGCCAGACCTCGCGCCCGCTCAGGGCGTCGTAGGCGATGAGCCTGCCGCGAATCCCGAACTCGCCTCCCGAGAGGCCAACGATCACGAGCCCATTCCACGCAACGGGCGCGGACGCGACGTACTCGCCGATGGTGGGATCGCCGACGATGCTGGTCCAGATCTCACGGCCGGTTTCCGCATCGAGCGCAAGGAGGCGCGCATCATCCGTGCCTCGGAAGACACGGCCGTTGAGGTAGGCGACGCCGCGGTTGACCTGCAACCCCGGTGCCTGGCTGCGATGGTAGGTGTGCTGCCACTTGATGTGGCACGTCACCGGATCGATTGCGAATGTCTCGGTGGGCGTGGTTGCGAAGAGCGCGTCACCGATCACTACCAGCCCGGATTGCAGCGAGCCGCGGCGCGCGAGACGAACCCGGCACACCTCGACCAGATTCGCCGCATTGGACGCGTTGATCTCACTGAGAGGTGAGAAGCGCTGGCCGTCGAGCGTCTTGTTGTACGCCTCCCAGTCGCCGCCGATGATCGCTGATGCCTGTGAAGCTGCCTCCGCCGCCGCGAGGGTTGCACAAGGCGCAACCAGACACAGAAGGGACAGTGCGCACTGCTTCCGCACAGACCAATTCATCGCAATTCCTCGAAGACAACGAGCGTCACGCCAGCGGCTGGCGCGGGCACCTCTGGAACGAGGCCGCGACCCGCGGCGCCGACCACACTGCCGCCGCCCGCCACCACGGCCACGTACTGGCGGCCATCGACTGCGTACGACACCGGGAAGGATTCGGGTGGGGCGCTCAACCGCGTGCGCCACAGAACCTTTCCGGTCTTCTGATCGAACGCGTAGAAGTAGCGATCCAGATCGCCGTTGAACAGCAGGCCCCCCGCGGTCGCGAGCGCGGCGCCGGCGAGCGGAACGCGCTGGCGGTGCGTCCAGAGAATCTCCCTGCGCTGCAGGTCCAAGGCGGCGAGCCGGCCGAATCGTCCGTCACTGCCGGGCGCAATGCGGGCGATGTAGTGCATATCGACACCACCCTTTGCGGTTTGCTCGGCGGTCCCCGGCGCGTACGTGTAGTCCGCGCACGTTTCCATGATGGGCACGTAGAGAACACGCGTTGCCGGATTGAGCGCCGTCGCCGGCCAGTTGCGCGCCCCGAAGTTTCCGGGGCACACGAGCTTGCTCTTGCCCTTCTCAGGCAGGACGGCGGGGTTCACGGTTTTCTCGCCCGTCACCGGATCGATCGAGGCGATGACGTTCTGGACACCGAGATCCTTCGAGAACACCCACGCGCCCGTGGCGGCATCCACTGCGTCGAAGATTGCGGTCTTGCCGCCGGTGACCACGAGCTTCCGCGGGCGACCGTCGATCTCGAGCGTGATGACGGATTGCTCGAACACCCAGTCGAGATCCCAGACATCGCGCTTGTGATGCTGGTAGTGCCAGACCAGCGCGCCCGTTTCCGGCCGCAACGCCACGGTGGCGTTGGTGTAGAGGCCATCGTTGTTCGTTACGCCACTCGCGCCCGGGCGCGGCTCGAGCAGCGTCGCGGACGTGTAGGTGTTCGCGATGCCGAAGTACACGAGATCGAGCTCGGGATCGTAGCTGCCGGCGGTCCACACGCCGCCGCCGAATCGCTCTTCGAGGGGCGCGCCGTTCCACGTGTCGCCGCCGGGCTCGCCGGGCCGCGCAATCGTGTTGAAGCGCCAGCTCTCCTTGCCGGTCTCGGCATCGAGTCCGACGATGTAGCACCCGCCGCCGGATTGCACGCCGAGGCTGACGCCAATGATCACCTTGCCTTTCGCGACGATCGGTCCGCCATTCAGCTGCAATCCGACCGCTGCGGGGCGTCCGTCGCGCGCGATCACCTCCTGATCCCACACGAGCCGGCCCGTGCGCATATCAAGTGCGATCACGTGCCCGTCGACGGTGGGCGCGAACAGCTTGTCACCGTAGATGGCCAGACTCTTCGTGCGCGATGCGCGGCCGTTGTCGAGCTCGTCGGGCAGCGTGCGCACGTACTGCCACAGAAGCTCGCCGTTCGAGGCATCCAATGCCTGCACGGACGGCCCGCTGGCGATGAACATCACACCGTCGTGCACGAGCGGAGTGATCTCGTTGCCGCTGTCGGGAAGAGCCCAGCTCCACGCCGCGCGCAGGCGATTCACGTTCGATCGATTGATCTGCCTGAGTGGACTGAAACCCAGACCGTCGTACGTCCGCCGCCACATCAGCCAATCAGACGGGGAGGGGCGGGCGAGCATGTCGTCTGTCACGGGCGTGAGGGCGGCAAGCTTCGCCGCGCGCGCGTTCACCGCGGCGTCATAAAGCGGGTCCTTTTCGGGCCGTGCAGGCGTCATCATTGTCGGCGCACCGGGCTCGACGCTGGACGCGGATGCGCGCGCAGCTCGCGGTGGAGCCTCACTCTTCATCGGGCTCGCAGAGGGCGCGAGCCCATTGGCCTTGAGAATGTAGGCCTCGATTTCGGTATACGCCTGACTGCTCACCGAGCCCGTGCCACCGGGCGGCATGGTGTTGCGAATCCGTTCGGAGAAGGCGGCGCGCGTGCGCCCGCGCCAGTGGGCCTCGAACAGCTCGCCCTTCAGAGGCGGCCCGAACTGACTTCCCTCGAGCGCGGCCCCGTGACAGGACAGGCAAGCCCGCGCGTATGCGGCTTCGCCTCGTGTTGCCTGTTCTGCGCTGAACGCAGCATCGGGGTCGCCTTCGAAGAGCGGCTTCGCGGAAGCGAGTGTGACGAGGACAACTGCGCTGCCGGAGAGCGCCAGCTTCCAGGGCAAGACTTTGCGCGTGCGGATTCGCATGGTGGGTTGCAGTTTCTGGAATTCCGTCCGCAAGGAATTCGGGCGTGACCGGTTGGCGCGTGCCGGCGGCTTGCCGCCAGCCGACACGCTTCAGGATTTGACCGACAGTCCGGTGTTACTTCTCCGGCGCGGGTTTGTCCTGCTTGCCGCCCTGACCCGTCTGATACGACGACCCGATGTCGAGCTTGCGCCCGTCCGGGAACGAGATGTCGCGCGGGCTCGCGCGCCGATCACCATCG
>JADGHX010000134.1 GCA_019683695.1 Steroidobacteraceae bacterium
GCGGTGGGGCAGAGTGGCGATGGTCACTTCTCTCCGATCGCCGCATATCACGCCTCGACAGATCGGGCGCTGGTCCTTGACACCGCGCGCTTCAAATATCCGCCCCACTGGATCCCGGTGGACCTGCTGTTTTCGGCGATGGCGCAACAGGATCCGGCGACAGGCCGGCCGCGCGGCTGGCTGTTGCTGCGGCGCTGAGTGGCGCCGCACCCGGAGAATCCATGGCTGCTGCGGCTGGAATCCTCCTTGCGCTCGTCGTCCTGTGCTTCGCGCGGCTCACAGCGCTCGATCGCGATCGCGCTTTCTACCCGATGCTGGTGATGGTCATCGCTTCTGTGGCGCACGTTCTCCCACTGAATGCGGTAAGCAAGCTCGGCAGCGGAGTGGCTCACATCGTGGCGAATGGGGGAAATCGGCTGACGAGCCGACTGCGCATCGCGGAGTCTGTGGGCGAGCCGCTCTATCATCGGCAGCTATCGATCGCACGGCGGCGCAACTCCGCCGCCCAGTCTGCGCGCGCGCCGACGCCCTCTCCAGCGGACAGCGCAGGATAGCCTCGCGGCGGCTATTTGATTCAACGTTTCTGCCATTATTCTTTGTACCAACTTTGTACCAGCTGCAGCTCGAAAACGCCTTCGAATTCGCAGAACTCCCGCAAAAAACGCGCAGCATGAAAAACCCTGGAAAAACAGGCCTTTCACGCCAGGAATCAGCAATTTCGCTCGATCGGCGAGTATGTGTCGCGCCGATGATGGACTGGACCGACCGCCACTGCCGCTACTTCCTCCGCGGCTTCTCGCCGCACGTGCTCCTCTACACCGAGATGATCACGAGCGCGGCGATTCTGCGCGGCGATCGCGAGCGCTTGCTTGCGTTCGATCCGGAGGAGCACCCGGTGGCGCTTCAGCTCGGCGGCAGTGACCCGCAGGATCTCGCGCGCGCCGCGCGCGCGGGGGAGGAGGCGGGCTATGACGAGATCAACCTGAACTGCGGTTGCCCCAGTGATCGCGTGTCGAGCGGCTCCTTCGGCGCCTGCCTCATGCAGGAGCCGGCTCGCGTTGCGGAGTGTGTTGCGGCCATGAAGGCGAGCGTGCGCGTGCCCGTCACGGTGAAGATGCGCATCGGTGTGGTGGAGAACCACCAGCGCGAGAGCGCGGCCGCCATCGCGCAAGTCTCGGAACAGGACTATGCGAGCCTTCGCGAGTTCGTCTCGCTGATACGCAGTGCCGGGTGCGACGTGGCCATCGTTCACGCCCGCAAGGCTGTGCTCGGTGGACTCTCCCCCAAGGAAAACCGCGAGGTTCCACCGCTGCGCTACGACGTTGTACGGAACCTGAAGCAGGAGTTTCCGACGCTCCCCATCATCGTGAACGGAGGCTTCCGGGCCGTGCCCGCAACCCTGGACGCGCTCACGTGGTGTGATGGCGTGATGCTCGGGCGTGAGGCGTACCACCGGCCCATGGTGTTGGCGGAGCTCGAACGCGCGCTGTATCCGGAGTCCTCTCAGGCGCCGGTATCGCGCGAAGCGATGCTCGACCGCATGGCCCGTTACGCCGATCGAGAACTCGCGCGCGGTGAGCGCCTCGCCTCCATCACGCGTCACATGCTCGGGCTCTATGCAGGTGAGCCCGGCGCGCGCGACTACCGACGCCTCCTGAGCGAAGGTGCGCGCGCACCCTGCGCAACGGCCGACCTGATCCGGCACGCCGCGCCTGCGAGAGCAGCGGCGTAATTGCGCGTGGCTGCCACGGATGGGCCTCGTCGCGCGCTGTGCGAAACGGAGCTTGCCGAGCGGGCGAGCAGCCCTCAGTCGTTCCCGGCCGCTGCGCCGTCATGCGCGTGAGGCGCGACTGTTGATCGTCCCGCAGTCCGACCGCCAGCCATACACACGCCGATCCAGGCCAATCCAGCAGCGATCGGATTGGTGCTCGCACATCCTGCCACTGCAACTGCAGGGCACGGATGCGCAGGTCGCGGCAGACGCGGGCCCGCGAGAGCAGGCACAGGTCCTTCAGCACGCGCCGCCAGGCCGGCCAGC
Source organism: Steroidobacteraceae bacterium (assembly GCA_019683695.1). GTDB lineage: Bacteria > Pseudomonadota > Gammaproteobacteria > Steroidobacterales > Steroidobacteraceae > JADGHX01. Next base: position 2,039 of record JADGHX010000134.1, read on the forward strand.
GCCGCTGCCGTTCGCTCGTCGGCCGCTCCTCGGTGCGGGAGCGTTGCCCGGTGCGGGAGGGGCTGCCGGGCAGGGGGAGAAGGCTCCAATTGGATACATTTCCATTTGGGTACATTCATTAATAAGGAGCACGCGCCCGCGGCGCGCGACGGCCGCCCGGACCTGTCGTCAAACGGCCACACCTCAAAAGAGGCGACGATTCAGGGGCTTCGGCTCCGTAGCCACTGTAAAGTAGTCGCGTATAATCGCCGCGGGTCGCTGCCGTGCGACAGTAGGCGCCGGCCTCGTCGCTGCAGCAGTAGATCTGTACATGGGCAAAGACATCGAGCTCGCCATATTGTTTGCCGACGTCGTCGGGTCCACCCGGCTCTACGAGCTGATGGGAGACCTGCGCGCGCGGGACATGGTGTCCATCTGCATCGACTGCATGCGCAGCGCGACCGAGCAGCACCATGGCACGGTCATCAAGACCATGGGCGACGAGGTCATGGCCACGTTCCCCTCGGCCGATGACGCCCTGAATGCCGCCGCCCAGATGCAGCAGCAGATCTCGGGTCACCCGCAGCTGCGCGTGGAAGGGCAGGCCGTCGCCATCCGCGTGGGCTGCCACTTCGGCCCCGTGGTGCTCGAGGCGCGGGATGTGTTCGGCGCCACCGTCCACACCGCCAACCGCATGACGAGCCAGGCCAAGGCGGGCCAGATCATCACCACCGCGGCTACCGTCGAGCGTCTCTCGCCCGAGTGGCGCGCCTCCGTGCGCCAGATCGATGTGGCCATGCTCAAGGGGCAGGGCAGCGAGGTCACGCTCTACGAAGCGCTCTGGCAGACGGAAGACGTCACGAGCATGGTCCCCGCCATCGCCATGCAGCCGCGTGGCCCGCGCACCAGGCGCCTGCGCCTCATGTATCTGGACCGCGAGATTTGCCTGGACGAGGCCCGCCCGAACGTGGCCATCGGCCGCGCGGAAGACAACGACGTGGTCATCAAGGGGAATCTCATCTCGCGCATTCACGCGCGCATCGAGATCAACCGCAACAAGTTCGTGCTCATCGACCAGAGCACCAACGGCACCTTCGTGCAGACCAAGGACGGCGAGGAATCCTTCGTCCGCCGCGACAGCCTGCAGATCAAGGGGGAGGGCATGATCGGCCTCGGCCGGCTGCCCGAGGGCGGATCCCCGCAGACGATCCGGTTCATCTGCGAGGAATTCTGAAGCACGGGCCGGCCGGCACGCCGGCCCGTGCGCGTGCGGCTCAGCCGAGCCGCGATTCCACGATGGCGAGCTGGTTCAGCAGTTCCGCGGGCAGGCGGCTGCCGTAGCCCTGCAGGTATGCGCGGATATCCGCCACTTCCTTCTTCCAGAGCGCCGGGTCCACGCTGAGCAGCGCCTTCAAGTCCGCGTCGCTCACGTTCAGCCCCTTGACGTTCAGGTCTTCCGGCCGCGGCAGGTTGCCGATGGCGGTCTCGTTCGCGGACGCCTGACCGGCGCAGCGGCGCAGCATCCACTCGAGCACGCGCAGGTTCTCGCCATAGCCCGGCCACAGGAAGCGGCCGTCGGCGTCGCGGCGGAACCAGTTGACGTGATAGATGCGCGGCGGGTTTTTCAGCTTCGCGCCCACGTTCAGCCAGTGCGCCCAGTAGTCCGCGAAGTTGTATCCGCAGAAGGGCTGCATGGCCATCGGGTCCCGGCGCACCACACCCACCTTGCCGGTGGCGGCTGCCGTGGTTTCCGAGGCGACGGAGGCGCCGACCAGCACGCCGTGCTTCCAGTCCCGCGCTTCATAGACCAGCGGCGCGAGCTCGCGCCGGCGACCGCCGAACACCAAGGCGCTGATCGGCACGCCACGCGGATCTTCGGCATGCGGCGAGTACGCGGGGTTGTTCCGGGCGGACACCGTGAAGCGGGAATTCGGGTGCGCCGCAGGCCCGTTGGCCGGATCGTACGGGCGCCCCTGCCAGTCGATGACGGGCTTGCCGGTGGTCAGGCCTTCCCACCAGGGCTGGTTGTCTTCGGTGAGCGCCACGTTCGTGAAGAGCGTGTCGCGCCGGATCATCTCGTACGCGTTCCGGTTGGTCTCCGGGTTCGTGCCGGGCACCACACCGAAGTAGCCGGATTCCGGGTTGATGGCCCAAAGCCGGCCATCGGGGCCGGGCGTCAGCCAGGCGATGTCGTCGCCCACCGTGAACACCTTCCAGCCCGGGAGCGATGCCGGCGGAATGAGCATCGCGAGATTCGTCTTGCCGCACGCCGAGGGGAAAGCGCACGCCACATAGTGCGTTTCGCCCTGCGGGTTCTGCAGGCCGACGATGAGCATGTGCTCTGCCAGCCAGCCTTCCGTGCGCGCCTGCCAGCTGGCGATGCGCAGAGCGTGGCACTTCTTGCCGAGGAGCGCGTTTCCGCCATAGCCCGAGCCATAGCTCTGGATCTCGAGCGTTTCCGGGAAGTGCATGATGAAGCGGCGCTCCGGATCCAGCTCGCCGATGGAGTGCATGCCCTTGACGAACGTGCCCTCACGCGCGATGCGCTCGAGCGCCGGGCGGCCCATGCGCGTCATGATGGCCATGTTGAGCACGACGTAAGGGCTGTCCGTGATCTCCACGCCGCAGCGGGAGTAGGGCGAATCGATGGGCCCCATGCAGTAGGGCACGACGTACAGCGTGCGATCCTTCATGCAGCCGCTGAACAGGCTGCGCATCTTCGCGCGCGCTTCGTCCGGAGCCATCCAGTTGTTGTTGGGGCCGGCGTCGTCCTTCGACTGCGTGCAGATGTACGTGAGGTGCTCGACGCGCGCGACATCGCTCGGATGGGACCGGGCGAGGTGGCAGCCGGGAAAGTGCTCGGCGTTGAGGGGCAGCAGATCGCCACTGCGCACGAGCTCGGCCGTAAGCTCCTTGACCTCGCTCTCCGAGCCCTCGCACCACCGCACGGCCTTCGCCTGGGTGAGCTGTCGGACGGATTCAACCCACTCGGCCACGTCTTTGCTGAGACTGGGAAGCGGGGTGAGCAGATGCGGAGCCGTGGCCATGACTGGAAGATCCTCGCAATAACCCGATTGGTCGCGAAAAAGCGGTTCGCGATTATAACGGCCGGGCGCGCCGGCGGCGGTCGGCATTTGCCAGAACGCCACTCCGCGGCGCGCGCAATCCGTGCGACTCCGTCACAATGCCCCCTATAAAGCGCTCGCCGAAGGGGTGTTCCATAACCGCACGGCGAGGTGCCGCGGACGATTGGAGCTGCGCGCGCCACAGGGGCGCGATGAAAGATGCTCGACCTGGAGGACATTTTCGGCCCGCACGGGCCGCTGCAGCGCGCGCTGCCGGACTTTCGTTTCCGGCGGCAGCAGCTGCGCATGGCCGAGCGCGTCGCGCAGGCGCTCGAGCACCGGGAGGCGCTGATCGTGGAGGCGGGCACAGGCACGGGCAAGACGTTCGCGTATCTCGTGCCTGCGCTGCTTTCGGGCAGGCGTGTGCTCATCTCAACGGGCACCCGCACGCTGCAGGACCAGCTCTTTTCCAAGGACCTGCCGCTCGTCTCCGCCGCGCTCGGGCGCCCGGCGCGCGTGTCGCTGTTGAAAGGCAGGTCGAACTATCTCTGCAAGCACCGCCTCGCGCGGGCCAGTGAGCAACTCGCGCTCGAGGGGGCGCGCACGCAGGATCGCACGCTTGCGCGCATTGCACGGTGGGCCACGGTAACGCGCACCGGAGATCTCGCCGAAGTGCCCGGCCTATCGGATGCGCATCCTGTCTGGCAACACGTCACCTCCACGCGGGACAACTGCCTGGGAACACGCTGCGCCGAGTATGGCCGCTGTCATGTCGTGGCCGCTCGCCGTGCCGCGCTGGAAGCGGACGTCGTCGTCGTGAACCATTACCTCCTGCTGGCCGATCTGGCGCTGAAGGAAGATGGGTTCGGGGACATTCTGGGCACCGCGGATGCCGTCATTCTGGATGAGGCGCATCAGATTCCGGATCTCGCCGCACAGTTCTTCGGCGCAACGGTTGCGAGTCGCCGCATCGAGAACGTTGTGCGTGACGTGCAGTCCGAGCTGGCCGCGGCCGTGCACGCCTCGCCCGAGGCTTCCACGAATGGCTGGCACGACCAGGCGGTCGCATCGCTTCGGCACGTCGCCGATCATCTCGCCTCGATCGCATCCGTTCTGCCGCGGCAGCCGGGGCGCTTCGCGTGGCGCGAGGGTCCGAGGGAGCTGAACTCACTCGTCGAGGGACTCTCGCAGGCGTTGCACGATCTGGGCGCAACGCTCGAGGCGGCAGGGGAGGATTCGCCGCTGTCTGCTGTGGCCGAGCGCGTGACTGAGCTCGCTGCCGTCATGGACCGTTTCACCGACATGGATGAGCTCGAAAGCACGCGCGCCGTGGAGGTGACACAGCGCGGGTTCACTCTCAGCCTCATCCCTTTCGATGTGGCCCGCCGCTTTCAGGCGATGCTGGAATCGAGACGCACTGCCTGGATCTTCACCTCCGCGACCTTGTCGCTGGGCGACGACTTCAAACATTTCGCGCACCGGCTGGGCCTGCATGAGGCGGGCACGCTGAAGATCGACAGCCCGTTCGATTACGAGCAGCAGAGCCTGCTCTATCTGCCTCAGGGTTTGCCGGATCCGCAGAGTCCCGCGTTCGTTGGCGCAGTCATCGACTGCGCCATTCCGCTCCTTCACGCCTCGCAGGGCGGAGCATTCCTGCTGTTTACCAGCCACCGCGCACTCGCGCGCGCCGCGCAAATACTGCGCGAACGCTGGGCACAGGAGGCGCCATACAACCTGTACGTGCAGGGCGAAGCGCCCCGCGAGCGGCTGCTGAAAGAGTTCCGCGATGATGGCTCGGGCGTACTGCTCGGCACGACGAGCTTCTGGGAGGGCGTGGACGTCAAGGGAGAGGCGCTGCGCCTCGTGGTCATCGAGAAGCTGCCGTTCGCTTCGCCGGACGATCCGATCGTGAAGGCACGCATCGATCACCTGCAGGCCACCGGAGGCAATGCCTTCCGGGACTATCAGCTGCCGGAGGCGGCGCTCGCGCTGAAGCAGGGCGTGGGCCGGCTCATTCGCAGCGAAGAGGATTTCGGCGTGGTGGTCATCTGCGACCCGCGGATCGTCGGCCGCAATTACGGCCGTGTGTTTCTTTCGGCACTGCCGCCCATGCCCGTCACGCGGGATCAGGGCGACACCTTGCGGTTTCTCCGGCGGCACACGCCAGCTCACCCTCAGCGGGCACTCGGGGCTCAATGAAGATTCTCGCCATCGACACGGCGACCGAGGCGTGCTCGGCCGCGTTGCTCATCGAAAATCGGCTCATCACGCGCGAGCGCGAGTTCGAGCGCGGTCACGCGGAACACATCCTTCCGATGGTGGACGAGGTGCTCGCAGAGGCTGGCTTGTCGCTCGCTGCGACAGACGCGCTCGCATTCGGGCGAGGGCCGGGCGGCTTTACGGGCGTACGTCTCGCGGCGAGTGTTGCGCAGGGCTTGGCATTCGCAGCCGGGCTTCGCGTCGTGCCCGTATCGGATCTGGCCGCCGTGGCCCAACAAGCGTTCGACCGAGACAGCACGGTGAGCCGCGTTGTCGTGTGCAACGACGCACGCATGCGCGAGGTGTATTGGGCGTGCTTCGAGCGGGGCGAGGACGGGTTGGCGGCGCCTGTCGGCCCAGAGCACGTGAGTCCCCCGGCCAGCGTGGCACTGCCAGCGCAGTGGACGGGCGCCGTAGCCGGAACCCAGGCTGTCGGCCGCGGGTTCCGCGCGTACCCGGAGCTGCGGCAAGCCTTCGAGTCACGCGTCCAGGGGTTCCATGACACACTGCTCCCCCGGGCCGCGGAGATTGCGCGGCTGGCGGTCCGGGACGTGCGGGCCGGCCGGTTGTGCGCGCCGGAAGATGCGATTCCGGTCTATCTGCGGGACGATGTGGCGCGGCCGCCGGCGCAGTGAGGCTCGTCACGGCAGCCGACCTTCACCCGTGGCGGTCACGAAACTGAAATGCGCGGGCTCGCCGACACACACGCAAGCCGTGGTTCAGGCGGGAACAGCGTGGGACTTGCGGCCGTGTGGCGGATTCACCGGGACCGGTTCACCGGTTGTGCTCCGCGTCGCAGACCGATAGCCACGCCGCCGTCATGAATCTGTAACGAACGGCCTCTGTAATACGCGCGCCAGAAGCCAGATCTGACATGACCGCAAAACAGGTCCTGATAGTCGAAGACGAACGGCCCATTCGCGAAATGATCGCGTTCGGCCTGAAGCGCGCCGGTTTCGAGGTGCGCGAAGCAGAAGACTGCCGCAGCGCGCGCGCCGCCCTGGTGGACAAGCGCCCGGATCTCGTGCTCATCGACTGGATGCTGCCGGACATGAGCGGCCTCGAGCTGGCGCGGGCCCTCAAGCGGGACCGCGACACGCGCGAGCTCGCCATCATCATGCTCACGGCCCGTGCCGAGGAAAGCGACAAGGTCGCCGGGCTCGAGGGTGGGGCGGACGACTACATCACCAAGCCCTTCTCGCCCCGCGAGCTGGTGGCGCGCATCAACGCGGTGCTGCGCCGGGCCGCGCCTCACAATGGCGAGGAGCGCATCGAGTTCGAGGGCCTCGCGCTCGACCAGGCGAGCCACCGGGTGCTGGTGGGCGACAAGACGGTGCCACTCGGGCCTACCGAATATCGCATGCTCGAGTTCTTCATGACCCACCCGGAGCGCGTCTATAAACGCGATCAGCTGCTCGATCGCGTGTGGGGCGGCAACGTGTACGTCGAAGAGCGCACCATCGACGTGCACATCCGTCGCCTGCGCAAGGCGCTCGAGGAATTCGGATACGATCGCTTCATTCAGACCGTGCGCGGCTCGGGTTACAGGTTTTCGGCTCGCGCGGAGTAGCCGGAAGCGCTCACAATCCCACCCATGCAAGGGGCGAGACAAGCGTGGTGGTTCGCGGCCGGTCGCCTGCTGGCCACCGTGGCCGTCGGCCTCATCTGTGGCTGGGCATTCGGCAACGCGTGGGCCGGTCTGGCCGCCGTGCTCGCGGGCCAGCTCGCCTGGCAGTTCGCGAACCTCTTCCGCCTCGACTGGTGGGTGCGCCATCGCAGCTACGCGGACCCGCCGGAGTTCAGCGGCATCTGGGGCGAGGTGATCACGCAGGTGGTGCGGCTTCATCGCCGCAAGCGCTACCACAAGCGGCGGTTCATGAACCTGATGCGGCAGATCCAGCGCTCGACCGCGGCACTGCCGGATGGGGTCGTCATTCTCAACGCGCAGCGCGAGATCGCCTGGTTCAACCGCACGGCGGGACATCTCCTGAATCTCCGCGGGTCAGCAGACTACGGCCTGCGCATCGATAACCTGCTCCGACAGCCGCAGTTCGCGCGCTACCTCGATGAGGCCAGGTACGAGAATGCAATCATTCTGCAACCGGATGCGGGAAATGATTGCTATCTGTCACTGCAGATCGTGCCGTACGGCGAAGGCCAGCAGCTGCTGCTCGTGCGGGACGTGTCGCGTCAGATGAGGCTCGAGAACATGCGCAAGGACTTCGTCGCCAACGCATCGCACGAGCTGCGATCGCCCCTGTCGGTGATCGCGGGGTATCTGGAGACGCTGGCGCACGACCCGGCCCTGCACGAGGATCTGCGACCGCCGGTCGACGAGATGCGCCGCCAGGCCGCCCGCATGACCTCCATCATCCAGGACCTGCTCGCGCTCTCGAAGCTGGAGGAAAGCGACGAGGTGGCCGAAGGGGGCTACATCGATGTCCCCGCCATGCTCGCCATGTTGCGCAAGGACGTGCTCGCGCGCCCCGTGCATCCACGCGAGGTGCGCATTCGCATCGAATCGAGCGAAATGCTTCGCGGCAATGAGTCGGAGATTCTCTCGGCATTCTCCAACCTGGTGGACAACGCGGCGAAGTACACACCGGCGGAAGGCGCAATCGACCTGCGCTGGTGGGTCGATGACGAAGGGGCGCACCTCTCCGTCACGGACACCGGCATCGGCATTCCGCAGGAACACATTCCGCGCCTCACGGAGCGGTTCTATCGCGTCGACGAAGGCCGCTCGCGCGCAACTGGCGGCTCCGGGCTTGGTCTCGCCATCGTGAAGCATGTGTTGCAGCGGCACGGCGCGACGCTCCATATCGAGAGCAGGCAGGGTGTCGGCAGCACCTTCACCTGTCACTTCCCGCCGGAGCGCGTCATCGACGCAGACGTGCAATCGCGCGCAGCGGGCTGATGCTGGTTTCGGATTTCCCGAGGCGTCGACCCGAGCGTCCGGAGTACGCACCCTCGCAGGCGACGTGAATGAGCAAGCCCACGCATTTCCCCGAACCCGGGCCTGCCCGCGAGCGGACGTTCGGATATGATCGGTCGCCACAGGCGCAACGCGCGCCGGAGCATGCTGCAATGGATACCGCGGATCTCAGTCACCACATCTCGCGCCGGTTCAATGAAGACCTGGAGCGCGTGCGCAGCAAGGTGCTCGCCATGGGCGGGTTCGTGGAGCAGCAGCTCCAGCGGGCGATCACGGCCCTCGTGGAAGGCGACAGCTCCCTCGGCGAATCCGTCGCGATGGATGACTACAAGGTCAACGACATGGAGGTCTCCATCGACGAGGAATGCAGCCGCATTCTCGCCACGCGTGCGCCGGCGGCGGGCGATCTGCGCGTGATCGTCGCAATCATCAAGACCATCACCGATCTCGAGCGCATCGGGGACGAGGGCGAGAAGATCGGCTACATCGCTTCGCGCCTCGCCACCCAGGAGCGCCCGGCAGACAAGTACCGCGAGATCAAGCATCTCGGCCGCGTGGTGTCGGAAATGGTCCACGACGCGCTGGACGCCTTCGCGCGCATGGACGTGGAAGCGGCCCTGAAGGCGGCCCGGCAGGATCGCCTGGTCGACGAAGAGTACGAAGCCATCCAGCGCCAGTGCATCACCTTCATGATGGAAGACCCGCGCACCATCCGTCGCGCGCTGGACCTGCTGTGGGTGGTCCGTGCGCTCGAGCGCATCGGGGACCACGCGAAGAACATCAGCGAGTACGTCATCTACATGGTTCACGGCAAGGACATCCGCCACACCTCGCTGGATGACGTCGAGCGCGCGCTGCACGATGGGCATCCGGCAGGGCATTCCCGCCCGGCCTCACGCTGAAGCGCCGGTGCGCCGGGCTTTCAAAGCCGCGCGGCCCTGCGTAGGATCACGGCCGTGCTGAACAACCGCCGTCTCCTGAATTTCGCTGGCTTCGTCGCGTGTGCCGCTCTCATGGGCTACGCGCTCTACGCGCAGCATGTGCTCGGGCTCGAGCCCTGTCCGTTGTGCATCTTCCAGCGCGTAGGGGTGATTGCGCTTGGCGTGGTCTTTCTCGTCGCCGCGCTTCACAACCCTCGCAGCTGGGGCGCATACGTCTACGCGGGGCTGATCGGTGTGGCCGCCCTGGCCACCGCGGGTGTTGCCGCACGCCACCTCTACGTGCAGAGCCTGCCGCCTGGGTCCGTGCCCTCATGCGGCGCCCCGCTCGATGTGATGCTGCAGTTCACGCCGCTGCTCGAAGTGATTCGCAAGGTGCTGGTGGGCGGCGGCGAATGCCAGGAAGTGAACTGGACATTCCTGGGGCTCTCGATGCCCGCCTGGGTGCTGATCTGCGCGGTGCTGCTTGGCGCATTCGGCGTGGCGGCGAACGTGCGCCGCACGCGCGGCGCGGCTATTTCGCGAGCAGGTTTCGCAGCACGTTGAAGTACATGCGGTGCAGCGCGTCCACATCTGCGACGCGCACGCACTCGTTCACCTTGTGAATGCTGGCGTTCACCACGCCCAGCTCCACCACCTGTGTTCCGGTTGGGGCGATGAACCGCCCGTCCGAGGTGCCACCGCCCGTGGAATAGGCCGGTGGCGAGCCGGTGACCTCGGCGACGGCCGCGCTCACGGCCTCCGAGAAGGGCCCGGGCGGCGTGTAGAACGGCTCGCCGGAGAGGTACCACTCGATCGTGAACTTCACGCCGTGTTTGCGCAGGATGCCCTCGACCGTGTCCTTCAATCCCTGGAGCGTCTGCACGGGCGAGTAGCGCAGGTTGAAGCGTGCCTTCAGCTCGCCGGGGATCACGTTCGGCGCGCCGGTGCCGGCGTTGAAGTTGGAGATCTGGAACGTGGTCGGCTGGAAGTGCTCCGTGCCCCGGTCCCACTCGCGGGACACGAGCTCCGCCAGCGCGGGCGCGAAGGCGTGCACCGGGTTCACGGCGAGCTGTGGATAGGCCACGTGGCCCTGCACGCCGTGCACCGTGAGGCGCCCGCTGAAGGAGCCGCGGCGGCCGATCTTGATGACATCGCCGATGGTCTTCTCGCTCGAGGGCTCGCCCACCACGCACCAGTCGATGCGCTCCTTCCGGGCGGTGAGCGTCTCCATGACCCGCTTCGTGCCATCCACGGAAGGGCCTTCCTCGTCGCTCGTGATGAGGTAGGCGATGGAGCCCTTGTGATCGGGGTGCGCGCGCACGAAGGCTTCCGTGGCCGTGATCATGGCCGCAAGCCCGCTTTTCATGTCCGCCGCGCCGCGGCCATACAGAATGCCGTCGCGCACGACGGGCACGAACGGATCCGAGCGCCATTCCTCCAGCGGGCCGGTGGGCACCACGTCGGTGTGGCCGGCGAAGCAGAGCACCGGTCCCGAAGTGCCGCGGCGCGCCCAGAGATTGTCCACGAGCCCGTAACGCAGGCGCTCGACGGTGAAGCCGACGGCCTGGAGCCGTGCAGCCATCACGTCCTGGCAGCCTTCGTCAGCGGGGGTTACGGAGCGGCGGGCGATGAGGTCCTGGGTGAGCTCGAGCGTAGGGGACATTGCGTGGTCGGCGGGCCCGCAGTGGGGAGGAAAAAGTTGCGCGTTTATACGGTGCGCCTGCCCGCGCGGCAAGTGCCGTCATCGCGTCTCCACGCGACGAGGCGTGGTGGAGATGAGCTGTGGTGAATCCGGTGCCTTGTTCGGATGCCTTGGCCGGGGCGGCCGGCTCTTGCAACGTGACTGTAACACTCCGCGCCTACAGTGCCGCCGGCCACAACCGGAGGTCATCTGGTGACTCACAAGCTCCTTCTGCCCCTTGCGGCGGCGGCAACCCTCGCCCTCGCGCCCCTTGCCAATGCGCAGTCCTCGCGCGACTACATCAGCATCGTCGGATCCTCGACGGTATACCCGTTCACGACCACGGTGGCCGAGCAGTTCGGGCGCGCCGGCCGCTTCCGCACGCCGAAGGTGGAGAGCACCGGGTCGGGCGGCGGCATCAAGCTCTTTTGCAACGGCGTGGGCGTGCAGCATCCCGACATCGTGAATGCCTCCCGGCGCATCAAGCAGTCCGAGCTCGATGCCTGCGCAAAGAACGGTGTGAAGGACATCGTCGAAGTGAAGATCGGCTACGACGGCCTCGTGCTCGCGCACAGCCGCAAAGCGCCCGCCCTGAACGTGACGCGTCGTGATGTGTTTCTCGCGCTTGCGGCGCAGGTGCCCGATCCCGCCAATGCGGGGAAGCTGATCCCGAATCCGTACAGGACCTGGAAGCAGGTGAACCCGTCGCTGCCGGATCAGAAGATCGAGGTGCTGGGACCGCCGCCGACCTCGGGCACCCGCGACTCGTTCGTGGAGCTCTACATGGAAGTCGGCTGCGAGACGTTCCCGTGGATCAAGTCGCTGAAGACCGCGGATGAGGGCCAGTTCAAGCGCGTGTGTCACACGGTGCGCGAAG
>JADGHX010000135.1 GCA_019683695.1 Steroidobacteraceae bacterium
CCCCCAGGGATGGGTCTTCCGGCCGGTACCTCCCAACCCCTCTTCGACCGAGGTCCCGCTGCCTGATGCAGTGCCGTTCATGCGTGGGGCGGTTGAGCGCCGCTGGCCCGCTCGGACCCGGAATACGTGATGCGCGTGGCAACGGGCCTGTCAGCGGTCAGCGCGTCTCCATGCATGCGACGCGTAAGCGGTGCGTGGCGGGAAGTGCCGTCTGAGGAAAGTAGGGGTTTGTGGGGTGGAGTAATCTAGGTGTCATGCAGCCGATCTGGACGCCTTCGCCGGACCGTATTGCCGACGCGAATCTCACGCGGTTCATCGCGTGCCTGAATGCGCGCAAGGGGTTGAACCTCGCGAGCTACGCGGACCTCTACGCGTGGTCGCTCGCGGAGCCGGGGGAATTCTGGTTCGAGGTGGCGCACTTCGCGGGCGTGCGCGCGGACTGGGGCGAAGGCCCGTGGCTCGTGGATGCGGATCGCATGCCGGGGGCGCGGTTCTTCCCGAACGCGCGGCTCAACTTTGCCGAGAATCTCCTGCGCTTCCGGGAACCCACGCCGGCCATCATCTTTCGCAACGATCGCGGCACGCGGCGCGAGGTGTCGTACCTCGAGCTGCATGAAGAGGTGGCGCGCGTTGCGGCCGGGCTCGCGGCGGAAGGCGTTGGCGTGGGCGATCGCGTCGCGGGGTACCTGCCGAACCTGCCGGAAACGATCATCGCCATGCTCGCCACGACGAGCCTCGGCGCCATCTGGTCCTCCTGCTCGCCCGATTTCGGGACGCGCGGCGTGCTGGATCGCTTCGGCCAGATCGCGCCCAAGGTGCTGATCACGGCAGACGGGTACTGCTATGGCGGCAAGTCGCTCGATTCGCTTGCGCCGATGTCGGAGGTGATCCCGCAGATTCCGAGCATTCAGCGCGTGATCGTCGTCGGCTACCTCAACGCAGAGCCGGACCTGCAGCGCCTCGGCAACACCGCGCGCATCGCTACGCGCTGGAGCAGCTTCGGCGTGCGCGGCGCGCCGCTCGAGTTCACACGGCTCCCCTTCAATCACCCCGTCTACATTCTTTATTCGTCCGGCACGACGGGCGCGCCGAAGTGCATCGTGCATGGCGCCGGCGGCACCCTTCTGCAGCACCAGAAGGAACACCTCCTGCATACGGACATTCGCCGCACGGATCGCGTGTTCTACTTCACCACCTGCGGCTGGATGATGTGGAACTGGCTCGCGAGCGTGCTCGCCACGGGCGCCACCATCGTTCTGTACGAGGGCTCGCCGTTCCACCCGGACCCGGGCGCGCTCTGGCGCATGGCGGCGCAGGAAAAGATCAACATCTTCGGCACGAGCGCGAAGTTCATCGCGGCCACGGAAAAGAGCGCATTCGATCCGGCGAGCGCCGTCGATCTGGGGAGCCTGCGCACGATTCTCTCCACGGGCTCGCCGTTGCTGCCGGAAAGCTTCGACTACGTGTATCAGCACGTGAAGGGCGACGTGCAGCTCGCCTCCATTTCCGGCGGCACGGACATCGTGTCCTGCTTCGCGCTCGGCAATCCGCTCTTGCCCGTGTATCGAGGCGAGCTGCAGAGTCGCGGGCTCGGCATGCGCGTGGAGATCTACGACGAGCAGGGTCATCCGATCCGCGGGGAGCGTGGCGAGCTCGTGTGCACGGCGCCGTTCCCCTCGATGCCCGTGGGATTCTGGAACGACCCGGACGGCCGGAAGTACCACGCCGCGTACTTCGAGCGATTCCCGAACGTGTGGCATCACGGCGACTACGCCACGCTCACCGAGCACGACGGGCTCATCATCCACGGCCGCTCGGATGCTGTGCTGAATCCGGGCGGCGTGCGCATCGGCACGGCCGAGATCTACGCGGTGGTGGAAAGCCTCGAGGAGATCATGGAAGCGCTCGCTGTGGGCCAGGACTGGCGCGGCGACGTGCGCGTGATCCTTTTCGTGCGGCTGAAGCCCGGGTTCGAGCTGGACGAGGCGTTGAAGAAGAAGGTCCGCGATGCCATTCGCGCGGCCACCACGCCGCGGCACGTTCCCGCCAAGATCATTGCCGTGCCGGATATCCCCCGCACCCTCTCAGGCAAGGTCACCGAGCTCGCTGTGCGCAACGTGATTCACGGGCTGCCCGTGAAGAACGTGGATGCGCTCGCGAACCCGCAGGCACTCGATCACTTCCGCAATCTCGCGGAGCTCGACAGCTGACGTGACTTTCCTGCCCGTGAATGCCGCCTACGAGCGGCAGATTGCCGAGCGCGGTTTTCACAAAGATCCTGCGCAGCTCGCTGTGGTAGAGGCGCTGGATGAGCTTCGCACGCGGCTCATCGCCGCCACACCGCCGCACCGGACCGGCGCGCGCCGGCTGCTTGCCCGTTTCGGAATCGGAACATCGCGGCAGACCGAGCGAGGCCTGTACCTGTGGGGAGGCGTGGGCCGCGGCAAGACGTGGCTCATGGATCTCTTCTTTCACAGCCTGCCGTTCGATGACAAGCGCCGGCGCCATTTCCACCGGTTCATGCACGATGTGCACGCGCAGTTGAAGCGCCTGGGTGCGCGCGAAGCCCCGCTCGAGCAGGTGGCTGCGGACCTTGCGAGTCAATGCCGCGTCATCTGCTTCGATGAGCTCTTCGTGACGGACATTGCGGACGCAATGATCCTCGGGACCTTGTTCGAAGGGCTGTTCCGGCGCGGCGTCACGCTCGTGGCCACATCCAACGTGCCGCCGCGCGATCTGTACAAGGAGGGTCTGCAGCGCGCCCGCTTTCTGCCCGCGATCGACCTCATCGAGCGCAACACACGCGTGCTCGCCATGGAGGGCGGCACGGATTACCGCCTGCGCCAGCTCACACAGGCGGGCACGTATCTCCTTCAGGATCGGCCCGATACATCACGGCGCCTCGAGGCGCTCTTTCGTGAGCTGGCCGATGGCGACTCGCGCGAAGGGGGCTCAGTGGAGATCGAGGGGCGCGAGATCCCCATCGTGCGGGAAAGCGCAAACGCGATCTGGTTTGAATTCGAGGCGCTGTGCGAAGGCCCGCGCAGCCAGAACGACTACATCGAGATCGCGCGCAACTACCAGTGCGTCGTCGTGGAGCACGTGCCCCGCTTCGATGCCACGCGTGAGAACGCCGCGCGCCGCTTCATCGCGCTGGTGGACGAGCTGTACGACCGCAACGTCAATCTGATCCTTTCCGCCGCGGCCGCGCCCGCCGAGCTGTATCAGGGCGAACGCCTCATCTTCGAGTTCCAGCGCACCACGAGCCGCCTGATCGAGATGCAGACCGAGGAGTACCTCGCGCGCGAGCACAAGCCCTGACGGCGCGCCCTACACCACCCCGCGCCGGATCTGATCCAGCTCGATCGACTCGAACAGCGCGCGGAAATTGCCCTCGCCGAAGCCTTCGTTGCCCTTGCGCTGAATGATCTCGAAGAAGATCGGCCCGATGACGTTCTTCGTGAAGATCTGCAGCAGCACGCCCTCGCCCTTTTCGGGGTTGCCGTCGATCAGGATGCGCCGCTGCTTCAGCTCCTCCAGGCGCTCCCCGTGCCCCGGCACGCGCGCATCCACGGCCTCGTAGTACGTATCCGGCGTGTCCTGGAACTGCACGCCGTGCCGCCGCAGCACATCCACGGTCCGGTAGATGTCTTCCGATTCGAGAGCGATGTGCTGAATGCCTTCGCCGCGATACTCCCTCAGGTACTCCTCGATCTGGCTCTTGTCGTCCTGCGATTCGTTGATCGGGATGCGGATCTTGCCGCACGGGCTCGTCATCGCCCGGGAGAAGAGGCCTGTCTTCCGGCCTTCGATGTCGAAGTAGCGGATCTCGCGGAAGTTGAACAGCCGCTCGTAGAACCCCGCCCACGTATTCATGTTTCCGCGCATGACGTTGTGCGTGAGGTGGTCGATGCGGGTGAGCCCGGCGGACTCCGCTGCCGGCGCGGACGTCACCGGCCGGAAGTCCACGTCGTAGATCGTGTGGTCCCCGTAACGGTCCACGAGATAGATGAGCGAGCCGCCGATGCCTTCGATGCTCGGGATGTTGAGCTCCATCGGACCGGCCGTCGCCGGCCCCGGCTTTGCGCCCAGCTCCAGCGCCCTGCGATAGGCATACGCCGCATCCTTCACGCGGAACGCCATGGCGCACGCGGAGGGACCGTGCTGGCGCGCAAAGGCCTGCGCGAACGAGCCCGGCTCGGCATTGATGATGAAGTTGATGTCTCCCTGGCGATGCAGGGTGACGTTCTTGGAACGGTGCCGCGCCACGACCGGAAAGCCCAGCCGCTCGAACAACGTGCGCAGCAGATGCGGATCGGGCGCGGTGTACTCGACGAACTCGAACCCGTCCGTGCCCATTGGATTCTGCGCGGTGATGCCGATGCTCGTGCCCATGAGGTTGCTCTCCACGACAGCGGCGTTTTCCGGCGCGCTCACGCGTGTGGAAGGCGATTCGCCCTGCCGCATCCGCCCCGAAACATGCCGCGGGTGATTCTCCCAGACGGATAAATAGTTACACTTGCAACTATCATACGCCAGCCTCGAGGCCACCCGCACGACCATGCCCCGACGCACCTCGCTCGAGCTCGATCGCTTTCTGCCGTTCCGTCTTTCCGTGCTCTCGAACACCGTCAGCACGGCCATCGCAGGGGCGTATCACGAGCGCTTCCGCCTCAGCATTCCGGAATGGCGGGTGATGGCCGTGCTCGCAAACAATCCCGGCCTGTCCGCGGCGGAAGTCGCGCAGCGAACGGCCATGGACAAGGTCGCGGTCAGCCGCGCAGTGGCCTCATTGTTGAAGCAGCGACGCATTGCGCGCCAGCTGGCCCGGGCGGACCGGCGCCGCTCGCTCCTTCAGCTCACGGCAGCGGGCCAACGCGTGTACTCGCAGGTGGTTCCGTTCGCGCTCGCCTATGAGCGCGCGCTCATCGAGCCGCTGAGCGCGCGCGAGCGGGCCACGATCGATCGCGCATTGCGAATTCTCCTGGGCCGCGCCACCGAGCTCGGCCCCGCACACACGGTCTGAGCTTGCAGGAAACGCATGACTCGATGGCCTGTCTTGTACGGATGGTGCATTCGTTTCACCACGGCATCCGCGGCACCAGCTCACTGCAACAACTGATGCATGCGTATCGCAGTACAGTGCGCCACCGGGCGGGCTTACGGAGATCGTCATGTATAATCGCGCGCCGCGTGAGGGGCACACGTTGAAAACCGTCGCCGAATTCGAGATCCAGTATCACCAGTTTCTGGACGCGGAAGGGCGAGCCACCGGCCCCCTGCCCGAGTTCGCGCAAGACCCCGAAGAGCTCCTCAAGATGTACCGGCTCATGACGCTGGTACGCACGTTCGATACCAAGTCCATCAATCTGCAGCGCACGGGCAAGCTCGGCACCTATGCCTCCTGCCTCGGGCACGAGGCCACGCACGTTGGCGTGGGCGCCGCCATGCGCCCGGATGACGTGCTCGTGCCGGTGTATCGCGAATACGGCGCGCAGTTCTGGCGCGGCGTGAAGATGTCGAACGTGCTGCTCTACTGGGGTGGTGACGAGCGCGGCAACGATTTCGGGCCGGGCATTCACGATTTCGCGTGGTGCGTTCCCATCGGCTCGCAGACGCTGCATGCCGCAGGCATCGCCATGGCCCTGAAGATCCGCGGCGAGTCGCGTTGCGCGGTCTCGTTCATCGGCGACGGCGGCACCTCCCAGGGCGCGTTCTACGAAGCGCTGAATCTGGCGGGCGCGCGCTCACTGCCCGTGGTGTTCATCATCGTGAACAACAAGTGGGCCATCTCGGTGCCCATCGAAGCGCAGACGGCCACGCGCACGCTCGCACAGAAGGCGATTGCGGCCGGTATCCCCGGCGTGCAGGTGGATGGGAACGACATCATCGCCGTCCGCCACATCGTGAGTCAGGCGCTCGCCGCGGCCCGGCGCGGCGAAGGCCCCACCGTCATCGAAGCGGTGACGTATCGCCTCAGCGACCACACCACTGCGGACGACGCGAGCCGCTATCGCCGTGAGAAGGAAGTGAAGGACGCCTGGCGCACCGAGCCTCTCCTTCGGCTCCGTGCGTATCTCACGAATGCCGGCCACTGGGACGACGCGCGCGAGGAAGAGCTGAAAGCCGAGTGCGCGCGTCAGGTCGATGCCGCGGTGGAGGAATACCTGCACACGCCCAAGCAATCGACGGACAGCATGTTCGATTACCTGTTCGCGCGGCTTCCGAAGAGCACCCTTCAGCAGCGCGAAATGGCCCGGCGTTACGCCGCAACCTCCAACGGTCACTGATTCTTTCTTCCATGGCCAAGGTCACCATGATCGAAGCCATCAACCGCGCTCACGCGTGGGAGATGGCGCACGACCCCACGGTCGTCGTGCTCGGTGAAGACGTCGGCGTGAATGGCGGCGTCTTCCGCGCCACGGCAGGGTTGCTGGAAAAGTTCGGCAAGGAGCGGGTGCAGGACACCCCGCTCGCCGAGGGCATGATCGCGGGCATGTCCATCGGCATGGCGAGCCAGGGGCTGCGACCCGTGGCGGAAATCCAGTTCATGGGGTTCATCTACCCCGCGATGGACCAGATCGCGAACCACATGGCGCGCATGCGCAATCGCACGCGCGGCCGCATCACGCTGCCGCTCGTCATGCGCATGCCGCACGGCGGCGGTATTCACGCGCCCGAGCACCACTCGGAAAGCCTGGAGGCCATGCTGGCGCACCATGCGGGGCTGCGGGTGGTCTGCCCGTCATCGCCCGCACGCGCCTACGGTCTGCTGCTCGCATCCATTCGCGATCCGGATCCCGTGATGTTCCTCGAGCCCGTGCGGCTCTACCGCCTCGTGCGGCAGGAAGTGGCGGATGATGGCCAGGCGCTGCCGCTCGATGTGTGCTTCCGCCTGCGCGAAGGCACGGACGTGACGATCGTCACGTGGGGCGCCATGACGTTTGAAGTGATGCGGGCCGCGGAGGCCCTGCAGAAGGAAGGCGTGAGCTGCGAAGTCATCGATCTCGCCACGCTCTCCCCCATCGACCACGACACGATCCTCGAGTCCGTGGCGAAGACCGGCCGGCTCGTCATCGTGCACGAAGCCGCGCGCAACTGCGGCATCGGAGCGGAAATTGCTGCCACGGTTGCCGAGCAGGGGCTGTACGATCTGCAGGCACCCATCCGGCGCGTCACCGGCTATGACACCGTCATGCCGCTGTTCCGACTCGAATACGACTACATTCCCAGTGTGGCGCGCATCATGGACGCCGTGCGCGACACCCTTGCCGAGTAATCGCCCATCCCGTTCGTCGGCGGAGGACTCATGACCACGTTCAATCTTCCGGATCTCGGCGAAGGCCTGGCGGAAGCCGAGATCGTGCGCTGGCACGTCAAGCCAGGCGATGCCGTCAAGGTCGATCAACCGATGGTGGCGGTGGAAACGGCGAAGGCGGTGGTCGAAGTGCCTTCGCCCTACACCGGCATCGTGAAGGCGCTGCACGGCAATCCCGGAGACATCATCGCCACGGGTGCGCCGCTCGTGGATTTCGAGCTGAGCGAAGAGGCGGCGCCCGCCCCGCGCGCCGAGGCGCCCGCGCAGACGAAAGACCCGCGCGCGGCCGATGATTCGGGCACGGTGGTTGGCAGCATGCCCACGAGCGATGACGAGCTCGTCGAGACAGCCGTCGCGGGCAGCGACATCGGCGCGCCTCGCGAGCGCATTCGCGCCGCACCCGCAGTGCGCGCGCTGGCGAAACGGCTCGGAGTGGACCTCACGCGAGTGCGCGGCACGGGTCGCGGCGGTCTCATCACCGTAGATGACGTGATGACCACATCCGGCCCCACGAGCATGCACGCGGCGGCCACTGTCACGGCGCTGAAGTCGCCTCCTGCTTCGCGCGCGCCCACGCCCGCAGCCCCCGCGCCCACGGGCGAGCCCGAGAAACTTCGCGGCCTGCGTCGCGCGATGGCGCAAAGCATGAGCCTTTCGCGCGACAGCGTGATGAACTGCACGCTCTTCGACGACGCGGATCTGCACCAATGGCCCAAGGGCGAGGACTTCACCGTCCGTCTGTTGCGTGCGATCGGCGTCGCGTGTGCGGCCGAGCCTGGCTTGAACGCGTGGTATGACGGCGAGAATCAGACCCGCCGCCTCATGAGCCGCGTCGATGTCGGCATGGCGGTGGATACGCCCGAAGGGCTGCTCGTTCCCGTGGTGCGGGATGTGGGCAAGCGTTCCGCGAGCGAGGTGCGCGCGGAGGTGGATCGGCTGAAGCGTGCCGCGCGCGATCGCACGGTCGCGCCGGAAGACCTGCGCGATTTCACCATCATGCTTTCCAACTTCGGCATGATCGCGGGGCGCTACGCCACGCCGGTCGTCGTGCCACCCGCCGTGGCGATCCTCGGGGCGGGCAAGCTGAGTCACGACGTCGTGGCCGTGATGGGCGGCATCGAAGCGCACCTGCGCATGCCGCTCTCGCTCACGTTCGACCACCGGTGCGTCACGGGTGGCGAAGCGGCGCGCTTTCTGGCCGCGCTGATCCGTGACCTGGAGCGTGCCACCTGATCATGCGAGCGCCCGTCTCTTCCGAACTGCCGAACATCCCCGCCGCGCGCGTCAAGCTCATCGAACGAATCGTTGCTGCCGCACGTGCGCGCGTTCCGGGCACCACACCCGAGCAGCGACGACGCTTCCTGCGCGCGTACTTCCGCGGCGTGGGCGAGGAAGACCTCGAGCAGCGCCCGCCCGCAGCCTTCGCGGCCGCAGCGCTGCGCCACCTTCAGTCGGGCCGCGTGCGCGCGCCCGGCCGCGCGCTCGTCGAAGTGTTCAATCCCGAGGAAAAGCGCGACGGCTTCACCTCGCCGCACACGGTGGTGCTCATCGTCACGGACGACATGCCCTTTCTCGTGGATTCCGTGGGCATCGTGTTCAGCCAGGCCGGGCTCGCCGTGCATCTCATCGTGCATCCGGTGCTGTCGCTGCGACGGGACGGGCGCGGCCGCCTGCATGATGTCTCGGCAGATCCGGACGCGCTGCGCGAGTCGTGGCAGCTCTACGAGATCGATCGCCTCACCGATCAGCGCCTCGCCGAGCTGAAACAGCAGCTCGAAGCCACGCTCGCCGACGTGCGCGTGGCCGTGGAGGACTGGATGCCCATTCGCGAGCGCGTTCGCGCACTGAGTGCCGAGCTGCGCAACAGTCCGCCCTCCCTGCCCGCGGATGAAGTCCACGAAGCGCGCGAGCTGCTGGACTGGATGGAAGAGCGGCATTTCGTCTTCCTCGGATACCGGTACTACCGCCTGGAGCGCGGCGCCGCGCAGGACAAGCTCGTTCCCGACGTGCGCTCCGGGCTCGGCATCCTGCGCGCGGGCCGGACTGGCCCTCGCGCCAATGGTGGCGGCAGGAACGGCCCGACGACCATTCGCGGCGAGGTGCGCGAGCACGCGCGCGAACGCGAGCTGCTCATTCTCACGAAGGCGAATACGAAGGCCACTGTCCATCGCGGGCAGTACCTCGACTACGTTGGCGTGAAGAGCTTCGGCAATCAGGGCGAGGTCACGGGCGAGCACCGCTTTCTCGGGCTGTGGACGTCCACCGCGTACTTCAGCAGTCCGCGCGACATTCCCGTGCTGCGCCAGAAGGTGCAGCGTGTGGTGGATCATTTTGCGCTCGACCCCGCGAGCCACGATGCGAAGGCCGTGCTCAACGTGCTGGAAACCTACCCGCGCGATGAGCTGTTCCAGGCGAGCGTTCCGGACCTCATTCGCATCGTGCGTGGAGTGGTGAACCTGTACGAGCGCCGCACGGTGCGCCTGCTCGCGCGGCGTGATCCGTACCATCGCTTCTTCTCCTGCCTCATCTACGTGCCGCGCGACCGGTACAACACCGAGGTCCGCCAGCGCATCGAGCAGATCGTGCTGGAAGGCTTCGAGGGCAAGAACCTCGAATCGCAGGTGCAGATCTCGGATTCGAACCACGCCCGGCTGCACGTGGTCGTGCGCACGGACCCGAACGAGCGCCGCAAGGTCGATCTCGACGCCATCGAGAAGCGCATCGCGCTGGCGGCCACGAACTGGAACGACCGACTCCGGGACGAGCTCGTCGTGCGCCACGACGAGGCGAGCGCACTCGCCCTCGCCGCGCGCTATCGCAACGTCTTCCCGCTCGCGTACGAGGAGGATGTGAGCCCCGCCGATGCGCTCGAGGATCTGGTGGATCTGGAAGCGCTGCGCACCCAACCGGATGCGCTCCGGCTGAACCTGCACCGGCCCGCCCATCAGAAGCCCGAGCGCGTGCACCTGAAGATCGTGAAGCTCGGCGAGCCCGTGCCGATTTCCGATCTGCTGCCCATGCTCGAGAACTTCGGCCTGCGCGTGATCGCCGAACGGCCGTACGAGCTCGCCTGGCCCGAGGGCGGCGCCGCGTGGATCCAGGATTTCGAGCTCGAATCTCGCGAGCGCACGCGCATCGACATTGCGCGGGTCGAGCCGCTTTTCAGGGAAGCCTTCGCAGCCACGTGGCGGGGCGATGCGGAGAACGACGGTTTCAATCGCCTGCTGCTCGCGGCCGGCCTCAATGCGCGCGAGATTCTCGTTCTGCGCGCGTACTGCCGCTATCTCCTGCAGACCGGCGTGCCTTTCAGTCAGGCCTACATCGAGCGCGCCCTCGCGGCAAACGCGGGGATCACGCGCAACCTCGTGCGGCTTTTCGAAGCGATGTTCGATCCCGATGCGCGCCCGGGCAGCGCCCGCCGCGCCGAAAAGCTCGTCGAGAACATCCGCGTCGCGCTCGATGCCGTCGCCAGTCTCGACGAGGACCGCATTCTGCGCGCGTACCTCAACCTCGTGCTGGCGACGCTGCGCACGAACTTCTACCAGCTCGACGCTGTGCAGAAGCCGAAGTCGTGGCTGTCGTTCAAGCTCGACCCGCAGCGCCTCCCCGATCTGCCGCTGCCGCGGCCGCGGTTCGAGATCTTCGTCTACAGCCCGAGCGTGGAAGGCGTGCACCTGCGCATGGGGCATGTGGCGCGCGGCGGCATCCGCTGGTCCGACCGGCGCGAGGATTTCCGCACGGAGATCCTCGGCCTCATGAAGGCGCAGAACGTGAAAAACACCGTCATCGTGCCCGTGGGCGCGAAAGGCGGCTTCGTGGCGAAGCGCCTCCCGGCAGGTCCGCGGGAGGCGGTGCAGGCCGAAGTGGTCGCCTGCTATCAGACCTTCATCCGCGGCCTGCTCGACCTCACGGACAACATCTCGGGCGGCCGGATCGTGCCGCCGCCGCGCGTGGTGCGCAGAGATGGCGATGATGCCTATCTCGTCGTGGCCGCGGACAAGGGCACCGCAACGTTCTCGGATATCGCGAACGCCATCTCGCTCGAATACGGCTTCTGGCTGGGCGATGCCTTTGCATCCGGCGGCTCCGCCGGATACGACCACAAGAAGATGGGCATCACGGCGCGCGGCGCGTGGGAGTGCGTGAAGCGGCACTTCCGCGAGATCGGCGTGGACACGCAGACGCAGGACTTCACCGCAGCCGGCATCGGGGACATGTCCGGAGATGTGTTCGGCAACGGCATGCTGCAGTCACGTCACATGAAGCTGCTTGCCGCGTTCAATCACCAGCACATTTTCCTGGACCCCTCGCCCGACCCGGAAGTGAGCTACGCCGAGCGCGAGCGCCTCTTCCACCTGCCGCGCTCCACCTGGGACGACTACGATCGCAAGAAGATTTCGCGCGGCGGCGGCGTGTATGCGCGCAGCGCCAAATCCATCAGCTTGTCGCCTGCGGCGCAGGCGATGCTCGGAATGGAAACCGCCACGGCAACTCCCAACGAGGTCATCCGCGCCATTCTGCGCATGCCCGTGGACCTGCTCTGGAACGGCGGCATCGGCACCTATGTGAAAGCGAGCGATGAGTCGCATGGCGAGGTCGGAGACCGCGCCAACGACGCCGTCCGCGTGAATGGCTGCGAGCTGCGCGCCAGGGTCGTGGGCGAAGGCGGCAACCTCGGCTTCTCGCAGCGGGGCCGCGTCGAATACGCGCTCGCGGGCGGCCGCATCAACACGGATTTCATCGACAACTCCGCGGGCGTCAACACGTCCGACGTCGAAGTCAACATCAAGATCCTGCTGAACCCGCTCATGGCGGCAGGCAAGCTCACTCTGGCCGGCCGCAATCGCCTGCTGGCGCGCATGACGAATGAGGTGGCCGCGCTCGTCCTGCGCAACAACTATCTGCAGAGCCAGGCGCTGAGCACGCTCGAAATGCAGTCCGCCGCGCGGCTGTCGGAGTATCAGCACCTCATCCGTTCGCTCGAGCGCACGGGCGAGCTGAACCGCGCGCTCGAATTCCTGCCGAGCGATGAAGAGCTTGCCGAGCGTCGCAAGCGCGGCCTCGGGCTCACGCGGCCGGAGCTGTCCGTCGTGCTCTCGTACAGCAAGATCTGGCTCAACAACCACCTCCTCGCCTCGGACGTTCCGGAAGACCCGTACCTGTCCTCGGAGCTCGACCGGTATTTCCCGGAGCCCGTGCGCGCACGCTACGGCCGCGCCATCAAGCATCACCGCCTGCGCCGCGAGATCATCGTCACGGCCACGACCAACAGCCTCATCAACCGGATGGGGCCCACGTTCGTGCCGCGCATGCAGGAGGAAACCGGCGCGGAGCCCGCCGAGGTCGCGCGGGCGTACACCGCGGCGCGCGAGATCTTCGACATGCGCAAGCTGTGGGCGCGCATCGAGGCGCTGGACACGCGCATTCCGGCCAAACTCCAGTACGGCATGATGTACCAGACGAGCCGGCTGCTCCGGCACGTCACGCACTGGCTCCTCGCGCATCGGCGTCGCGAGCTGCACGTCGACCGGGCGGTTGCGGAGTTCGGGCGCGGCGTGCGTGCGCTGGAGGCGGAGATCGGGCACGTGCTCAGCGGGCTCGATCTCGAGCGCTTCGAGGCCGTGCGCAAGGAGCATCTGGACGCCGGCGCGCCCGCGGAGCTGGCAAGCCGCATTGCGAGCCTCGATGCGCACAATGCTTCGCTCGATATCGTGGAGCTCGCCACTCAGGCGAACGCACGTGTCGTGGACGTGGCCAAGGTGTACTTCGAAGTGAGCGCACGCACCGGCGTCGATTGGCTGCGCACGCAGGTGGAGCAGTTGCCCGTCGATGGGCCCTGGCAAGCGGTGGCACGCACCGGCCTGCGCGACAGCACGTTGCGCATCCGCCGAAAGCTCACGGAACGTGTGCTCTCACGCAACGAGCGCGGCACGGCGCAAGCGCGAGTCGCAGCGTGGCTCGCATCCGCCGGCGAAGAGCTCACGCACTGGCAACGCACGTTGTCGGATATGCGCACCGCGGGGAGCGCGGACTTTGCAACGCTCACCGTGGGTGTGGAGACGGTGCGCAAGCTCGCGGATTAGGTCGATCGGAATATCGGCTGCGATTTGCCCGCGACCGTTGCTTTCATTACCGGCGGCAAAGGCGCGACGCTTGCCGCCTGGGTGCGTGCATCTGGATTCGAGCGATTTCTTCAGACCGCACCTTCGATCCCGTCGGCGCCGTGACGTTGGCCGGCGCGCCAAGCGATTCGCTTTGGGTGATTTTTCTCGAGACGGTGAATCCGTTCCTGCCGGATGAAGGCGTAGCCGCGCGTTATGTTCGAAACGACGTGAGCCCGTCGCTTGGTGACGACACCGCGCGCGCCGCGAGAGCCCCGGGCCTTGTGTTATAAAAACGCCCGCTTCAACCACCCTGAAGGGAGCCCCACGCG
>JADGHX010000136.1 GCA_019683695.1 Steroidobacteraceae bacterium
TCAAACACAGTCCTTCGCGGGGGCGGGGTCAGTTGTGAATAAGTCACAGCAAATAATCTTTGCCACAACCGAGCATGCGCAGCGCACGCTCACCGCCATCAGCGCTGCGCACGCCGCTGTGGAGCGCAGGCGCGGCGAGCGCATTCCGGACTGGGCGCACCGGGATGTGCTGTACATGCTCATCGATCAATCGCAACGCGCCTACGGTTTGCTGCACGAGCCCCTCAGCGCCGTGCAGCGGGAAGACCTCTACGCCACGTTCCTGGATCTGGGTCGCGGTTTGAACATCCCGGACCTGCCCGAAAACTTCGCGCGATGGCAGCAGGATCGTGAACGGCACCTCGAGCGGGACCTCGCCTACAGCACATTCACCGAGCGCCTGTATCAGCAATACCGATTGCACCTCGGCGCGTGGCGCTACCGGCTCCTGCTGGAAGTGCAGGCGTTACTCGTGCCGCCGCGGGTGCGCCATCTTCTGCGGCTGAAGCCCGGCAGTCTCGCTGGCGCGTCGGTGGACCTGTATGCGTTTGTGGGCTCTTTGGGCATCCATCCACTTGTGCGCCGTGCGCTCGTGCCACGCCCGTACTGGAGCGACATCGGACGGCTGGAGCACGGGACCGGTATCGCTCACTGAAATAGGCGCAACCGCGAGCTTCGGCACGCGCCCTGCCGAGCTCGATCACGAGCGCGACATCGTTACGCTTTCACGTCGCGTCAGCGGCGCGTCTGGACGATCTGCAGCAGGCGGCGGCGTGATGCCCGGATATCCAGCGGGAAGCGCAGTCCCAGGCGGTACATGAGGGTGCGGCGGGGGGAGCACGCCCTGGCCGGCCTTGGCTCCTCTCCAGCGCTCACCCATGCGGCGGTGAAATCCTGATCCGCAAAGTCTGCGTCCCCGGGACGATCCGTATCGTGCGGAGGTTTGCAATGCATGCCTCTTATGGGATCACACGCTCTTCATTCGTCAAACGTGTATCCATTTTGCGTCATCGGCAGCCCGTGTCGCGCTGGGTAGCGTGCTCCATGCGCAATACATTGATTTGAAAAAGCTGCCGCGGGTTGCGGACCAGGAACCGAGCACGTCAATGGTCTCGCGCCTGTGTGAACCCCCCCGCGAGAAGTTGTCTGCAATCTGCACCATTCGTACGCATGTCCAAACGGCGTAGCAGAGCTCGCGCTACCGGCCAGTCCCGGGTGACGCGTCCATAGGGCTGCAGCGATGGCGCCACGCATTGAAGATGCGCGTATTGTTCGTTCTCCACCGCGCCATGCGTGCGCGCAAGCGTCGCCCCCGCCGAAGCTCGGGCTTCTCCGAAAACCCTGTCGCACGCGACATCGCTGAAACAAGCCCGCCAGCGCGCAGTGACAGCCGTAACGCGTCCGCTGCGCATTGAAATCAGCCGGTCGCCTCTTGCGCGCAGGTTGTCTCCCTTGCGGCAAACCCGCCGCATCTGAAGGAGACGAGACATGAGTCATTTGAGAATTTCCGCGCGCGCAAACGCTATGCACACGAAGCTGCCGCTGGCATTCGCGATGGGCGCCTTGGCGCTGCCAAGCGCTCGTGCTTATGCCAACAGTTCCGACCCCGACCAGATCACGTTGTCCGCGCCCGTGACAAAGGTGATCGGGCACGATCCCGTGACGCAGGCACCGATCGAGCGGGTGACGGTCGAGGGTCGCGTGCAGACCGACCCCGCCACGCTCACCACGCGCTCCGGCACGACGCTCTTCGAGGACAGCGTGCTGCAAGCAGCCCGCGAAGCGTGCGATGAAGCCGACCCCCTCACGCCGGATGACGGCGAGTGCGTCCGAACCGCGATGAAGGGCGCGCAGCATGAGGTGGACTCCGCCATTGCGCGCGCTCGCGGCCATGAACATCCGTGACACTGTCCCGGCGAAGGCGCGGCAGGCTCGCGCGGTGGCGGTGGTGCTGGTCGCAATGTCCACGCTGGCGGGTTGCGACCGGGCGCAAGCGCTTGCGCGCTGCTGCGGCCGCAAGAGCGGCCGCGGGAAGCCCGCCGATCACCGGAGCGCACTGAGAGACGCGAAAAGGGATAGCCGTCAGAAAGCTCAAAGGTCGGCCCGGCACGCGCGCCTTTGACCGCAGATCTGGCGACGTCTCTTCGAACGCAGCGGCCTCGCTCGCACAGCAGTTCGACGCTGCGCGAGCACTCACGCCGGTCTGAAATCGCAACCGTCAGTTGGGAGCATCCGGAAACTGAATGGCCGGACCCTGTGGCGCTTCGTGTGGCGGCACATAGGAGGGGGCAGGCTCGCCGGCCGGCCCGAGGTGTCGCACGAATCGATACAAGGCCCGAAGGTCCTGCTCGCTCATGTCGCGCAGATTGAACCACGGCATGGGCGGGCGCATCTGCTGTTCGCGCGCGACGGTGATCCATTGGTCCTCCGTCACGCGCTGCATGTACAGCCGCAGATTGCTCGGATAGGTCGTGCCCCAGCCGCCCCTCCAACCCACAGAGTTTCCGACGAGCCATTGGCTCTCTGGAACGGCACCGCCGGTTTCCGCGTAGCCGGGTGTATGGCAGTCGTTGCAGCCCGCGACACGCACCAGATACCGCCCACGCTCGATGGATCCCGCATCCGACGGAGACGCAACAGACTTCAGCACCCATAAGCTTGCGACGAGCGCCGCCGCGACAGATGTGGCACCCAGCACTCGGATCGACGATGACATGGGGTTGTCCTCCCGCAAGTGTGTTGGAGACCCCACGCGCCCAGCCGCCTGTGCCGACACAGCACAGGTTCCGGAGCGGCCGATCGCGCAAGCACGCGCCCCTCGGGCAACCCGAGTCGCCACTGCGATGCTGGAACGGGGAAGTCCCTGGTGGGTGTTCGCGGAAAACGCCGGCGAAATGGCTCAAAGGGCCGCGGAACGGCCTGCGCCGGTCCGCAAAAGCGCCGGCGCCGCAGCCCGGGCGGGCCCGCACAGGGGCAGACGTCGGCCCGACGGGAGGGATGGACACGGATGCGCGGTGGAGAGAGCGCGGTGGACAGAGCAGCGCGTTTCGTGGCGCGCTCCCGGCGCAGGCCAGGAGGGCTTGCGCGCCCCCGGCAAACCGTCGCAGACGCCCTCAGAACATGCTCAACTGCGCCTGATCCCCGATCGTGTGCTCGAAATCGAGTCCGAGGGACTCGAGCACCGGCTCGGCCACGGGCCTCACCTGCTTCTGCACGTAGTGCTCGCGGTCCAGCGGATGCTGAACGTTATCCACCGGTTCCGGACCCTGCGTGGTCATCACGTAACGAACCGATCGACCACCAAACTGCGCGGACTTCCGTGCGGCGGCCACATGCGGGGGTGTGGTTGCCGTGTACGCCTGCGCCGGCTTGCGCAGGTTCTTGCGATAGACGAGCGACTCGTCCAGTGCGCCTGAGCGCACGCGCTTCACCACATCTGCGAGATAGACACCGACCGGCTGATCCGTGAAGAGCCTTTCGTACAGCTCGCGTTGAACCTGCTTCGCAAGCGGCGTCCAGTCGCTGCGCACCACTTCCATGCCGACGAACTCGACGATCTTTTCCTCAGGCAGCGCGACGCCCCCGGCCGCACTCCCGCCCGCAGCCCGACGCAGCCCCGCGTACCGCTTGCTCGCGCCGCGAGTGCTGTTGCGCGCGTGGGAAAGAAAAAGCCGCAGGTACAACTTCTCGAATTTGAGCGACAGGTGACTCACCACGCGCCAGCGCTCGTGGATGTAGCGCGCCAGCTCCTCATTCAGCGCCCGCGCGAGCTGCGCACCCTGCTCCTCGGCCTCGCGATCGTCCTCCAGTCCGGAAGACACGAACAGGCTGTCCGTATCGCCATAGAGCACGCGAAACCCACGATCCTCGAACCACCGCTTCGACCAGAGCAGCATCTCCTTGCCCATGCCGGTGATCGAGTTTGCGAGCGCCGGGTTGTAGAAGCGGCAGGCGGAAGTGCCGAGCACGCCATAGAACGAGTTCATCAGGATCTTGATGGCGTTCGAGGCCACGGCATCGCCGGACTGGCGCGCCGCCTCGCGCCGCGCGAAGAGCCCGTCGAGAAGCGCAGGCAGGATCGCCGGCTCCCGACGGAACGCACCGCCGGGCGTTTGAATGAGGTCATCCGCGGCCGCGGGCTCACGCACGTAGGACAGCGGGTCGATATTGAACGTGCGGATGATGCTCGGATACAGGCTCTTGAAGTCGAACACCCACACGTTGCGATGGAGCCCGGCAACAGGTTCCAGCACGTGCCCGCCCTGCTGCGCGGCGTACACGCTCGAATCACCAGAACGCACGGTCGGCGCCACCAGTGAGCGCCGGCCGAGTTCCGTGAGATACACGAAGTCGAACGAGGCAATGCTGGCGGCCACGCGATCCGGTTGCATGCCCGCAAGCTGACTGCGCTCAAATGCGAGCCGCACCAGATCGAGCTTGTGCACGATGTCGTATGCGAGCCGCGCGTCCGTGCGCGCATAAAGCGCAAACGCCGGCAGGTCATTGCGATAGCTGTCGATGATCTCGTCGATGCGGTTTTTCGCGTCCCCCTTCACCGCCTTGCCCTCGCCCAGCACGTTGCGCGCCACACCGTCGAGCGAGTAGTCCTCCATCCGCACGAACGCGCCGCGCATCAGATCCACGCCGTCGAGCACGACACGGCCCGGTACGCTGGCCTGCCCGCTGCCGAAATACCCTTCGGCCTTGCGAATGCGCAGGGCGCCGGGGCCACGCCCGATGTTGAAGGGATGCTGCACACGGTCAGCCACTCGCTGGAGCACCGCGAAATCGAAGTCGATAAGGTTCCAGCCGGTGATCACGTCCGGGTCGAAGTCACGGATGCGCTTTGTGAACGCTTCCAGCGCCGCATACTCGTTGGCGCAGCGGATCGCACGCTCCGGCATGGGGCGTGAGCTGCCGTCCACGATGAGCACTTCGTCCAGAGCGCCGCGCGCATACAGGGAAATGGCCAGGAGGCGCGTCCCCCGCGGATCGGTCTCGATGTCGAACGAGAGCACGCGCGGGTCCACCTGCACGTGCGCGGGCCGTATCTCGGGATTGTCGAAGATGTGCGTGATGTGCTGGCCGCGCCGGACTTCGCCTTCGATCTCGCATCCGCCCTTGATGCCGCGTTCGATGAGGTAGCGCGTGGCGAACCGGACGTCGGCTTCGAAGGTATCGATGCCGGCCTCGTGCAGGCGATCCCGAAGCGGCGGAACGTCTGCCGGCACCTCGGCCGACACCTGGATCACGCGCCTGCCATCGAGTGCGCGCTTGTCCACTTCCTGCTGCACGGTGGCGCCCAATGCGGCTGCGCGCTCCGCGTCCGACGCAGGGATGTAGAAGTGCGGGCGCTGCCGATCGTCCCGAATGAGAAACGTGCTGCCATCGACCAGCCGTCCGTGCAGATGAACGACGGGTATGCGCGCACCACCCGGGCCGCTGGTGATCCGGTAGCTCGCCTGGAGAATGAATCCGCGTGTCAGCATGGTGTGAACGCGAGCATAGCGCGTAAAGCCACCTTGGCAGCGCCGGGCCGCTTAGCACTGCGAGCGGCCTCCCGCGAGCGGCCCAAGGTCGTACAGACGCGGCCCGTGGCGGTTGCTAGGTTCGACAGCGCAGAGCGCCTCCGACCAAGCACAAGAGGGGGATTTCGCATGATCCCTGCATCCCGGCTGCTCCTTCTGGTCACGCTTTCGCTCGCCTCCACCGCATACGCGGACTCGAGCTTCACGTCCGGCGCACCGGGCGCACCCCAACGCGGGCAGCTCCTCGAAAGCCCGCCAACCCTGCTCGGGTCCTACTCGGTCTCGGATCTGATCTCGAAGGTCACCGACGGCACGATCTCCCAATGGCTCCTCAGGCGAACGTTCTCACCGACGTGCTCCGTGAACGTTCATCAGCTGAAGTATGGAACCATCGGTGCACAGGGCGAGCCGACGACCGCCTCCGGCGCGCTGATGCTGCCGACAGGCGAGGATCCAATCTGCCAGGGGCCGCGACCCATCGTGCTCTATGCGCATGGGAAACGAAACATGCGCTCGTTCAACATCGCGGATCTGAGTGGGCAGAACTACGAGGCCCTGCTCCTTGCGCTGGCGCTCGCCGGCAACGGCTACATCGTCGTCGCGCCGAACTACGCGGGATATGACACCTCGACCCTGCCATACCATCCCTTCCTCAACGCAGATCAGCAGTCGAGTGACATGATGGATGCGCTGGCCGCCGCACGAGCCGCGCTTCCCACAACAAACGCCGTCGAGAATCAGAAACTCTTCATCACGGGCTATTCGCAGGGCGGGTATGTGGCGATGGCCACTCACCGTGCACTGGAAGCCGCGGGTGTTCCGGTCACCGCTTCGGCGCCGATGTCGGGGCCGTACGCACTCTCCGCCTTCGCGGATGCGGTGTTCATGGGTCAGGTGAGCGCCGGCGCGGTGGAGCAGTTCGTGATGCTGGCCGCGAGCTATCAGCACTCGTACGGGAATCTGTATGCCAGCCCCGCAGACGTGTTCGAGCCGCAGTACGCCTCATCGATCGAATCTCTGCTGCCAGGCTCGACGGGATCCGGCAACCTCGTCGAGCAAGGGCACATTCCGGACGATGCCGTGTTCAGCAGCACGCCGCCTACGCCCGAGCTTGCTCCGCTCACTCCGGCGACAGCGCCGGAGAAACTGGCTGGCGTGTTCGCTCGTGGCTTTGGCACGGACCACCTGGTCACGAACGCCTACCGGCTGAGCTATCTGCAGGATGCACTTGCCGCGCCGGATGGCGGGTATCCGAACACCACGACCGGGCTGCCGCCTGCGAATCCGCTGCACCCCCTGCGGCAGGCGCTGAAGATCAACGATCTCAGGAACTGGATACCGAATGCGCCGGTGCTGCTGTGCGCGGGGGACGAGGATCCTGTCGTGTTCTATCTCAACACGCAGTTGATGGAGGGATACTGGGCCGCGCACGCATCCGACAGGCCGATCACCATTCTGGATGTGGATGCTCCGCCCTCGCAGCGGGGCCCCTACCGCAGCATCCGAAAGCAATTCGCCGACACGAAACGCGTGCTCAAGTGGGCCGCGATCTTCGGCGGAGCGGACGACGGCGGGCGGGCGGCGGTGCTGAAGGACTACCACGACGTGCTCGTGCCCGCGTTCTGCGTGCGGGCGGCACGGTCGTTCTTCGATGGCTTCTGATCAATTTCTACGAGGGGCTCTCGCAGGGAGTGCGACCGCGCCTTGCGGGGGACAAGGCGCGGCCGGCTTTCACCACTTCAGCCTTCGTTGTTGGTCGCCGTCCGGGAAGCCGTGATCGTGATGACCGGCAGATTGGCCTGATCGCGTTCACTGCTCACGGTCGCCGCTACCCGCGCGGGCCCGGCTTCAACCGGGGCGGGCTGCTCGCCGCATGCAGAGAGCATCGCGGAGAGCGCGAGGACAAGTCCGGCCTGGACCATGGTGGGGAGACATCCCTTCCTGAGCTGGAACACGGTAAATCACCTTTCCGATACGACGCGGCGGAAGTGCCGCAGGCGGGGCATATGTTGCGTGATTCCTGTGAAAAACATTTTGCATTTTTTATTCAGTTGTACGGCTTTAATTGCAACAAACAAGTGCATCACGGGCCACATATAGGTTTTGCTCGTGATTAAATGGAAAAAATATTTCACCACGGTGCGGTGAGGCGCCTGGCGGCTGGATTGACGCCGGAATACGCGTGCCGCACACGGACATTTCGCCCGGATGCGGTACATCTGGCTGGGTGCAGTCGCGGGCGGAGATCTTCACGCGCATTCGCGCTTCAAGTGATCGAGCCGGGCGGCGTACCCACTCATCGATGGACGGTGCGCAGCCGAGCCCGAGATCAGCCCTGCCGTCGTCGCAGGATTCGGGTTGTGAATGGGTGTGGCAGCATCGTGGCCATGGACAGTGCGAAACTGCGCCGTCTCCTGGCCGATCCCAGGCGCGCGCCGATGGTGAGCTGGTACGACCCGGCGGTGCTCTTTCGCTCGGGCGTGCGCGCGACGCTTGCGCAGATCTTCGGCCGCCATTCGGATCGGCGCGTCATCGAGGCACTCGGCGGGCAGCCGCAGGGCGCCTTCGATTACTCGAAGGACGCAGCCGGCGAATTCTGGCTCGATTACGTGGCCGACCTCGGCGATGGCTGGAATTCCACTTACGCCGTCGCGTACTGGCTATCGCAACCCGAGCTCGCGCTGCGTGTTGAAACGGGCACAGACGTCATCACACGAACCGGGCGCGTGCTGCTGTTCGGCGGCGATCAGGTGTATCCCTACCCGTTCAGGCAAGCGTACGAGCTCGGCACAGAAAAGCCCTATGCCACTGCACTCGTCGGGCGCGCCTCGCGCCCGGATGTGTTCGCGCTACCCGGAAACCACGATTGGTACGACAGCCTTGTCGCGTTCTCGCGCACGTTCTGCCGGCCGGAACGGGGCTTTGCGGGATGCCGCACTCAGCAAACGCGCAGTTACTTCGCGTTGCGGCTGCCGCATCACTGGTGGGTGCTCGGGCTGGACCTGCAGCTGGGGGACGACGTGGATGAGCCGCAGGTGCAGTATTTCCAGAGAGTGGCTGAAGCCCTCGAGGAGGACGCGCGCATCATCCTCTGTGTGCCCGAGCCCCACTGGATCCACGAGCGCAGCGTCGAGGACGACCCGAGCCCTGATGCGGCCACGACGCGATTTCTCGAGCAGGAGATTCTGAAGAGACGCATTTCGGTCTTCATCGCAGGCGACCTGCACTGCTATCAGCGGCACGAAAGCGCGGATGGCGTGCAGAAGATCGTGTGGGGCGGAGGCGGCGCGTTCCTGCAGCCCACGCATGTCCGGCACCGCGTTCGCCTGGTCGATGGCTCGGAGCCGAGAGCCGTCTATCCGCCAGCCGCCGTGTCACGCCGCCTCGCCTGGCACAATCTGCTTTTCCCGTTCAAGAACCCGAAGTTCTTCTGGCTCCCCGCCGTGCTGTACAGCCTCTCAGCCTGGTTCGCATCGACGAACCTCACCCCACACACCGTTTCCACTACGGGGAACGCGCTGCGCGCCGCTGTCGAGGCGGCTGTGCGTGATCCGGTAGACGGCCTTTGGGTGCTCCTCTTCACCGGCGCGTTCGTTGCGTTAACGGATACGCACGTGAAGTGGTATCGGGTAGCGGGCGGTATCGCGCACGCGATAGCGCACTTGCTGCTGGCTTTCGCCATCGGGTGGTCCGCTCTTCAACTCACGACGCACTGGACGGGCCTGCCTGCAGGCGCCTTGAGCGCGCTGCTTCTCGCCGGAGCGCTTACATTCGTGGTGAGCGGGTTCGCTGGCGCGTGGCTGGTCGGACTGTATCTCCTCATCTCGTTGCAGGTGTTTGGGCGCCATGGTCAGCACGCGTTTTCGAGTCTGCGCGTGCAGGACTACAAGGGGTGGCTGCGCCTGCGCATCGATCGTGACGGTGCGCTGACGATTTACGCCATTGGCATCGACCGGGTACCACGCCGCTGGAAAAACGCGGAGGCTTCAGGGGGTGCGCAGGTCGAGCCCGACGATGCGGACGCCACGCCACCTCATCTGATCGAGCAGATCGTTGTGGGCCGCAAACCGGCCTGACTGCCATGCGCAGCGCCGCGCAGCCTCCGGATGGCGCGCCGAAAGTGCGTTCGTGAGCGTGCTAGGAAGCCACCCTGCCGCGCGACTCCGCTTCTCGCCGCAGTGAAGTCAGCAACTCGCCCCACCACAGCCCGACACTTCGAATGAATGCCGCTGCGGGCATTCCATGACGCGAGGGATGATCCGCGGGGAGCGTGCTCCACCCGCGGTGAGTAACCGTGACCAGGGTGCCTTTCATGCTCGGAACGAACACGACTTCCACTTCCGTGGACTGATTCGCGGTGAACGTGCTGTTGCGCCATGTGAAGACCAACCGCGAGGGCGGCTCCCACACCAAGACCCGGCCGACTTCGAAGACGCGTTCGCCATCCTCCGACTCGATGGACTCGAAGAGTCGCCCGCCGACGCCGGCTTCAAGACGAATGAACCCTCCGCGACGACCTGCCTGCCGGAAGACAGGGCCCCGCTTCCACCAACGATCGATTTCGTTCGTGAAGATGTCGAACGCCACGTCCGGCGGCACAGCGACGGAAACCGTGATGCGCGCCTGGTCGCCGGGTGGGCGGTGGGCTGTAGTGCTCATGACGTGCTGCGCCGACGGGGCCTGCCACGACGACGCGGTGAGTCCTTCGGGTTTGACGCGTTGCGCATTGCACGGGCCGCGGTGGATTCCGCGGCGCCGGCACCCGCCTTTCGGCGACTCGCATGCATGCGCTCCGCGTATTCCTTGAAGGACGCCAGTTGCTCGCGCCAGTGATCCTCGACTTCGTCGAGCCAGTGCCGCACAGGCACGAGCGCCTGAAGATCCACCTTGTAAAGGCTTACACGGGCATCGTGTTGGACGCCGTCTTCGACAATCAGACCCGCCTCGCGCAGCACGCGCAAGTGCCGGCTCAACGCCGGTGGCGTCATGTTCACCCGCGCCGCAAGCTCGCCGGCCCTCAGCGGTTCGCGAACCAGCTCCCGAATCACCGCGCGGCGAGTCCGGTCCGCCAGCGCGGCAAAGGCGATATCAAGATCGGTACCGGAGCTCATCGCAATCGCAGCATCGACACGGGCGACCAACGCGCCCGCCGTCATTTCTTCACGGGGTTTCGCAGCCTCTGCGTGATCCACCACACGTGACCCTCGGGATCGATCGCGCAGTAACCGCGATCGCTCCAGTATTCGTCACCGTAGTCGCTCGTGGTGGGCTCCTCGGCGATGTGGGCGCCGTGGGCGCGGGCATGCGCGCAATGGGCATCCACATCGTCCACATAGAGCATCAGGCTTTGTGTGGTCTTGCCGCCCAGGGATTTCGGGCTCGCGAGCACCGTCGCCCACGGGTGCAGGGGCTTCTGCCTTTCCTGCGCCACCATGATCACGCCGTCGCCGTACGTGAGCTCACTGTGGATGATCGAGCCGTCATCCCCTTCCACCTTGAGCCGCAGCTCGAAGCCGAACGCGTTGCAGAGCCAGTCGATGGCATTCGCGGCATCCTTGTACACCACGGCGCTGGTCAGGCGGGGGAAGTTGTCGGGAGCGGGTTTCATGAGCGCACTCCGCAGCGTGTTGTGTGTGCAGAAAGTTAACGACTTCGTTAACTACTTGCAAGCTGCAGCGCGATCCGCACGCCTGGCACGCGCTCACGCTCGTGAAACGACGGCCTCGAGTTCGTGACTCCAGCGAGCAGCGCGCCGGCCAATCAGCCCAGGCCGCTGCCGGACTGCAACAGCGTCTCCAGCACACGCCGAAGCGCACGAGCGTCCGGCACGCCGGAGAAGGGCTGGCCCTTCAACATGATGGTGGGCACCGCAGTGATCCCGAGCTGCCGCGTGATCTTCAGCGCCGAGGCGTGCGCCTCACGGCAGGCACCGGTCTGCAACGCGTTTCTGAAATCGGCAGCGGGAAGACCGACTTCGGCCGCCACGTTGGCAAGCACATCGATCTCGCCGATGTTCTCGCCTCGTTGGAAGAAGGCACGGAACACGCCGTGCCCGTACTCCTGCCCCTTGCCGGCCTGCTTCGCAAACTGCAGCCCCTCGAACGCGAGGCGTGTGTACGGCTGCGGGGAAACAGGCGGAAGGCTCATTTCCACACCGAGTTGGCGCGCAAGCGGATAGATGCTGTGCTGCCATCCGTCGCGGATGAACGGCTCGTCTCCGCGGAACTGCGGCGCCGGTTCCGGCCGCAGCTCGAGGGGCATCCAGTCAATGCGAACGGGTAGACCCGCCACGGCAGTCTGCAGAGGTTTCGTCGCCAGCATGCAGCACGGGCAAACGAAATCGATCCACACTTGTAGCGGGACGCACTTAGGTTCGGACGGTGTATTCATCATTGAAGCTTACACGCTGGTGGCCCGGCCGCGGCAGTCAGAACCCTTCTGCCCGACCAAGCAACGCGCTCCGCAAACGAAGACAGCACCCGCCATGATCCGACGCATCGGCCCGGGCTTGAGAGTCATCGCTGCATGGCGTTCTTCTACGCCCGGCACGGCGCACTCTTGGCGAGCGAAGCACGCCAACGCGGCCGATCGCCGCCCACAATCACACTCTTGGCCGTCGTCCGTGGTCGGGAAGCCGTCAATGCGCCGACGGTTGCCCGGTGTACTCCATCTGCATGGCCACCAAATTGCGCGTCGGCTGCCCGTAGCGCATGGCGATGCGCTGAAGCGTATCGTCCAGCACTTGCGCGGGTGGCTGAGTGCCCAGCGGTGCAAGCCGCCGCTCAGCGGGCCAGCTCGTCGCAACCTTGTCGGGAAGAATGCGAAGACCGTTGCTCGTGGACACGGGATCGGCACTCGATGAGAACGTCACGGCGCGCGACCGGAATGTTCGTGACCACCCGTCCGCAAAAAGAGCCAGCGACACCTCATCCATGCCTGGCACCAGTTCCATGCCAAGCTGCTCATGAGCCCAGAACGCGAGCCAATTGCGAAGCGCGGTCACCGCAAATGGACGCGTGAACGTGAAGGCACTGCTGCTATGGCGCAAGTCCCACTGCGGCAAGCCGATGTCACGCGCAACTTCCAGAGCCTTCTCGCGGCCCGCGATGGCTTCGATCAATGTGAGCGCCATCGGCATGGATGCGCTGATGCCCGTCGTGGTCACGACGCGCCCGTCCACCACGACTCGGCGGTCCGGGACATACCGGATCGCAGGATGCTCGTTGCGGAGCTGCTCGCGGTAGTACCAGTGGGTCGTCGCGCGTTTTCCATCGAGCAATCCGGCGTTGCCGACCACCTTGGCTCCGACGCACACGCCGATGACGATTGCGCCCTGGTGCGCTTGTCGCTGCAGCCAGTCGAGCATGGCGGGGTCATCCTCGCGCCGCATGGCGGGAACGATGACGTAGTCCGCGCCTTCCGGATAGCGCGCGTCGAACTCGGCGACGGTCGCCTGCGGCTCCACGGACAGGGCCGGATAGAGCTTCACGGGGCCGGGTTCAATAGCGAGCGCCACCACGTCGGCCACATCGGCGCGCCGAAGGATGCCGTACGGCATCAGATAGTCCGTCGTCTCGGTGCCGTCGTTGAGGCCGATGATCGCGATGACCGGGCGCTCACGTTTCGGTGGCTTCAGCGCCCCGACGGTGGTGTCGGCTTCATCCGGCGCGATCGGTGGCGCGGGTTCGACCGCGGGCGGCGGCGGGAGCGAGAGAATCCAGCCTGCCCCGATTGCGCCAAACAGAGCAACGATGCCCAGCCCACCCTGCACCAGAAGCCGCTTCCGCATTGTGCTCCGCCCCCGCATGGTTCGATGAACGCTCGAGCGTGCCCTTCGGACCGCGTGAGCCGGTCACCGCGGCGCTCATCCCTTGCGCCAGTCGTGCCTCACTCCGACGTGAATGCAGGGTCAGGCGCTCATCCGCCGCTCAACGGTAAGCGAGAAAGGAGGCGCCGCTCAAGCGATGCGCAATCTCGTCGGGGAGCCGAAACGCGCGGCCTGGCTGATCGTGCCGTTGTCGTCGCCGAACGCGAGCGTGCACGTGGGACGCACGCGCCTGCAGGTCAGGCCGCGGATGAGCGTGGCGCCCGGCTCGGGCGCGCAGGCGTTTCCGGGCGCGGACGTCAGGCCGCACGCTCGCGGCCCGGCTCCGCCCGGGTGGGGCCCCCGCGCCCGCCCCCCGCCGGGGGGCCGGTGATTAACAGAT
>JADGHX010000137.1 GCA_019683695.1 Steroidobacteraceae bacterium
TTTCGGTACAGGCCACAAGCCCTATCTCCGGACACCCGCACCCGTCCCGCCCGGGGCCACCCAACCCGGCTTCAGTACCGGCGGTCATCCCGGTTTCAATCTGCAGCCCGGCCCACACCCGGGCTTCAACCGGCAACCCGGCGGACACCCGGGGTTCTCCACCACGTTCCCGGATCTCGGCGATCCGCGGCTCCACGATCACCCCGTGCAGCGGCACAAGCGTCCCGGCGGATTCCATCGGCATCCTGGCTTCGACGACTCGTCACATTTCGATCGTCGTCCCGGCTTCACCTCATCGCCCGGGGTCCACGGCGGGCCGGGATTCCACCGGCACCCGGGATTGCAGCGGCCGGGCCATTTCAACCGCTTCGGCTGGCACGGCGGTTTCTGGCACGGGAGCTTCTGGCCACACGTGCACTATCACGCGAACGTCGTCCACTTCTGGCCCGTGCTGCCCGCTGTCTACAGCGTGTTCTGGCACGACGGCGTCTCGTACTTCTACGTCGACCGCGCGTACTACACATGGAATCCGGACCGGAACGGTTACGTCATCACCGATCCGCCGCCGGCGATCGAAAGTGGTACATCCACAGTCGAGCCGGAGGTGACGCCATCCGGAGGCGCGACGTACGCGACGGAGGACGATGCCGCACGCATATACGTCTACCCTCGCAACGGCCAGAGCGAAGAGCAGACCGCGAACGACCGGTACGAATGCCACCAGTGGGCCGTCGAGCAAACCGGATTCGATCCCACAAGCTCTGAGACGAGCGGTGCCGGG
The DNA here is from genome assembly GCA_019683695.1 of Steroidobacteraceae bacterium. Lineage (GTDB taxonomy): Bacteria > Pseudomonadota > Gammaproteobacteria > Steroidobacterales > Steroidobacteraceae > JADGHX01. The sequence continues at coordinate 782 of JADGHX010000137.1, forward strand.
TCTGAAGTGAACGATCCCACACAGTCCGACATGGCAGGCAACGCTGAACCGTCCACCGCGCAAAGGTATGCGACGGCTTCAGATTACCGCCGCGCTCTGATCGCCTGCCTGGACGCACGCGGCTACAGCGCGCGCTGAAGCACCAGCGTCGCGTGGAACCTCCCCTCCAGCGCGGAATTTCCTCAACGGTGAACCCTCGCACGTCGCGAGGGAGCTGAGCTGAGGAGTTTCACGTGACACGACATCTTGCATTCACGGCCGCGGCGCTGCTGGCCGCAGGCACGCTTGCGCAGGCTCAGGCTCCGGGCGAGCCCGCGTCTGTGTTCGACACGATCGATGCGGACCACAGCGGTTCGATCAGCATCGAGGAGGCGAAGGTGAGCTCGGTGCTCAGTCAGAACTTCGCCGCAGCGGACACGGATGGCGACAACGTGCTCACGCGCCAGGAATTCGACGCTTCGTTCACGACGGCGCAACCGCAGCCTGCGCAGCCTGCGCCGGCCGATCCGTCGGAGTCGGATTCAACGACGGCGCCGCCCACTCAGCCGGACCAATAGCGCAGCAGAAGCGGTGAAATGCACTGCCCGGTGGGTTCGCCCACCGGGCGATGGATGTGTGCGGCTCGCGAGACTGCGCGAATGCGCGGGCGTGAACGTTCAGTGGGTGACGGCGCCCATGCGATTCCACACTTCGGCAGGCACCGCATACTCGTTGCGAATGGCTTCGGCATCCTGTGCGCCGAAGCCCAGGATTTCGCGCTGCACGAGATAACCGAGGCACGCTTCGGACGCCTCCGCCACGAGCTGCGTCCGGCTTTTCCGGCCGCGCACACCGCCGTCGAAGCGCTTCAGCGCGTCCAGCGCGCTGCGCAGGCGACCTGCGCTCTGCGCGAGCGATGCCGCGCGCTCGCCCGCGATCTCGGCCTGCACGGCGGCCAGCTTGCGTTCTTTCATCTCCACCTCTTCGCCCCCGTCGAGCTCGTGCGACTCACCGGCTAGTGCGTCATCGCGTACACCGCGAAATTCACACCCATGCGCATGCCGAGCGTCGCCGCCTCCTGCGGATAATCCGGATCGTCGGCCCATTGCCAGGAATCGCCGACATCATTGTTGAACGCGATCGCCACCATCACGCGGCCCGTGTCGTCCAGCACCGCGCGCCAGTGGGGCTGCACGCCATCCGCCCGATAGGGCACGCCGCCGAGCAGCGCGTTGAAATTCGGAATCTGGAACTGCGTGTCGATATCGTACACGGTGTGGAACAGCGGGTGCGTCTTCGGCAGCTCGACGATCGGCCGATCCGGAAACACCTGTCGCATGCCGCGCTCGAACCCGGCCCACTCGGCCGTGCCGAAGAAACTGTCGCAGAACAGGAACCCGCCCCGTAGCAGGTATTCGCGGAGCTTGGCGGCCTGCGCATCCGTGAGCTCCCACATGCCGGGCAGGCCGGCCATGAGGAAAGGCCAGTCGAACACGTCGTCGCCGTCATCGAGGTTCACCGGCTGCTCGACAGAGCGCACGTTGACGCGCGTGAGCCGGCGTAGCAGCCGCGCGAATGTGCGATCGGCGCGCGGGTAGTCAACCGCCCATGCCGTGCCGCCCTGTGTCCAGTCCCCGCCGAAGCGGAACCATCCGAACGTGCGCGACGGCGGAAACATCAGCCGCCCGACGACGAACTCGCCCGGCACCTGATAGTCCGGCGGCAGCTCCACATCGGCTTGCAGCTCGAGGCTCTGGTACACCCGGAACTCGCGCTCGGCCTGCAGCGGCACCTGCACGGAAAGCAGGGCCACAGCGAGCACGGCACGACGAAGCACGGCACGACGCATGGTGCGCAGTATGACCGACCCGATCGCACACAGGCCAACCTCCAGTGGCCGCGCCACCCGCCGCAGCGGGGACTCACTCAGCAATTTCCGCCAAGACGCTTGGGCACCGGCGCGCTCCCGCTCTAATCTCCTCACATCCGCTTCGCCTGGGGAGACAACGATGCCCGGCTCAGAGTCCCTTGCGCGCGAGAACGAAACGCCTGTACTGATCGCCGGCGGCGGCATGGTCGGCCTCTCCGCCGCCACGTTCCTGGCACACCAGGGCATTCCCTCCGTCGCCATCGAAAAACTCAAGGCCAGCTCACCCCTGCCCCGCGCCGCGTTCTTTCACATGCGCACGCTGGAGATGTTCCGCGCGGTGGGCATCGAGGGGCGCGTGCGGCGGCGCTCGGAGGAGGATTTCGTGCCCGAGGGCGCCATCGTCGCCGTCGAGTCGCTCGCCGGCCGCAAGCTCGCGGACATCATTCCGAGCCTGAATGAAGGCGTGGATGCGGTCAGCCCCTGCCGGCGGCTGTTCCTCAACCAGCCGAGCCTCGAGCCCATTCTCCGCGACCGCGCACGTGAAGCCGGTGCCACGGTGATGCAGGGCGCGGAGCTCATTGAGCTGAAGCAGGACGCACAGGGTGTCACCGTGCAAGTGAAGGACGTGGACACCGGCGCCGAGCACACTCTCCACGGCCGCTATCTCATCGCCGCGGATGGCGCTCACTCGAAAGTGCGCGAGCGACTCGGCATTGCTCACGAGGGCCGGGGCGTTTTCTCGAGCTCGCTCACCATCTACTTCACCGCGGACCTGTCACCCTGGCTGGGCGACAAGGCGTGGAGCATCATCTATGTGAACAACTCCGTGCTGCGCGGCTTCTTTCGCATGAACCGCAGCTCGCAGACGGGCTTTCTCGCGGTGAACACCGTGGGCGATCCGTATCAGGATCCGCAGGCCGCGGCCAATGCAGCGGCGGACACGAGCGAGCGTCGTCTCATCGAGCTCGTTCGCGCCGGCGTCGGCGTGCCGGATCTGCCCGTGAAGATCGATGGCTTTTCACGCTGGCGCGCAACGGCCACGGTCGCACAGCGCTTCCGGGAGGGCCGCATTTTCATCACCGGAGATGCCGCGCATCTCATGCCGCCGAACGGTGGCTTCGGTGGCAACACCGGGATTCACGACGCGCACAATCTCGCCTGGAAGCTGGCGCTGGTTTTGAAGGGCCACGCGCACGAGCGGCTGCTCGACACGTACGAGAGCGAGCGCAGGCCCGTCGCGAAGTTCACCGTCGAGCAGGCGTTCTCGCGATACGTCGCACGCACCGCGCCCTGGCTGCAGTCGAGCCAGCAAACCGATCCGCTCGTTCACGACTTCGACATCGAGCTCGGCTATCTCTACGGGTGCCGCGAAACGCACGCGGACCCTCGCGAAACCTTCGGCATGCCCGGCTCCAGGGCGCCCCATCTGTGGCTGACGCGCAAGGGCGACCGCGTGTCCACGATCGATCTCACCGGCCACTACCTGCTACTGGCCGGCCCCGAGGGCGCAGCATGGGTGGATGCGGCCCGGAGCGCAGCCGCGCATTTCGGCGGCGTGCCACTCGACACGTGCCGCCTTGGCACAGACGCACTCGACCCCGAAGGGCGTTGCACGCACGCGTACGGCATTTCGCCCGCAGGTGCCTCGCTCATCAGGCCGGATGGATTCGTTGCATGGCGAAGCACGGGTTCGGTGTCGAACCCGGAGGCTGCGCTGCGCGAGGCACTCGGCAGGAGCCTGGGGTACTGACGTCCTCGCATCCGGCTGCACGCACAGCGTCGGGCGCACGGACGACGCCGCCGGCGGCACAGGGCCGCCGGGCCACGCTTGCGCGTCACCCAGCGGCCCCGAAGGCGTCTTCCGCAAGAATCGCCGCAGGCGATTCCGTCTGATCTTCAGGCTTCGGGAACGCGATCGAGTGCCGATACCATCGCCTGCGCACCCGCTTTCGACTTGCGAGGCGCCGTCTCGAGCAGGAACAGGCTGATTGCGAGCCCGACGATCAATCCGCCCAGCGCGAAGTGCAGCGTGTACTGAATGCCGTAGTTCTTCGCGATGGCGCCAGCAATCGAGGGCGCGACGCCACCGCCGAAGATCTCACCGGCACCGATCACGATGCCGGCCACCGAAGCGATCAGCCCCATGGGCGCTGCCTCGGCCGGAATCGGCCCCGCTAGCACCGCAAGCGCGCCGAAGTTGAACAGCGCCGCGCCGAACAGCAGTGCGAACAGCACGGGCAGGTTCGCGCCCGTCTGCATGAAGAGATACAGGAACACGGCCGCGATCACGAAGGATCCCGCGGCCGCCGTGCGCCGGCCGACGAAATCCGACACCGTGAGCACGCCAAACTGCCCGAGGAACCCGCCGAATCCGATGGCGGAAGTGACGAAGCCCATCTGCGGACCGGTGAGCTTCAGGTAATCGACCAGATAGTTCGGCATGATGGCGGACAGCACGAACACGCCCGTCATCGCGCACAGGAGCGCGAGCATCGAGAGCGGCACGTTCCGGTGACGGAACATCTCCGACAGCGGGGCGCGCTTCACCGCGTCCGCCTGCCCGCGGGGCGCAATCGTGGCCGGTTCGCGAATGATGAACCACATCACCGCCGCCACGATGAGGCCCGGGATACCCACGATGAGGAACACGTTCCGCCACGACGTGACCTCGAGAAGCTGAGTCGCAACGATCGGGGCGATCGCCAGACCGAACAGCGCCAGCGCGCACTGGAAGATGCCGTTGTTCATGCCGCGCCGGTTCGGATGAGACGCTTCCACGGCAACGGCGACGCCGGTGGGCGCAACCGCGCCTTCGGCAGCGCCCATGATCGCGCGGATCAGCAGAAGGCTCACGAGCCCCGTCGCCATGCCGCTCAGCGCCGAGAGCAGCGAGAACAGCACGACTGCTGGCACCAGCACGAGCCTGCGACCGAGCCGGTCCGACAGTCCCCCGACGAGGATCGCGGAAAGACCCCACGCCAGACCCAGGATACCGACGAGATTGCCCAGGTCCTGATAGTCGAGCTTCAGGTCCTTCATCATCGTCGGGAACAGCGGCGGGAGGATGAACCGGTCGAGACCCACCAGTCCGAAGGCGAGGCTCAGAATGAGCACAGCCTTCCATTCGTACGAGGAATCCCACTTCGTCTGCACAGACACGTTGACCCCCTTTTGCTTCGAGGGGGCCCTTGTGTTCGTTGTGCTCTCAAGACCCCCGGTGAGCGGTGCGATCATGTGCGAGTTCCGCACCCACTTCAACCGAAGCGCCACCACCTGCGGGACGAGGCGTCAAAAACGGTGCTTGCGCACGCCGCGAATCCAGCCGTATCGCGGGTCTTTCCACCCGGCGATGAATGCCCCGCCTTCATTTGCGGCCGCCGCACGCGTGGCGAGCTGGCGGCGCGCGAGGGCTTTCAGCCCGATGGTCAGCAGGCGGTTGCCACGGTGCGCGTCCCACTGGCGGGAGGCCGTGTAGAGCACGACCAGGCACACACCGAGCCAGAAGATCCAGAATCCGAGCGACTGCACGTCCGAGAAGCCGAACACCTTCGGAACGACGAACATCATCCAGTCCTGCAGCACAAAGCACATCAGGGACGCGCGTCCGAGGACGGAGGCCCTGCGGATGACCGGTGAGACGAGGGCTGCCGGCCGACCATTGAACAGGATGGCGAGCGCAACGAGGCCCGCGCCGCCGTAGAACAGGAAATACGCGGGACTCGGCGGGTTCTTGCTGCGAGGATCGAGAGTGATGCGCACGAACTCGCTGAGCTCCGGGCTGCCAAGCGCGGGCACGAGGTAGCCCTTGCCGAAGTGCCAGACCGCCCCGCCGAGCAGCGCCGCCCCGAGTGCCAACGAGCCCAGCCGGAACAGGCGCCGGGCAATCAGCCCTTCCTGTCGGGTGACGAGCCATTCGTGCAGGGACGAGCTGATCGACATGCCGATGAGGAACACCCCCACAAACGGAACGAGCGCGAGATCCACCGGCAGATCGCCCGTTCTGCGCACCTCGAACAGGATCGCGCCGAGCAGGCGCTGCAACTCCGTTTGCGGCGTGAGCGTCATGCCGAGGACCCACCCGACAACGCAGAGCGTCGCCCCCAGCACGGCGAGCGTTCCCGTGGACGCGTTTCGCAGCAGCACTGCAGCGAGTAAGGCGAAGCCTACTGCATCGGTGATCACTGCACGGCCGAACATCCATTGCACGAAGCCGAGCTCGGGAAGGTCCGCCAGTCCGAGCAATGAATGCGCGATCAGCAGCAGGAACAAACCGCGATCGACGAGCGTGATGGACGCGTTGCCACGCGGATCCGTGCGCAGCAGGTAACGGATGACGAAGCCACTCAGCAGCAGGAAGACGGGTGTCGCAATGCGGGTTGTAGAAACGATCAGCCAGTGCAGCACAGGCCATGATTCGAGGAAGTGATGCTTGATGTGACTCACACACACCATCACCATCGCGCAGCCCCGCGCCGCATCCACCGCGGCGATCCGCTGGCTGGAGCTCGTCATCCTTGTATCTGGCGGGTTTTTCAATGTTGTTCCTCCTCGAAACAGAGCGCGTGCGCTCGTCGCGGCACCGTGCGCGAAGGAACGCGACTCGCGCGGCCCTCGCGCGAAGGAAGAACACTCAGGTGGGAATCGTCGAACCGATGATGCGGTAGATCTGGCACGCGCTGGCGCGGACGGCGAATGCCGCTTCGTTCCGTGCGCCGCGATTCGTGAAGTAGCACCAGATCATGCACAACCGTCAGCAATCGCCGTACCCCATCGCGGAGCCGGAGCGCGAGCTGCACGGCCGCAGCCAGCTGAGGATGGGGCGCATCGGTCCGTGCGGGCATGGGCGCCTGCCGGGCGTGAGACGGTGTGCGCAGCTTCCGCGGAAACAGCATCCTCGAGCATCGGCGTGGGTTCCTGGCGGATACGGAAAACAAACCCGTCTCGCACACGAGGGTTCCGCGCGCCCCGGCGCGCAATGCTTCACAATCGGGATGGGTCAGGTCAGGAGTCCGCCGCCGGTGAATCCGCGCTCACCCTATTCGCCTCCTCCCGCGACGGCGCCGGAGGGGCTGCGGCGTTACGCCGTGCTCGCCTATCTGTTCGATCAGATATTCCGCGTGCCCGGCACATCGTGGCGCTTCGGTCTCGATGCGATCATCGGGCTCGTTCCGGGCGCGGGCGATATCATCACCGGCGTCATCGGCACCTACGGGGTGATCATCGCTCGTCAGCTCGGCGCGCCGCTGTCCGTGCAGGCGCGCATGCTGCTGAACCTCACCATCGATACGGTGATCGGCGCCATTCCGTTGCTGGGCGATCTGTTCGATTTCGCCTTCAAGGCGCACGTGCGCAATCGCGAGCTGCTCGAGCGCTGGCTGGCCACGCCGCATCGAACCCAGCGCACGAGCGCACTGCTGCTCGTGGCATTCATTCTGGCGATGACGGTCCTTGTGGTCGGCGCGGTCTGGCTGGCTGTGATCATCGTCCGGGCGCTGATCCAGCTGCTCACCTGAGCCGCCTGCCGCTCAGCGCCAGCGGCACGGATCCGGCTGCGCTTTAATGCCGGCGATCCTCGGACGATTCGCGGCTCACCACTTTCGAGAACAGACTGTCCTCGTCGTACACGAGAGCGAGCTTGCGCTTGTCGAACTCATCGAAGAACTCGTCCCAGGAGATCTCGGTGAGCCCTTCGTGCTCCGAATTCGGCGCATCCGGAAACATGATGCGGATGATGCCCACATCGCGGCCCTTGTGCGTGCGGCGAACGGCAGCGGGCTTGCCGCCCTTGCGCTCCGCCCACTCACGAATCGTTTCATGATCTGTCGTGACTTCGCTCATGACTCTCCTCCATCCAGCGCGCAAGCTGCTCCTTCAGCAACGGGCCGTACGTCACCGCGTTCCGAGCAGGGACGTGTCCACGCCGCTCTGTTCGAGCTCGCGAACGAGCTGCCGCCGCACGCGTTCGAGACCCTCCGGATCCGCCGCCTCACAACGCACCGTGAGCCGAGGCTCCGTTCCCGACGCGCGCAGCAGCCACCACCCTTCCGGAGTGCTCACGCGAATCCCATCTGTCGTATCCACGGACAAGCCCGAGGACGCCACACGCGCGGCAACCTCCTCGACAACGATGCGTTTGCGATCATCCGGACACGCGAGCCGCAACTCGGGCGTGCACGCGGTCTTGGGCAGCCGACGGCGAAACGTGCCGAGACTCTCACCGCGCCGGCTGAGCGCGGCGAGCGTGCGGATGGCCACGTACAGCGCGTCATCGCTGCCGTACCACGCATCCGAAAACATGATGTGCCCGCTCATCTCCCCCGCTAGCGGCGCCTGCTCCCGTAGCATTGCCTGCCGGACCAGCACGTAACCCGACGGCGCCATGACCGGCCGCCCACCCGCCTGCCGAATGCCATCGAAAAGCACGCGGCTCGATTTCACGTCCGCGACGATGGGAGCGTTCTTGTGGCGGGCGAGAACATCCTGCGCGAGCAGCAGAAGCAGCTGATCGGGCCAGACGATCTCGCCCGTCTCATCGACGATACCAATGCGGTCGCCGTCTCCGTCGAACGCAATGCCCAGGTCCGCGCGGTGCTCTCGCACGGCGCGTTGGAGCTGGCGCAAATTTGCAGCATCGGCAGGGTCCGGATGGTGTATGGGGAAAGAGCCGTCCACTCGCGCGTTCAGCAACACGTGTGTACCTGACAGAAGCGCCGTGAGCTCCCCGATCACCACGCCGACGGCGCCGCTGCCGCAATCCCACACCACGCGGAACGGCTCGATGTCCTCCGCTGCCGAAGCGAGGCGTTCGACGTAGCGCGCCGCCGTGCGTAACGTGAACAGGCGCCCTCCGTGCGCCGGCGCGCACTCGGATCGCACAAGGCTCTGCAGCTCCGCTCCGAAGATCGGATGTCCCCCAAGCAGCAGCTTGAAGCCATTCTCCCCGGGCGGATTGTGCGACCCGGTCACCATCACTCCGCCGTCGAACGCGAACGTGTGACAGGCGTAGTACAGCTGCGGAGTGGGTCCGAGCCCGATCCGATGAACATGCATCCCGCCGTCCATCAGTCCCGAGATCAGCGCATCCTCGAGCGCCGGAGAGCTCATGCGCCCGTCGCGACCCACCGCGATGCGGTGACGATCATGTGCGCGGGCGCGCGCGGCGTACGCGAGGCCGAGATTGCGCGCGTCGTCGAGGCCGAGCTCGCGACCGAAAGTCCCGCGGATGTCGTACGCGCGCACCGCGGCAGGATTGATGGCTACCGAACGGCTCACGTTGAGCGAACGCCACCCGCGCAACACAGTTCCGGAACTTCGGCTGATTGCACCCAGCGGACGAACGCGCGTCGTTCCGAGCGCAAACGGGAGCGGGCCTTGCTGTGTACTCACGTCGCAGCCGCGCTCCAACCGCTCACATGAAGCTGACGATCTTCGGCCTGACCCTCAGCTCGTCCTGGGGAAACGGACATGCCACGCTCTGGCGCGGGCTCGTGCGCGCACTGGGGCGCGCCGGCCATGAGGTCGTCTTCTTCGAGCGCGATGTTCCCTACTACGCACAACATCGCGATCTGCCCTCGATTCCCGACGGCACCCTCGTGCTCTACGCGCAGTGGGACGACGTGCTGCCGGTGGCACGCCGCCACCTCGCTGCGTCCGACGCGGTGATCATCACGTCGTATTGCCCGGATGCGATAGCGGCGACGCGGTTGCTCGATGAAGCACGCGGCCTGCGAGTGTTCTATGACCTGGACGCGCCGGTCACGCTCGCCCGTCTCTCACGGGGCGAGCGTGTCGACTACATTCCGGAGGACGGTCTGAGCGCGTTCGATCTCGTGCTGAGCTACACCGGCGGCGCTGCGCTCGATGGGCTTCGGGATCGCCTCGGCGCGCGCCACGTGGCGCCACTCTACGGCCATGCCGATCCGGCCGTGCATTGCCCGGCGCAGGTCGTGCCGCGGTACCGGGCGGACCTCTCGTACCTCGGGACCTACGCTTCGGATCGTCAGCGCGCGCTGGAAGAGCTCTTCATCGAGCCGGCGCGCCGCTGTCGCGAGCAGCGGTTCGTCATCGGCGGCTCGGGCCACCCGCCGGAGTTTCCGTGGGTGGAGAACGTGTGGTTCGTGCGGCACGTCGCGCCACCAGAGCACGCGGCGTTCTACTCCTCTTCGCGCCTGACATTGAATGTGACGCGAGCCGACATGGCCGCGATGGGCTTCTGCCCTTCCGGCCGGTTGTTCGAAGCCGCGGCTTGCGGCACGCCCGTGCTGAGCGACACATGGGAGGGACTGGACTCCTTCTTCACGCCGGGCGAAGAGATCCTCCTCGCGCGCACACGCGAAGACGCCATCGCGGCACTGGAACTGCCGCCGGGCGAGCTTGCGCGCATCGCCATGGCCGCCCGGCAACGTGTTCTGGATGAGCACAGCTCCGCACACCGCGTACGCGAGCTGTTGTCCCTGTTGGATCGCGCAGCGGCCTAGTCATGTGGGGAATCGTTCCAGCCGCCGGCAACGGCACACGCATCCAGCCGCTGGCCTTCTCGAAAGAGCTGCTGCCCGTCGGTCATCGCGAGGACGGCGATGTCGAGCGGCCGAAAGCGGTGAGTGAGTATCTGATTGAGCGCCTCGCGCTCGGCGGGGCAACGAAGATCTGCTTCGTCATCTCACCCGGCAAGTCCGACATCATGCAGTACTACGGCGGCCGTGTGGGTCGCACGGATCTCGCCTACGTGGTTCAGCCTCAGGCCGCAGGGCTCTGCGACGCCATCTTCCGCGCGCGCTCGCTCGTGCATCCGGATGAGCGCGTCGCAATTGGCCTGCCGGACACGATCTGGTTTCCGCAGGATGCGCTGCTGCAGCTGCCGGACGATCAGTTGTCGTTTCTGCTGTTCCCCACGGACCGGCCGCAGCTCTTCGACGCCGTCGTGGTGAACGACCGCGGGCACATCGAGGAAATCCAGGTGAAGTCCGCCAGCGCGCGATCACGATGGATCTGGGGCGCGTTCAAGATGCCCGGCCGCGTGTTTCATTCACTCTTCGAGCTGTGGCAGGCACGCGAGCAGCGCGATGAGTACATCGGCACACTCCTCAATGCGTGGCTTGCCGAGGGAGGCGTGGCCATCGGCGTGCGCGCCGGCGCGCAGTACGTGGACGTTGGCACGCTCCACGGCTACCGCGAAGCCATTCGCCTGCTGAGCGCGCATCGCGACTGACTCATTACACATCGTTTCCGTTTTGCGCACTCCCGCGTGCAGATTTTCCACTCCCCCGAACGGAGGAGCCCCGCTTCGCCCGACGTGGCCCGGCGCATTCGCCCGGCAGACCGATGTTTGACGTCGATACAACTCCTACTCTGCGTCCCTGCAGTCACACTGCTGAAGACGAAGTGAAGGAGATGTCGATGAAGGTTTCCTGGAAAGTGATCGGCCTTGCAGGCGCAGGCGCATTGCTCGCGAGCGCAGTGCCCGCCTACGCTCAAGTGCAGGCCAGCACGCACACCGTGGATGCATACGCAGGCGCATTGTTCGGTGATGACGTCACGGACACACAACTCTCCGGCCGCACCCCCGAGCTGGACGACGATGTGACGTTCGGCCTGCGCTATGGCTACAACTTCACGGAACAATGGGGCCTCGACGCCTCGCTGGGCTTCAGCCCCAGCAAGGTGACGGGTCTGCCGGGAGGCGACGTCGACATCGACCTCACCACCCTCGATCTGGACGCCGTGTATCACTTCGACACGGGCACGCGGCTCGTCCCGTATGTGCTCGCGGGCGTGGGGTACGCGTTCGCGGATCTGGATCGTCCTCTGCAGGGCACCGTGAACGGTCAGCCCGTCTCCATCCGCGATGATGATGGCTTCACCTTCAATGCCGGGGTCGGTGCGAAGCTCTTCGCGACGGATCATCTGCTGTTCCGTCTCGAGGGCCGCTACCGCTACCTCGACAAGGTGGTCGACACTTTCGATCACTCCCTGAATACGTTCGAGACGACGCTGGGAGTGGGCTACCAGTTCTGATCGCGGTACAGCGGTGCGGGGCTTCGCTGGCTTCGGATGCCGGCGAAGCCCCGCCGGCATGCGTTGCCCGCGATGTTGCGAGTATGCGAGCCTTTGAGGCGTCGCATTAACCCCCCCACGCAAGGATCACCGGTGACCGCAGTCGACGCGATCGAGATCGAAACCGGCGCACGGCCCACCGGCGCCGTCATCTGGATGCATGGCCTCGGGGCCGACGGGCACGACTTCGAGCCCATCGTGCCGGAAATCGTGGGCCCGGACGAGCGGCCGCTGCGCTTCGTGTTCCCCCATGCGCCGGCACGGCCGGTCACCATCAATGGCGGCTATGTGATGCGCGCGTGGTACGACATCACCGGCATCGACCGCCACTCCGCGCAGGATGAAACCGGCATCCGCGCTTCCGATGCCATCGTGCGGGCGCTGATCCGGCGCGAGAACGAGCGGGGCATCGCGAGCAACCGCATCGTGCTCGCGGGATTCTCTCAGGGCGGAGCCATGGCGCTGTTCACGGGCACGCGCTATCCCGAAAGGCTCGCCGGCATCATGGGCCTGTCGTGCTACATGCTGCTCGAGCCTACGTTCGATGCCGAGCGCTCGGCGGCCAATCAGAAAACGCCCATCTTCCTCGCGCACGGCACGCAGGATGGGGTGGTGCATCCCACGCTGGGTGAGGAAACGCGGCAGCGGCTGGAGAAGGCGGGCTACGCCGTGGAGTGGCGCACGTATCCCATGCCCCATTCCGTGTGTCCGCAGGAAATTGCGCACATCGCCGCGTGGCTGCGGAAGGTGCTGCCGTGAGTTCAGTTCAGCTCATGCACTGACGCGCGACGGCCCGATCGAGAAACACCTCGCAGGCGGAAAGCTCGGAGCGCTCGATGAACTCATCCGGCCGGTGCGCATCCGCGATGTTCCCCGGACCGCACACCACGGTGGACCACCCTGCCCGCTGAAACTG
>JADGHX010000138.1 GCA_019683695.1 Steroidobacteraceae bacterium
TGCCGATTCCGCCCGCATTTACACGGTTGTATCGGCTCGCCGTGCCCACCGCGCTCACATGGTGTGCGGGGCGCCCCTTGATCTGCCCCACGGAACTCCGCTCTAATCCGGGCCCCCTTTCAGGGCAAACAGGTCAAGCAACACCCAGCTACGACATATCCGGCCTCGCGCCACACACGCAGAACGCATTCCTATAACGCCTGCCAATCACTATCTGAGGGGGTAATGATGGCCAGTCGAGGGAGGACGCCGCACGAGCCAACGGTTGCGGCACGATCGCGGGCACGGACGTCTCGCAGCAGAACGAGCGCCCCGCTGCAAGCTCATCTCGAGAACGGCGAGCTGCTCGAGGAATACAAGAAATATTATCGGGTCGGCTCCGAAGTGGACCTGCAGCTGCGGCTCACACGAGGTTTCATGCTCGTCGCGCGCCGCTGGCGCAAGTATCTGGATGAGCACCTGCGCCGGATCGGGCAGTCCCAGGCGCGCTGGGAAGCGCTGTTCGCCGTGGCGATGTCGCGGGAAGGCAGTGCCCTCGGCAGCATTGCGCGCCGGGTGGGCGTGGAAGGCCCGACGTTCGTGCGCATGATCGCGCAGTTCGAGCGCGAAGGGCTGGTGAAGCGCCTGACGAGCTCCGCAGACCGGCGCGCCAGCATCATCCGCATCACACCGAAAGGCGAAGCCGTGCTCGGCGAGATGCGCGAGCTCACCACGCGGGTGCGCAAGCAGTTCCTGGGCGAGCTGTCGCTCGAAGACGTGCGCCGCATGCTCGACATGCTCGAGCACATGCTCCGCTTCCTGAAGGACTAATACTTTCGTCGAATGCGCTCATCGAGGGAGATCGCCGCAGGCGATTTCCCTCGGATGTCCATTTTTTCGAGCAGCGGAACTCGCTGACGCATTCGTTGTCGCATGCTCCTCCCGTACCACGACGGTGCCGCGCGCGGCTCGTGCTCCACGAGAGCACGACGCACGAAGCGATTGCCTCGTCAACGAGCGTCAGGGCGCGCGATGAGTCCCTGCGGTGCGTCCGTTTCTGGCGACGCCTTCCACGCCGTGGGCGACCCGTTGTGAAGGCACTCACATCGCTCGTTCGATGCATTGACCTCGGGACGGGAAGTCGGTAGCCTGCTATCAAATTACGTAGCAAGCTACGTAACACGATTGTCACCCGGCCGCGGCATACTGCTGCAACAGAACGCGAACTGCGGGTCCGGGTATCGACGTCGCGGCATGGCAGGCGCACTCGGCGCACCCCCTCGCGGCGTTCAACCGGTCTGATTGTCGGGGAGCCCCCCTCTCCCGCCAACAGGGGCAAACGATTCGTCGTTTGCCAAACTTGATGGCGCCCGACTCCGTCGGGCGCCTTTTTTTATCTGTGCATGGAACGTTGCAGCCGTTCCACCACCCGGCGCAGCTCGGGCAGCAGCTCCTGCGAGTCGAGCATCTCGAAATCCGCCGGGATCATCACGAGCATGGAAACGAGCATCTCCGGAGAGTCCGCGCCCATGCTGAGCGTGCACGCGTCGACGCCCGCCGGCTCGAGCTGCCCGCACCATCGCGGCACTGTTCGCGAGAGATCCTCGAAGGCGCCTTGCAATCGCAGCTTCATGCGATAGCGATAGGAGCCATGCCGAATGGACTGCGAAACGTACGCGGCGATGTCGCCGGGAAACTTGCGCGGCACGAACTGCGGGCCCACGGAGTGGAGGCGTTCCACGCGATCCACCCGGAACGTGCGCCAGTCCTCGCGCTGCGTATCCCACGCGACGAGATACCAGCGGCTGCCGGTGTGCGCGAGGCGCAAGGGCTCGATGGTGCGCGAGCTCGCTTTTCCGTCCCGGTCCCGATAGCTCATCTTGATGCGCAGGTGGTCGCGGCATGCGGAGGCAATGCGCGTGAGCAGATCCACAGGCGGAACGGGTTGTGCAGTCGCGAGTGAGAGCGTGACCGAATGCAGACCGCTCGCCCGCTTGCGCAGACGCGCCGGCAGCACCTGATCGAGTTTCGCGAGCAGCCCGATGGCGGTTTCCTCCATCTTGCCCACGCTGCCCGCAGCGGCACGCAAAGCGACGGCGACCGCAACCGCTTCGTCATCGTTCAGCAGCACCGGAGGCATGGTGGAGCCCGGCCCGAGCTGGTAGCCGCCACCGAGACCCGAGGAGGCATGCACCGGGTAGCCGAGCTCGCGCAGCCGCTCGATGTCCCGGCGCACCGTGCGGGCGTCCACTTCGAGACGCTCGCTGAGATCCCGGCCGGACCACTGGCGGCGGGACTGCAGCAGCGAGAGCAGCCGGAGCAGGCGCGACGACGTCTGGAGCATGGCGGCACGGTAGCGCGGAGTCGCGGACAGAACCTGTCCGCAAAGGATTCTAAGCTGCGCGGCAGGCAAGAAGCTGGCGGAAGGGAAAAGAAGAGGACGAAGAATGAGCCTGAAGCGCTACAAGGGCAGCTGCCATTGCGGCAGGGTGCGGTTCGAAGCGGAGATCGACCTGCGTGCGGGCACTGGCAAATGCAACTGCTCCATCTGCACCAAGACGCGCAAGTGGGGCGCGGTCATCCGCCCGCAGGCCTTCCGGCTGCTCGCGGGTGAAGAGGCGCTGTCGGATTACCAGTTCGCCTCGCGTTCGTGCCACCACCTCTTCTGCAGGTATTGCGGCGTGCATGCGTTCGGCCGCGGCTACCTCGAGGTGCTCGGCGGCGAGTACTACTCGGTGAATCTCGCCGCGCTCGACGATGCGGATCCGAGCGAGCTTGCGAGCGCACCGGTAAATTTTTTCGACGGCCGCAACGACAACTGGCGTGCGCGGCCGATCGAGACCCGATACCTCTGACGCCTGAAGAGACGCACGGCAGCGGCACCGTCCGCGCGGGAGCGGCCGCCGTCGCGTGCGTGCGCTGATATGCTGGGCGCATGAGAACATTTCCGAGAGCGCTGCTCGATGAGCTTGCGGCCAGGGCGGCCGCAAGCTCCCGCAAGCGCGCACATGAGAACATCCACGCCTCGCCGGCCGATCCCGTGCAGCGCTTCTTCGTGGCCACCGAGCCGGACACCTACTTCCGGCCGCACCGCCACCTCACCCGCTCCGAGCTGGCGCTCGTGCTGCGGGGCCGCTTCGAGGTGATCACCTTCGATGACGACGGGCGAATCACGGCCCGCCATTCCATCGGCGAGGGCACGGCGGATTTCGCCTACGAAGCCCCGCCGGGCACCTGGCACACGCTGTTGTCGTGCACGCCCGGCGCCACGTTCCTCGAGGTGAAGGAAGGGCCGTACGATCCCGCAACCGCGGTGGAGTTCGCGGCGTGGGCGCCCGCGGAAGGCGACCCCGCCGTCGCTCGCGTGCTCGAGTGGCTGCGTTCCGCCGCGCCCGGCGAGAAGCTCGGGTAACGGCGGCTGGCGTCTGGCGTCAGCGCGCGCTGGCCGTGACGAATTGCGCGAAACCGTTCATGAAGTTCTTGAGACGCTCGCGCACATCGGGATCGATGAGCGTGCCGGATGCATCGAACACCTTGGCGGCTTCCGACACGTACAGGCTCGCGCCGTAGAAGGGGCGCATACCCAGCGTGCGAATGACGGTGAGCCATGCCGTCTGCGACAGCAACGTGCCGAACCGGCCCGGCGATGCGCCCATGAGGGCGACCGGCTTCTCGCGAAACAGCCGCGGCACATCGACCGGCGGACGCGAAAGCCAGTCGATGGCGTTCTTGAACACGCCCGGGATGGAGTTGTTGTACTCCGGGGTCACGAGCAGCAGCCCATCCGCCGCCTGGAGCTGCTCCTTCAGCTGCACGACCGCGGGCGGCATGCCCTGAGCTTCGACGTCGGCGTCGTACAGTGGAATGCCGCGGATCGTTCCGACATCCACAGTGAGCCCGGCAGGCGCGACTTCCACCGCCGCGCGCAGCAGCGAAGCATTGAAGGACCCACGACGCAGACTGCCCGAAATGCCGAGTATTCGTGTCATGTCGACTCACCGCCGGAATTGAACGCGGCACGCACCATAAGCACTCGCAACGCATTCGGCCAGACTCTCGTTCCCGCCGACCGCGTCAGAACCATCCGTAGTTGAAGCTGATGCTGATGCGCTCCTCGCGCTGCGGGTTGGGCGCAACCTCGTGCCGCAGCCAGCTCTCGAAGAGCACGAAACTGCCGGCTTGCGCAGGCAGCACGACCCACGGGCGCGCCGCACCCACCTTCCGGGGCGGTGCCGCCATGAAGCGATCGAGCCGCGGGTCTTCGAGCTTGATGCCGGGGCATCCCTTCGGCGTCTGCACGTAGTACGTGCCGCTGATGGTCGAGAGCGGATGCAGGTGCAGGCCGTGCACAACCTGCCGCGGCATGATGTTCACCCAGCAATCCGTCATCTCGAGCCTGCGGCCCGTCATGTCGTACCCCAGCGCGCGCACGAAGGTCTTCACGTGGGGCGCAAGTTTCTTCTCGAGCGCTGCGAACGTGGGCGACACCCGATGCATCCGGCTCGCGGAGCCATATGAGGTGTAGCCGCCCGGATAATTGCGCGCGGACCAGCGCCGGCCCGCCTCGTCGTCGTCGCGCAGCTGCAGGCACTCGCGCAGCAGCTGATTGTTGAACGCCCGCCAGCGTCCGGACTGCAGACGCGCGCTATGGACGAGCGTCGGAAAAAGTCTATATGTCGGCATTCGGTGACACAGTGCGTGAAAAATCGTTATTATCCGACGCATCCCTTGACGCTGTCCGGATGACGGATGTCGCACATCGACCTGCCGCGTGCACTCGAGGATTATTTCGCGTTCGCCGAAATCGATCCCACTCGTCACGGCCGTCGATTCACGATCACACTGCCCTACTTCTCGGGCTCGCGCGTCGATCGCCTGCAGTGGTGGTATCACCTGAGCCCCGAGCAGGAACAGCGCATGGGCGAGGCGTATGTGGAAACCCTGCGCGCCCAGGCGATCGCGCGCTTCTGCCGGCACATCGAGCGGTGGCTGCAGAACACCGGGCAGCGTCTCTACGGCGATGAGCCCATTCCACGCATCGGTCCGGTTGTGATCGCACAGGCCGAAGATCCGGTGCCGGCGGCGGATACTCCCGCAGAAGACGTCACGAACGTGCTGCCCTGGCCCTCAGACCGGGTGGCGAACGCATAACGTAAGCAACATCTGCCGGCTCTGCCCTGAAAGGCACGTGCCATGTGGGACCAGATTTATCTGCCGATCGCCGGCAGCCTGCCGCTGTCGGCCGCCTGCGCGTCACTCCCGATCGTCGTCCTGCTGATTGCACTCGCCGTGCTCCGCATGGCCGCGTGGAAGGCGGGGTTGCTCGGCCTCGCAGCGGCGGCCCTCGTCGCGATCACGCTCTACGACATGCCGGTGGCACTCGTGCTCAACGCGTCCGCCTATGGCGCCGCGTTCGGCCTGTTTCCCATTGCGTGGATCGTGTTCTGGGCGGTCGCGCTCTACCGGCTCACGGTCGAGACCGGTCAGTTCGAAATCATCAAGGATTCGGTCGGCCGGCTCACGCAGGACCGGCGCATGCAGGCGCTGCTGATTGCGTTCGCATTCGGCGCGTTCATTGAAGGCGCCGCAGGGTTCGGCACACCCGTGGCGGTCGCGGCCGCCATGCTCACCGGGCTGGGCTTCTCACCGTTCTACGCGGCGGCGATCTGCCTCATTGCCAATACGGCGCCCGTGGCGTTCGGCGCGATCGGCACACCGCTCGTCACGCTCGCGGGCGTCACCGGCCTGCCGCTGTCCGTTCTCAGCGCGGAGGTGGGGCGCATCTGCGCACCGGTCTCGCTCTTCATTCCGGCGTATCTGATGGTGGTCATGGGCGGGCCCGGAACGTTGCGACATGTGTGGCCCGGTGCCCTGGTGTGCGGCGTCTGCTTCGCGCTCACCCAGTTCCTCATTTCACGGTACGTCGGCCCGTACCTCACCGATATCCTGGCCTCGCTCATCACGATCCTGGGGCTTGTTGCCCTGCTCCATTTCTGGCGCCCCAAGGACGCGCCAGCCGTTGCGACGGACACGTCCCGCATCCCTCCGCGAGTGCTGCTGCGGGCGTGGGCGCCGTACATCCTGCTCGTGGTGTTCGTGCTGCTCTGGGGCTACGGCCCGTTCAAGGCGCTGCTCGACAAGGCGACCCTCGTGTTCGCCTGGCCGGGGCTCGATGGCGAGGTCCGGCGGCTGCCGCCGGTGGTGCCGGAGCCCGCGGCATACCCGGCAACGTTCACGTTTGCCATCCTGTCCGCATCGGGAACCTCCGCGCTGTTCGCCACGGTGTTCTCGGCCGTGGTGCTCGGCGTTCCGGTCGGCAGATTGCTCTCCATCATCGGCCGCACGGCGCGGGACCTGGTGTTCCCGATCCTGACGATTGCGGCGGTGCTCGCCCTCGCCTACGTGATGAACTATTCCGGTAACACGGCCACGCTCGGCCTCGCGTTTGCCGCGACCGGCGCCCTGTTCCCGTTCTTCAGTCCCCTGCTCGGCTGGCTCGGCGTCTTCCTCACCGGCAGCGACACCTCCGCGAACGCGCTGTTCGGCAATCTGCAGGTGGTGACGGCCAATACGCTCGGGTTCCCGCCCGAGCTGATGGCGGCGTCGAACTCGAGCGGCGGCGTGATGGGCAAGATGATCAGCCTGCAGAGCATCTCCGTGGCGGCGGCCGCCACCGGGATGACCGCCGCCGAGGAGGCGAAACTGTTCCGCTTCACCTTGAAGCACAGCATTCTCCTCGCCGCGGTCATCGGGTTGATCGTCGTGGTGTACGCATATCTTTGACGCGCACGGCGCACACGCTGCGGTAGACTCCAAATTCCTCCCTCAGGAGTCTTCAATGCGTATCTATCTCGCACCCGCCCTGCTGTCGCTCGCCCTCACCGCTTTGCCAGCCTCTGGGGCCGAGCCGCAGCTCGCCACGGAAGAGGACAAGACGCTGTACGCGCTCGGTCAGCTCATCAGCAAGAACCTCGATGCGTTTCAGCTCACGCCGAAGGAGCTGGAGATCGTGCAGTCGGGTCTGAAGGATGGCGTGAACGGCAAGGCCGCGCTCGATCCCGTGCAGTACGCCGACCAGATCGAGAACCTGCATCGCACGCGACTCGCGGCGCTCACCGCGAAGGAGAAGGCGGCGGGTCAGGCGTTCGCGGAGAAGGAAGCCAAGGGCAAGGGCGCGACGAAGACCGCGAGCGGCATCGTCATCACCACACTCAAGCCCGGCACCGGGCCCTCGCCCGGCGCCAGCGATCAAGTGAAGGTGAACTACGAAGGCAAGCTCATCGACGGCACCGTGTTCGACAGCTCGATCAAGCGCGGCGAGCCTGCGACGTTCCCGCTCGATGGCGTGATTCCCTGCTGGACCGAGGCCCTGCAGCTCATGAAAGTGGGGGGCAAGAGCCGCTTCGTGTGCCCGTCGAGCCTTGCCTATGGTGATCGCGGCTCGCCGCCGCAGATCCGCTCCGGCGCGACGCTGGTCTTCGATGTGGAACTGCTCGATGTCGTGAAGCAGCCCACCCAGGCACCGCAGCCCGCTCCGGCGCCCCAGCAGTAGCGGTTTTCGCAAGCCGCATCGCCCGATGGTGCGGGCGATGCGGCTGCGCCTGTGTCATGCAAACGGAACACAGCCGTGCTCCTGCATTGCAGGTTGGGCTCGGCCAGTGCCGGTCCGCCCGGAGGTTGTGATACAAGGACAGCCTTCGGAACGCGGCGGAACCCTCCCCCGCCGGCGTGAGTTTGAGGTGGACACTGCGGGGATGCCCCATGCCCAAACCGAGCCAGAATGGTCAACGCCTGCTCTTTGCCCGCGCCTTCTTCCGACATCCCCGCATGCTCGGCTCGGTGATACCGAGCTCCCGCTTCCTGATCCGGGAAGTGCTCGATCGCGTGGACTGGGCACGTGCCCGGGTCATCGTGGAATACGGCCCGGGGGTCGGCACCATCACGGGAGAGATCCTCGACCACATGCGCGAGGATGCGATGCTCATCGCCATCGAGACCAACCCGGAATTCGTGCGCTACCTGCGCGAGGGCCTGCGCGATCACCGGCTGCACGTGGTGCAGCGCTCCGCGGCGGACGTGCGGGCCGTCCTGCGCGAGCACGGCGCCGACAAGGCCTCGTACATCATTTCCGGAATTCCCTTCAGCACGCTGCCCCGCGCGCAGCGCGAGCACATCCTGCTCGAGAGCCGCGCGGCCCTCGAGCCGGGCGGCGCGTTCCTCGTTTACCAGTTCTCATCGCGCGTGCTCGAAGACCTGCGCCGCGTGTTCGGAAAGGTGGAGCGCGGGTTCGAGCTGTTCAACATCCTGCCGGCCCATCTCTTTTTCTGTACGCCCGCCGGCACGCCGAAGATCAACGGTCACGCGGTGTAGCGGATCCGCGGGTCTAGCTGGCAGCGGGTCTAGCTGGCAAAACCGATCCAGCGCCCGAACCCGATCACGCCGCACCAGAGTGTGATCGAAATGAGGCCGGCCGCGCGGGCCGCAGCGGGCGGTCGAGCCAGATCCCACTCCGCGACGCTGCGAAACGTCACCCCCTGAAAGAAGAGCATGTTGAGCCCGGCCAGGGCGAGCAGCAGCATCTTCACGCGAAAGGGCGTGTTCTCGTAATAGCTCACGGCGTTGCCGATGAACATGAGCACACCCGTCAGCACCGACGCCGCGAACGCGCCCCACGTCCACGGCAACAGCCGCTCCGAGACATAGGTAAAGGGCAGCTTCGTGGAGACCAGCCCGAGCAGACGGGTATCGACAAGGAAAATCGTGCCGGCCACGATGGCAATGGCGATGACGTGCAGCGACTCCACCAGCGGGAACCAGGTTTCACCCACGTACAGGGCGAGCGGCGTGCCTTGCAGCCATTCGAGAAATTCGACACTCATCGAGGGGACTTTCAGACGTAGGCGATGTAGCGACCGGCGATGATGATGCCGGCCCAGACGAGCATGCTGAGAGCGGCCGCCGCGACATGGATGGCCGAAGGCTTCGCAGCGGGGCGCCGTGCCACGGCGGCGAGCCACAGCGTGAGGGCGATTGCGAGGATGAGAAGACCGATCTTCAGATAGAAGATCGGGTTCGTGATGGTGCGAAACGGCTCCGCGATGATGAGCAGCGCACCGCTCAGGAACAGGACGGCGAGGCAGATCCCCATGGCCGGCACGAAGCGCCCGGCGAGGCTCGCGAGCGGTTCCCTGGCAAGACCCCGCCCTGCGATACGCAGCGACAGACTCAAAGCCAGGGCGAACAGAATCGCCAGGCACACGATGTGAACCACCTGAATACCGGGTATCGCCCAGGACGTGGTTTGAATCGCCTGGCTCAGCGATGTGGCCGTGAGCCAGTCGATAACGCCTTGCATGCTCATCAGGATCTGCCTCGTCGGATACGTGCGCTCACTGTCCGCTCATCTGTCGTTCGTAGAGCGCCTCATAGAACTTCACCTTGTCCGGCCCGAGCGAGTCGCCCACGGCAGGTGTCGGGCCGATGTGCAGCACAGGCCCGCTCGCGATGTCCTGGAACAGCGGCCATTCCGGCAAGCCCGGGCCATTCGGATCCCCCTGCTTCGCGAAATTGATCCAGTAGGCCTGGGTCATCTCAGCCACCCTGGCGTCCGTTGCGGAGGCCAATGCGAGCTCCGGAGAGCTGCTGTCGGGGTACAGGCGCGGGGTGCCCAGATTGTTGAACACGTAAGGCAGCTCACAGGTGTGGCACGCACCCAGATTGCGGGCACCCGGGGCGTACGGCGGCTCGTGCACGAAGTGGTAGACATACGCACGCCTGCCAATCGCACGCTGACTCTGCGCGTAGAGACGCGTGATCCAGGCCAGGTTATCGGTGAACAAGGTATCGTTTTGCGCGGCCGCCTCATCGTCGCGCGTGGCCGGATACGCCTTGAGGCCCAGCGCGGCGAGATCGCCCCAGCGCTGCCGGGCGGTTTCCGTCCAGCGTTGCAGCGTCATGGGTGGCCCGAGTCCCGCGGCGAAAGAGCCTTCATCGCGATTCGAGCCCACGAGGATGTCCACGCGGTTCTGGCGACCCTGGGCGAAGGTGCGGGAAAGATCTTCCGGAACGATCCATCCATCAATGATCATGCCCTGCTTCGGCAACTTGTTTGCCGCTTCTTCTGCCGGAAGTGCACGCAGAGCCGCGAGTGAGCTCGCGCCAAGCTCCGCAGCGACTCGCAGCGTTTGCTGCTCGGCGGATTCGCGCGAACGCATCGGTGCGAGCGTCAGGCCCATCCACGTGCCACTCTCGGAGATGGCGCGCTGGAAGAGCCCGGCGGCAACCGGAGAACCGACGAGCGCGGACGCGATAGCGGCGCCGGCGGATTCACCGAAGATCGTCACGTTGTCGGGATCGCCTCCGAAGGCGGCAATGTTTTTCTGCACCCATTGCAGCGCGGCTATCGCGTCCGCGAGCGCGTAGTTGCCGGAAGCCTTGTGAGGAGACTCCTTCGTGAGCTCAGGGTGGGCGAGAAAGCCCAGTGATCCCAGCCGGTAATTGAACGACACGTACACGACGCCTTTGGCCGCGAATGTGTCCCCGTGGTTATACGGAGTAGAGCCCGCTCCTTCCGTGTACGCGCCCCCGTAAATCCACACCAGCACAGGTAACCGGGCGCTCGCGGAGGCTGCCGGCGTCCACACATTGAGATAGAGACAGTCCTCGCTCATCGGCGGAGAGTCGGGCAGATCGACGGCGCGGTTGTTGGGCACACGGTCGCGTTGATGCGGCTGTATGCAGACAGGGCCGAATCGATCCGCGGCGCGCACGCCCTTCCACGATGCGACGGGTTGCGGCGGTTTCCATCGCAGCTCGCCGACCGGCGGCGCGCCGAAGGGAATGCCTTTGAACACGACCACGCCGTCGAGCTTGCCCGGCACGCCTGCAACCCGTCCGCTGGTTGTGCGCACGGGCTCGCTCAGCAGAGGCGAAGCGGCCTTGCCGTCGCCGGCCGCCGCGGCAGCTGGAGCACGTGCCGCCAGAATGCCCATCAGGGCAAGCGCTATCACCGAATGCTTCATTCGTCCCTCTCGTGCTCGATTGAAGGGATTGTGACTTGAATCCCTCGGCTGCGCCGGCCTGCGGGCGCAATCAAGCGCGTCCGCGACTGCAACGACGTGAGCGTGTGTGACCTTTACATATTCGCTTGCAGTAGCGAACCCGAAATCTTGCACTGAGAGTCGCGCCGGGCTGCGCATGCGGTAGGTACGATGCCGATGCGGAGTCACCCTGTGGCGCCCGGTTACCGATGGGCTGCCCACTCGACACTCGCGGAATCACTGGCGCAGGAACGCACATGAATCTGACATTCAAATCGCTGACGGCATCGGCGGTCGCGGCCTTGATGCTCCCGGGCCTGTCGGCGGCGGCCGAGCGAGGCGCCGCCAACCCAAGCGCGCCGCGCGCCTCGCAAGGATGGCAACACCCCAAAACGCCCTGGGGCGATCCCGACCTTCAGGGCACTTGGCCCATCTCACACCTGATGTCCGTCCCTCTGCAGCGTCCTCCGCAATATGGCGAGCGGCTGTATTTCACGGAGGAAGAGCTGGCGCAGCAGCGCAAGGCGATCGAAGCGCAGAACCAGCGTTACGCCGAGGAGAGCGCGGAAGGCCGCATCGGCATGGGGCATTGGGTGGAGGAAACCGAGCCGCCGGTGCAGACGTCACTGATTGTCGATCCGCCCAATGGCCAGCTGCCGCCGCAAACGGAAGTGGGCAAGCAGATGTCGGCCCGGATGGGCAGCGACTGGAATCGCGAGGTGTTCGACAGCGTCGCCGATTTCGGTACGTGGAACCGGTGCATCACGCGCGGCCTGCCGAACGGAATGTTTCCGAATCCGTACAACAACGGCATTCAGATCCTGCAGGCGCCGGGTTATGTGGTCATCAACATGGAGATGATCCACGAAGCGCGCATCGTGCCGCTCGGCGGCATGCCGCCGCTCGATAGCGAGGTGAAGCAGTGGCTCGGTGCGTCGCGAGGTCACTGGGAAGGCAACACGCTGGTTGTGGAAACCACCAACTTCAACGGCCAGACGAGCATGACCGACGTGCCGACCCGAGGCTCGCCCATAGACCCCCGGGCCAGCAGCACCTCCATGAAGATCGTGGAGCGTTTCGAGCGCACCGGCGACGATACGATGACGTACACCGTGACGATCAGCGACCCGGTGACGCAGACCGCCGACTGGACCGTGCGTGTCCCCTGGAAGCGCGACGACAGCTACCAGCTCTTCGAGTACGCCTGTCACGAGGACAACAGCGCAATCCGCAACTTCATCACGAGCTCGCGGGCGAAACGCGCCCAGGAAGCCGCCGCCGCACAGAAAAAGAAGTAGCGAGAAATGGGATCGTCAATGCATCGAAGCTTTCGTAAAAGCGCAGCGGCACCCCACCGGATGCCGGGCGTTTCTCTCGTCGCATTGCTACTGATAGCCGCGTTCAGCGCCCGGCCCGCTGCGGCGGACGTGCCGCGGCTCGGCGGCAAGCCGAATCTGAACGGCATCTGGCAGGCGATGAACTCCGCGAACTGGAATCTCGAGGCGCACTCGGCGCAGAAGATCGACTCGCAGTGGGAGCTGGGCGCGCTGTTCCCGATTCCCGCCGGCAAGAGCGTCGTCGTCGGCGGCAAGATTCCCTATCTGCCGGAGGCGCTGAAGGTGCGCGACAAGCTGCGTGCCGAGTGGCCGAACTCCGATCCGGAAACGTTCTGCTACCTGCCGGGTATCCCGCGCGCGACGTACATGCCGTATCCGTTCCAGATCATCCAGGGCGATCGGGACATCCTCATGGTCTACAGCTACGCGACGGCGAACCGCACGATCTTCATGAAGGATCATCAGGATCCGCCGATCGATTCGTGGATGGGGCGCTCCAACGGGCACTGGGAAGGCGACACGCTGGTGGTCGAGACCACCGGCTTCAACGGCCGCGCCCGCCTCGATCGCGCGGGCAATCACTTCAGCCCGGCGCTGAAGGTCGTGGAGCGTTTCACGATGGAGAACGCGAACGTGATCCGCTACGAGGCCACGCTGGAAGACCCGCAAACGTACAGCCGGCCGTGGACGATTCGCATGCCGCTCTACAAGCACGTGGAAGAGAATGCCGAGCTGCTGGAGCTCAAGTGCGTGCCGTTCGCCGAGGAGCTGCTGTACAAGGACCTGGAACTGCCCGCGAAAAAATGAACGTTTCCGCCCTGCTGGAGAATCATTCGATGTCGAAGCGCACCAAGACTCTCGCCACTGTGCTGCTGACTGCCTCGAGCCTGCCCTGGGCCGCCCAGGCGCATCATTCGTTCGCCGCCGAGTTCGATGCCTCGAAGGTGGTGCATCTCGAAGGCGAGGTGGTGAAGTTCGCGTGGGTGAACCCGCACTCCTGGATCCACATCAAGGTTCCGAAGGAAGACGGCACCTTCGAGGAATGGAAGATCGAGGGCGGCGCGCCGAGCCTTCTGTTGCGCCGTGGCTGGAACCGCAACTCGCTTCCGCCCGGCACCCGCATCATCGTGAATGCCTTCCCCGCACGCGATGGTGATCGGCGCGCGAGCCCGCGCGACATCTCGTTCCCGGACGGGCGCAAGCTCGACATCGGGTCGTCGTATCAGACGGGTCAGGGCGGCAA
>JADGHX010000139.1 GCA_019683695.1 Steroidobacteraceae bacterium
CTCGATCGGCTGTGCGTTGAAGAGGAACTCCGCGCCCTCTTCCTTGCTGTTCTTGTAGTCGCGGCGCGAGCCCGGCATGTTCGCCTCGTCGCGGCGATACGTGCAGGTGACGGATTCCGCGCCCTGGCGAATGGCGGTGCGAATGCAATCCATGCCCGTGTCGCCACCGCCGAGCACGACCACCCGCTTGCCCTTCATGCTGATGAGCTTCTCGGCACTGCCCGGCAGCTTCAGCTCGTAATTGATGTTCGCGACGAGATACGGCAGCGCCTCGTACACGCCCGCGAGATCCTCACCCGGAAACCCGCCCTTCACGTACTTGTACGTGCCCATGCCCAGGAACACGGCATCGTATTCCGCGAGCAGCTGATCGAGCGTCACGTCGCGGCCGACCTCCACGCCGAGCCGGAACTCCACGCCCATGCCTTCCATCACTTCGCGCCGCTTCTCCACGACTTCCTTCTCGAGCTTGAAGGGCGGAATGCCGAACGTGAGCAGCCCTCCGATGCGGGGATAGCGGTCATACACCACGGGCTTCACGCCGTTGCGGGTGAGGATGTCCGCGCAACCGAGGCCGGCGGGACCGGCACCCACGATCGCGACGCGCTTGCCCGTGGGCTTCACGTTCGACATGTCGGGCGTCCACCCGAGCTTGAAGGCTTCGTCGGTGATGTATTTCTCGATGGCCCCGATCGTCACGGCGCCGAGGCCGTCATTCAGCGTGCAGGCGCCCTCGCAGAGACGGTCCTGCGGACAGATGCGCCCGCACATCTCGGGCAGCGAGTTCGTCTTGTGCGACAGCTCCGCGGCCTCGATGAGGTTGCCTTCCTGAATGAGCTTCAGCCAGTTCGGGATGTAGTTGTGCACCGGGCACTTCCACTCGCAGAACGGGTTGCCGCAGGCGAGGCAGCGCCCGGCCTGCTGTGCGGCCGCGTCCGGCGTGAACGGGGCGTAGATCTCCTTGAACTCCGTCACCCGTGTCTCGACGGGCAGCTTCGCGGGGTCCGTGCGCGGGATCTCCAGGAATTGCAGGGTCTTGTCGGCCATGTGTGGATTTGCGGAAAAAGCGGTTTCGGGTGAGGCTCTGTCGCTGCTGTCGTGCGCGCGCGCCGCGCGGCGTCACGCCGCGCGTTTCAGGTTCGTCATGAGCGACTCGATCGAAGCCGCCTTCGGCTTCACCACCCAGAACTTGCCGATGTAGGTGCGGAAGTCCGCGAGGATCTCCTCGCCCCACGCGCTGCCGGTCTCCGCCACGTGCTGCTCGATGAGCTGCTGCAGGTGCTGAAGGTGCGCCTGCATGGATTCCGGCTGGATGCGGCTGATGTCGATGAGCTCGTGGTTGTAGCGATCCACGAAATCCCGGTCGAGATCGAGCACGTACGCAAACCCGCCGGTGAACCCGGCGCCGAAATTCACGCCCGTGCGACCGAGCACGGCCACCACGCCGCCCGTCATGTACTCGCAGCAGTGGTCACCCGCCCCTTCAATGACGGCCACCGCGCCGGAGTTGCGCACGGCAAAGCGCTCGCCCGCAACGCCCGCGGCGAACAGTTGCCCGCCCGTGGCGCCATACAGGCACGTGTTGCCCATGATGATGGTGTTGCGCCCCACGTAGCGGGCTTCGCGCGGATGACGCAGCACCAGCTTCCCGGCGGCCATACCCTTGCCGACGTAGTCGTTGGCATCGCCTTCGAGATACATGTGCAGACCGCCGGCATTCCAGACACCGAAGCTCTGCCCCACATTGCCCTTCAGCCGCACGATGATGGGGGCGTCTTCCATGCCGTAGTTGCCCCACTTGCGCGCGATCTCGCCCGAGATGCGAGCGCCGATCGAGCGGTGGTGGTTCTTCACCTCGTAGCTCCACTCCCCGCCGGTCTTGTTGGCGATCGCGTCCGACATATCGCGGACCATTTGCTCGGCGAGCTCGCCCTTGTCGAACGGCGGGTTCGAGGGCGAGATGCAGTACTGCGGCCGATCCTGGGCGAGACCCGCGGTCGACAGCAGCGGCGAGAGGTCCAGCTTCTTCTGCCGGGACGTCGTGCCCTCGACGATCTCGAGCAGGTGGGTCTGCCCGATGATCTCGGCGAGCGAACGCACGCCGAGCGCGGCGAGCGTCTCGCGCACTTCACGCGCCACGAACCGGAAGTAGTTGATCACCATCTCCGGCAGCCCGATGAAGTACTTCGAGCGCAGCACGTTGTGCTGCGTGGCCACGCCGGTGGCGCAGTTGTTCAGGTGGCAGATGCGCAGATACTTGCAGCCGAGCGCCACCATCGGGGCCGTGCCGAACCCGAAGCTCTCCGCGCCGATGATGGCGGCCTTCACCACGTCCAGACCCGTCTTGAGCCCGCCGTCGGTCTGCAGCCGCACCCGATGACGCAGGTTGTTCACGCGCAGGGTCTGGTGCGTTTCCGCAAGACCGAGCTCCCAGGGCGTGCCCGCGTACTTGATCGAGGACAGCGGGCTTGCGCCCGTGCCGCCATCGTGGCCCGAGACGGTGATGAGATCCGCGTAGGCCTTCGCCACGCCCGCCGCCACCGTGCCCACGCCGGGCTCGGCCACCAGCTTCACGGAGACGAGCGCCGTCGGATTCACCTGCTTCAGGTCGAAGATGAGCTGCGCCAGATCCTCGATCGAGTAGATGTCGTGATGCGGCGGCGGCGAGATGAGCCCGACGCCCGGTCGCGCAAAGCGCAGCCGCGCGATCATCTCGTTCACCTTGTGCCCGGGGAGCTGACCGCCCTCGCCGGGCTTGGCGCCCTGCGCGATCTTGATCTGCAGCACCTCGGCGTTCGTCAGGTACTCCGGCGTCACGCCGAAGCGCCCCGAGGCCACCTGCTTGATCTTCGAGTTCTTCTCCGTGCCGTACCGCGCCGGATCCTCGCCGCCCTCGCCCGAGTTCGAGCGTGCGCCGAGCCGGTTCATGGCAATCGCCAGCGCCTCGTGCGCTTCGGGCGAGAGCGCGCCGAGCGACATGCCGGCGCTGTCGAAGCGGGCCAGGATGGCTTCCTCGGGCTCCACTTCCTCGATCGGAATGGGCTTGCCCGCGGGCTTGAGCTTCAGCAGATCCCGCAACGTGGACACCGGCCGCTCGTTCACCGTAGCGGCGAACTTGCGATACACCTCGTAATCGCCGGTGATGACCGCGCTCTGCAGAAGCGCGATCACGTCCGGGTTGTACATGTGGTACTCGCCGCCGTGCACGTATTTCAGGAGCCCGCCCTGCTCGATGGGCTCGCGCGGGTTCCATGCGCGCGCGGCGAGCTGCTTCTGGTCCTCTTCGAGGTCCGCGAAATCCGCGCCCTGAATGCGGCTTTCGGTGCCGGTGAAGCAGAGCTGCACCACCTCGTCGTGCAGGCCCACGATCTCGAACAGCTGCGAGCTGCGATAGCTCGCGATCGTGGCGATGCCCATCTTCGACATGATCTTGAACAGCCCCTTGCGGATGCCCGCCCGGTAGCTGCGGCCAAGCTCCATGCGCGTGGCGAAGTCCAGCTTCACTCGTCCCTTGCGCATCATCTCGAACAGCACCTGATACGCCATGTACGGATACACGGCAGTGGCGCCATACCCGATGAGGCACGCGAAGTGGTGTGGATCGCGCGCAGTGCCCGTCTCGATGAGCAGGTTGCACTTGCAGCGCAGCCCGGTGCGCACGAGGTGGTGATGCACGGCGCCCGTGACCAGCAGTGCGTGCGCAGGGATCTTGCCCTGCACGAGATAGCGATCGGAGAGCAACAGGACGAGCTTTCCGTCACGGACCGCCTGCTCCGCCTGCTGACACATGCGGAGAATGGCGTTGCGCAGTCCTTCCGCCGGGTCGTACTGCAGGTCGATGAACTCGTGGGTCACGTCCGGCAGCGCGAGGATCTGGCGCAGCTTCCGCTGCGACAGGATCGGCGAGCCGAGCAAGACGTGACGCCCGTGCTCCGGGCCCGGCACGAAGATGTTGGCCTCCGCGCCGATCTGGGTCTGCAGCGACATCACGATGGACTCGCGCAGCGGATCGATCGGCGGGTTCGTCACCTGCGCAAACTGCTGCCGGAAGTAGTCGTACAGCGAGCGCACCTTGTGAGAGAGCACCGGCATGGGCGTGTCATCACCCATGGAGCCGACGGCTTCGCTCTCGTCCTCCGCGAGCACGCGGATGATCTCGTCACGCTCCTCCGCGGTGATGTTGAACATCTTCTGGTAGAGCGTGAGCGTCTCGCGGTCCATGGGCTCCGCGGCCAAGCGGGGGTCCACCAGATCCGTTTCGAGATAGCGCACGCCCTTGCGCAGCCACGCCTTGTAGGGGTGGCGGGACTTCAGCAGGTCGTCGATGTCCCGGGATTCGAGGAGCCGGCCCGTCTGCAGATCGAGCGCGATCATGTCGCCGGGGCCGAGCTTGCCCTTGCGCACCACGTCTTCCGGCTTGTAGTCCCACACGCCCGTTTCCGAGGCGATGGTCAGGAAACGGTTCTTCGTGATGACGAAGCGCGCGGGACGCAGCCCATTGCGATCGAGCGTGCAGATGGCGTAGCGGCCATCCGTGAGCACGATACCCGCCGGACCATCCCACGGCTCCATGTGCGTGGTGTAGTACTCGTAGAACGCGCGCAGGTCCGGGTCGATGAAATCCAGACCGTGCCAGGCGGGGGGCACGAGCAGGCGCATGGCGTGCATCGGGTCCAGCCCGCCCATGATCAGAACTTCCAGCATGTTGTCGAGACTCTGCGAGTCCGACCCGCTCAGGGACACGAGCGGCTGGATGTCCGACAGGTCCGGCAGCAGCGGCGAGCGGAACACGGGGCCGCGCGCCACCGCCCAGTTGCGGTTGCCCTGGATCGTGTTGATCTCACCGTTGTGCGCCAGATAGCGGAACGGATGCGCCAGGCGCCACTGCGGCAGCGTGTTCGTCGAGAAACGCTGGTGGAACACCACGACGGAGGACTCGAGGCGCGGGTCCTGCAGGTCCGGATAGAACTCGGTGAGGTGCTGGGGCATGACCATGCCCTTGAACACGATCGTGCTCGAGGACAGGCTCGGCACGTAGAACACCGGGTCCTGCGCCTCGAGCGCCTTCTCGGCGCGCCGGCGGACGAGGAACAGCTTGCGGTTGAACGAGGCCTCGTCGAGGTCCAGGCGGCAGTTGATGAAGATCTGCTCGATGTGGGGCAGCGTCTTCAGCGCTTCCTCGCCGCAGGCGGACGGGTCCGTCGGCACCACGCGCCAGCCGGCCACCTCCAGCGCCTCGCCTTCGGCCTGCGCGGTGAGCTCCGCGCGCGCGGCCGCCTGCCGCGCCGGATCGTGGCTCATGAAGACGAGACCCGTGGCGTATCGCTCGGCCAGCTCGATACCGGCTTCCCGGGCGATGGCCTTCAGGAATTTCTCGGGGCGTTTCAGCAGCAGGCCGCAGCCGTCACCGGTTTTGCCATCGGTGGCGATTGCACCACGATGGGTCAGCCGGTTGAGCGAGGTGATGGCGGTATCGACGAGCCAGCGGCTGGGCTGGTCGTCGAGATTGGCAATGAGGCCAAACCCGCAGCTGTCTTTCTCGTACGACTCCTTGAAGAGTCCGTGGGTACTCGGTGTCATCGTCCTGCCCCGTTTTGTAGACCTTGCGGAGGGCATACTCCGCCTGAGGAGCCTGCGCGTGACCCGACCGCCGTAGGCGGTCGTGCGCGGGCAGGCTCTCGAGCCCGCCGGCACCCAAGAGAAGGGCCGGCAGCTCTGTTGCTCGCGTTGCTAATCAGTCGGGAGAGACCCCGGCGCCGGGCAGAAGGCCCAGGCGGTCGGAGAGGGCGCTGCTTACACGCTCGAGACACGAGGCCGAGCCGCGGGCGTTATGCGCCGATCATCTACACCACACTTGTATGCGCCCGATCATACCGACGTGACACGAGCGGTCAATGCGCCTGTGGACTGGAAACGCGTGCCGGGCGTGTACGGGAAGCCTGTTCTTGCCGGTCATCCTGCCCATCGGCAGGCGTTCGCCGGATCGCTTTCGGACCACCCCGCGGGCGGATGGCTTCCCTCACCTTGAACATGACGTGAGGCCCTGCCGTCACGAACGGGCCGATCGCGACACCGGGCGCCGACGCTGACGAGCGCCGTCGCGGGTTGACCGATCAACCGCGAGCTGCCCCATAAACCGGGCTGCCCGATAAACGATGTGTCAGGCCGGATGACAAATCGTCCTCCTGTCTGGCTCCGGCCCCGCCACCCTCGCCGATGCACGGTATCGCCCCATTCATCTGACAAGGATGGTGACAAGGAATGGCGAGCGCGACGAACAGTGGAAAGCAGCACGAGCAGTGCCGCGTGCTCGACACACTCGATCAGGGAGCGAAGCCGCCGGTCGTCGCGCGGCAGACACGCTCCGACGAGGAACGCGCCGAAGACGGCGCGCACGCCGAGCCAGTGAGTCGCATACGAGCAGGCAAATGTGCCAACGAGCAACGTCGCGCGGCGCGCGCCCTCCCGCCGACCCTCAGTGGCGTTCCGATCGAGCAGCTGCGCCGAACAGCCGTGCCGAGCAGCCCACGCCGAACAGCCGTGCCGAACAGCCGGCCGCCCTCTCGCGGATGACGCCGGGCTGACCGCAACAGCAAGAACGTGCGCCGGACACGAGAGCTGCGCCGAGGATGATGACGAGCTGAAGCAGCAGCGCTTGAGTGCGACATCCGAGACCCGCCCGCTTCACATGACACCGACGTGCCACTGAGAGCATCCGCTCCCACCCGCCGCAGCGGCGCGACTCACGCAGCGAGATCACGCGAAGCGAGCCGGCGAGCGCGTGCGTTTCGCGTCATGCGTACCGACTCGAAAAATTCTTCGCTCGACCTATTGCAACGAAGGACCGCGTGCCCCAACATCCGCGCCGCGTTGCGAGGTGTGGTACCGCTCGTGGCGTCCAGCGATGGTCGTCCGGACCCTTGGAGGTGTAGGCCAGAACTGAAATGAAGAAGCGAAACGGCTCGAACGATTCCGACCCTGGGCCCCGTCTTCGTAAAGTCAACGAATACCTTGAGAAGAACTTCCCCGACTTCTTTGCCGAAGCACGTTTTCAGGTGGGGGAAGACGATTACTTTCTGTACGCACGCTTCGGCCAGTACCTCGCCCGCGCCATCGAAAAGAGCCGGGCTCCCCGAAACAAGATCAACCGCGGCTTCACCGTGCTGAACAAGATGGCACGCGCGTCCGCCAAGGATCCGGGCATCCGCCAGATCCTGGTCTCCGGCCCGCTCGAGTACATCGTGGATGCGCCCAAGGCGCGCGCGCTGGCTCGCAAGCGGCTCTCGCCGGTGGCGCAGAGCTACATGGAAGGCCTGTGCGAATGAGCTGACGGCTGCAAACGCCCACGGCGCGTGTCCCGACACCGCCGCCGCCATCGAGCAAAGGGGCCGCCCTGCAAAGGGACGGCCCCTTTTTCTTCCCGCGAACCGTCAGGCGCTTTCGGGTTGCCCGTCCGGCGGCGCCGCCGTCCTTGCGCGCCAGATGCCATGTGTTCTCCAGGCGTGCCAGGCGACACGCAGCCAACGCAGCAACGCCAGGACGAGCCACAACGCCCAGGCAAACATGAGGGCACGGTAGACCCAGAGCGGCACCGAGAAGACGACGGGTTGCGGCAAAGCCGGCTCCGCGCGGTCCACGAACCAGCCAAAGCTCAGGCCATGAGAGCCCGCCCCTCTGACGCCCATGTCCGGCGATGCGAGCAGACTCTGACGAATGCCCGCGAAGACGACCACACCCACTGCCAGCACGGTGAGCAGGGCAAGCGCGACCTGTACGGTGTTGAACCGCCACCGCGACGCCTCACCGGACCAATGCTGCCGCCAGCGCATGGCGAAGAGCCAAACCGCGACGAGCACGAGCACGGCCCAGGAAAGAGTCGACAACCCCAGTCCCAACAACAGCCACTCATGCGTGCGCAGGGGTGACCGCCGCCAGCGGCCGAGAAGAAACGCCGTTATGACAAACACCACAAGCTCGGACCAATACAGCACAGCCGGGCCCACGCCGGGCCCGAAGGCGAAGAGCGCCCACCGGTCTGCGGGAAGCCGGATCTGCGTGTGCACATTGCTCGCCGTGGCATGCAGATTCACGGCGTCGGGCCGGGTGCGAAGGCTGACGCCCGAGGGTGTTTCCCAATCCACATCCAGTGAGTTCATGCCCGGCACGAGACTGACCCAGAGCTCGCCGTCATCCGGCCTGAGCGGCACAGGCTGGCCGTTCAGTCGCACGCTCGTCACTCGTGCCGTCGGAGGCAGTGTGATCGCGTGCCTGCCGCCCTGGGTGCTGCGATAGGCCAGCGAGAGAGACGTGCTGGACGACCTCTTGCCGACCGACACGGTCTGGCGTACCGAATCGATTGCGAGCGTCGACCCCTCGGCGCGTTCCGGCCGCGTGATTCGCGCGTGCAGCGTTTCCCCCGGGCGTGGATGAAACTCGTACACCCAGTTCGCCGGATCGATGCTGGCGGGCAGCACGGCCGGCAGCCCTTCGAACGTGATGTTCCATTGCGGGCTCACCACGAAGCGCCACACCTCGGTGCGCTCCGCGTTTGCCGGCATTTGCAGCTCGACGGTTTCACTCCGCGCCAGGCCTGACGACCAGGCCACGGCATTCTGGCCACGCTCGAGACCCACGAGCGCGACGCGCCCGCCGCCCTGAGGGACATCGCGCGTGCGAAGCGTGTCGGAGAGCACGGACTCACCCGCGAGCAGCGGCACTTCCACAGCGAAAGCCGCCCTTTCCGGCGCCACACGCGTCACGGTCGTGTGGATGCCCCAGTCGAGCCCGAGCGTGAACCGCCGATCGACGCGCACGAATGGCGGGAACTCACTAGCCGTTTCGAGCGCGCCACCGCTCGGCGTTTGTCCCTCGCGACGGATGAGCTCCAGCGAGCCCGAGAGCAGACGGCCCTCGTTGAGGCCCGCGACTTCCCAGCCCGCGCTGCTGACCCGCACCGCCCGAGGCGGATGCGGGAAATCGAGCTGGACGGACTGTGCCGTCGCGAGCGCTCCTGCGAGGCGCACGATGTGCGCGCCGGGAGTGAGAGGCACCGCGAGCGTTCCGTCTTTTTCGCGCGCCACGAGCGACGAGCGATCGTCCACTGTCACGGTGTCCAGCTGCCAGCGATCTCCCGCACTCGGAACGCGGAGCGCCACGTTCGCCAGCGCGCTCACCTCCAGTCGCACGTCCAGACGATCCCCACGGACGGTGACCTCCGCAGCCATGATGTCCGCGCACGATGGAACACATTCCGGATGACGCGTCAGGCGCGTCTTCAGCTCGTTGAGCAGTGCCTTGTCTGGTGCCGCGTGCGCGGTAGGTACGCCGCCCGGAATGAGCGGCATGAGAAGCAGAGTCACCGCGGCAATGCTCGCCGAGGTATTCGCTGAGGCCGCGGGCGTGTGTTCGGCGCTTCGACCGGCGAGGAACGCCGCAATCGCCGTACGAGTATCCGGCCAGCGCCACGTACCGCCATTGCGCGAAGTCGCCAGCGCCACGAACAGCAACGTGAGCAAGCCAATCCCTGCAAAGCGCCACACGCCGAGCAGCAGCGGACCGATGTAAATGAACCGGACCGTCTGTTCGGCCTCCACGGGCCCCGACCAGCCATAGGCGTAATCGATGTAGCGCCAATCCGGAATTCCGGAGCCGGTCTGCACGAGAGTCCCTGGCGCATAGCGCTGCACCACTTGCTGAACGTTCAGCCCATACGGGCCCGGTTCGCGAGCGACAGGTGCGGACTGCGGTTGACGAGCTGCAGCACCCCGCTCATCGAAACCCGAGGCGGCTCGCTCGGCGGGTGCAGGCGGCGGCGCGGGGCGCGCCTGACCGAACGACGCGGCGGCGGGAGTCGGCAAGTAGTCAACACGCGGGCCGAGCGTGTCGAGCTGGGGATGCAACGCGAGCCGCGCCTGCCCCCATAGCAACGGCAGCAAGGCAACGCCCAGCACGGCGAAGCTCACTGCGCGATAGCCCCGTGCAAACCGACGCAGCCTGCCTTCCGGCGCGGCGCGCGCCACGGCCAGCGCGGCGAGCAGGTTGCCCCACAACCAGATGTACTGTGGGCTTTCCTGGTAGGTGAGCAGCAGGCCTGCCAACGCAATGCCGCCGACGAGGCGCCCTGCCAGCCAGCCCGCAAATACCGCGACAACGAGCACGCCGAACAGTCCCCACAGTCGCCAGCGCTCGATCCACGCATCCGGCGCGCTGTCCGCGCCGAGCGCAGCGAGCAAGCGGTGACCGGGTGGCAGGTGCAGCACTCCACTCACTTCATCGAACCGCGTGTTCCAGCCGGTGGCGGGCAAGGCAGTGCGTGTGCCGCCAGTGCGGGCCACGGCCTGCAGATCCAATTCGGGTGTGCGCACTTCCACGCCCACGCCCTCACCACTCGGGCTACGCGTGACGAGCAGAGGATCGTTCGCGATGCGCGCGCTGTCCAGCGTGAAGGGAGGCTTCATGTCGAGCCGCCAATCCTTGCGCAGCGTACCGCGCACGCGATCCTGCGCGGTGAATCCCGTGTGACTGAAATCCAGCCACAGCTCCCGCCACAAGGTGAGGCGATTCTCCTCTGCGTTTTCCAGACCGCGACTGCGTTCGCTCACTTCGAGAATGGAGTCGGGTGTCATGCGGAACGCGGGGAAGCCCCGCCATTCGTCCGGCACGTTCGCCTGTGCCGGATCGATGCCTTCAGGGCCTTGCGCCGCCGCCACGCGCAAGCGGTCGTCGCTTGCGAAGCTCCACACTTCGTCGCGTGCCCAGAGTCCCTCGCCCAAGGGTGGCCGGCGCACTCGTGAGACCACTCCAGCAGCGCGTGCCGCCAGATCGAGCTCCCAGCTTCCGGCACGCACTTGCACTCGCAGCCGTCCATCCGGCTCCAGACGCGCAGGCAGCTCACTTCGCAGCGACAGTGGCGTGAAGCCTTCCGGCAGCACGCGCGCAAGGGTTTCTTCGCGCCCTTCTCCGGAAACCTGCAGCCGCATGCGCGTGATCAGCGTCGCTGGCACGCCATCCTGCAGGAGCCGATAAACCTGCACTTCCATTCGCGCCGGGTGCTCGGCCGAACGGCGTTTACCGAGCCATACCGCGCCATTCGGGCGCTCAGGTTGCGCCACCTTCCGGCCGTCCAGCGTCAGATCGACGATGCCCGTGCGCGCATCGATCGCGAGGGACTCCGGGCGTGTGTCCCACGAAAGCCGACCGGAAACGGTGTACGTGCCCGGCGTGAGCAACAAGTGCGGAGCGCCGTTGCGGGCGACGACGGCAGCCGCCTTGCCATTTGCCTGCACGCTCTGAGGCCAGTGCTCGGTGCTGCCGGGTATGCGCACCCACTCATCGGCGAAGATCTGCCACGTTTGCGTAAACGTGCCTCCGCGCGCGTCGAGCGCGAGGGAGAGACGCCCCGGCCAGGCGCAGCGCGCATCCTCACGGCGGGGCTCGGACGCGGTTGCGATGAAGGGACACTCACGATAGTGCTCATCCTGAAGCACCCATCCGCGCCACTCCTGCAGCTCGTCGGGTATGGGAACCTCGGCCGCGTGCGCGTGCGTGAGCAGCGACAGGCACATCAGAATCAGGCGTGTGACATATCGGCGCATGCGAACCCCCGCATCTCCTCTCCCGAAGTCTATCCGTCCGCTCACGTGCGTGAGGAAACGCTAAAC
Source organism: Steroidobacteraceae bacterium (assembly GCA_019683695.1). Taxonomy (GTDB): domain Bacteria; phylum Pseudomonadota; class Gammaproteobacteria; order Steroidobacterales; family Steroidobacteraceae; genus JADGHX01. The sequence goes on from JADGHX010000139.1 coordinate 11,661, forward strand.
GCCGAATCGACCGGGCTGGTCTACTATCGCGCGCTTGGACTCCGTCACACACATCGCACTGGGTTCCGCCATGGGCATGGCGATCATGGGATCGCGCACGCTCCGCTGGCGCTCGGCCTTGTGGGGCAGCGTATGCGCCACGCTGCCGGATCTCGATGTGCTGATCCCGTACGGCGATCCCGTGCGGGACATGACATTCCATCGCGCGGAAACGCATGCGCTGTTCTATCTCGCCTTGGCAGCGCCGCTTATCGCATGGGTGATCAGCCGCATTCACAAGGAAGCTGCACTGTTCAGGCGCTGGTGGCTCGCGACGTGGGCTGTGCTGAGTGGCCACGCGCTGCTGGATCTGATGACCACCTATGGCACGCAGATCGCGTTGCCATTCACGGATCACCCATACCGCGTCGGGAGCATCTTCGTCATCGATCCCCTGTTCACGTTACCCGTGCTGATCGGCGCGCTCATAGCGTTGTGCCGGCGCAGTCCCCGCGCGGCACGGTGGAACATTGCAGGTCTGCTGCTCAGCGTTGCCTACCTCTCATGGACGGTGCTGGCACAGCAACACGTTGCGCGGATCGCTCATGACTCGTTACGCGCGCAAGGCATCGTGGCGGATCGCATTGAGGTGGGGCCCACGCCATTCAACAGCATTCTGTGGCAGGTGACGGCGATGACCCCCCACAGCTATGCGGTGGGGTTCTACTCGTTGCTCGACAAGGAGCCGCGCATCGCCTTCCGCGAACACCCTCGCGGCGAAGCGCTGTTCGAGCGCTTCCGCGACAACTGGCATGTCGCCCGCATGGCGTGGTTCACGGAAGGGGTTTTCAGGATGGAGCTGCAGGGCGGCTTCATCCGTATCACGGACCTGCGACTGGGCCTGGCGCCGTTTTACGCGTTCTCCTTCGCGGTGCTCCGGCAGCAAGGCGACGGCTTCGTGCCGATCTCACCGAAGCCGCTCGGCACGCGCCCGCCGCTCGACGCGGCCCTGCCGTGGCTCTGGCGACGATTGAAAGGAGAACCTCTCGCACCCCTGCAACCGGATGGCGTGATTCGCCGCGATCCGCGACTCAGCGCAAACTGATTTCGCGCACGGCTGATATGCTCGCGGACGATGGATGACGCACTCAAGGTGCGCGAGTTCTGGTTCGGCAAGCTTCCGCTGTCGCCAGAGGAACTCGCGAAACGCATGCAACTGTGGTTCGGCTCGGGACTCACGCAGCAGCAGCGGGATGCGTGGGACGCCAGCATCCGCGCGCAGTTCGAGCCCCTCGTGCAGAAAGCGTTGGCGGGCGAGCTGGCTTCCTGGGCAGATGGCCCGCGACGCCTGCTGAGTCTCATCTTGCTGCTGGACCAGTTCCCGCGGCACATCTACCGCGGCTCACCGCGCAGTTACGCGGGCGACGCGCAGGCGCAGTCGCTTGCGCTCTCAGGCATGCAATCCGGTGCGGACGCCGCGCTCACTCCACCGGAAAGACTGTTCTTCTACATGCCCTTGCAGCACGGTGAAGCGCGCGACGTGCAGGACGAATCCGTCGCCGCGTACCGCCGTCTGCTGATGGAATCGCCGGAGTCGATGAAGGACGTGTTCGCCAATGCGCTCGACTATGCCGAGCGCCATCGCGTCGTGATCGAACGCTTCGGCCGCTTCCCCCATCGCAACGAAATTCTCGGGCGGCCGAGCACGCCGGAGGAGATCGCCTACCTGCGCGAGGGTGGCGAAGACTTCAGCAAACCTCATTATTGAGATTCACCGAAATGGGTGACACTTTTCCAATTCCTACTTGTCAAAGCGGTTGGTACAGTCACCAGCGCGGAGACCAAGATGGGAACCAGA
>JADGHX010000019.1 GCA_019683695.1 Steroidobacteraceae bacterium
GCATTTCGGGCAGCGCCAGTACCAGCCCACACTGTGCAACCCACAGTCGTCGCACTGATACCGCCCGCCTGTATCGCTCATGCGCGTGAGCATGGCGCCCAGCGCACGAGCTTCGGCCGGAGACGTGTTACTGCCTGCCAGCTCCGGCAGGCGCGGCACTCCTAGCGTCGGAAGAGCGGTCGCAAGCAGCCACGCGAGTTGCCGCTCGGTTACGCGTCCGGTGCTGCGCAAGCGCGCGGTGAGCTCGTCGACGATGCCCTCGTCTCCCAGCTGGCTTGCCAGCGCCAGCACCCGCGGGATGATTTCAAGGGCCAGAGAAGGGGCCGCTTCCAGCGCGAGGAGGTATGCGGTGAGCGCGCCCGAGGCATCGCCCGACGCCTCGATGATCCGCGCGGAGAGAATTCCGGCCCGCGGCAGACTTTCATCATGCGATCGCGCTTGCCGCAGCAGCAGCTGCGCGCGATCCAGGTCGCCCTGCAGAAGAGCTTGCTCCGTGAGCTCGCAAAGGTAGTGGGCGGCGACACGCTTCTGCTCTTCCTGAACGGGCGGTGGCAGCTCGTGGAAGATCTTCAGTGCGTTCGGCCAATCCATCTGCTGCTCGTACACGCGCAGCAGATGCTCCAGGGCGGAATTCCGGTAGTCCCGCGACGCGGAGAGCTCTTCGAAGATGCGCTCGGCGCGGTCCATGAGCCCGGCGCTCAGGTAGTCCTGCCCCAGCGCAAAGGCGGCTTTCTCGCGCAGTGCCGGCGGCCCCTGCTCGCGCAGGCGCGAGTGCACGGCGATGGCGCGTTCCACCTCGCCGCGCCGCCTGAACAGGCTGCCGAGCGCGAACTGGATTTCCGTGGCATCGCCTTCGGCTTCCGCCACGCGAGCGAAGACTTCCGCCGCGCGATCGATGCGATCGTTGATGAGGTGCTCGAGACCGAGATAGTAGTCACGCGGCAGACGCACCGTGCGCGCCGCTCCGCTGCGCCGGCCGAGATACCAGGCGGCCGCGCCCACCAGCACGAACGCAAGACCCAGCAGGAATGGCGGCAGATCGATCACGCGCCAAGGCTAGCAGCTTGTCGAACGCGCCGGGCAGTGGGCGTGCGTGGTGAGGCACGTCGCCACGACAAGGGGTATCTGCCGCACCAACCGGAGCGGAGTCTCGAACCTGCCGCGCAGAACCCGGTGCACAGGCGGAGCCGGCACGAGTCACGCCTTGGGTAGCGGCGGAGAATAGAAGGGCTCGGAAAATTGCCGCGCCGGAATCGGATTCAGAGGAACGGCCGGCAACGGATGCGCCTGCCGGAAGAAGAAGAAACGAAGTCCGGGTCGCGAAGAAATCGCTGGCGGGCGACTTCTTCCCCGGGGGTCAGTCGCGGATCGGGCGTCCCGCGCCGTCGTTCACGCGCTCGCGCAGGTCCTTGCCGGGCTTGAAGTGCGGGACGTATTTCCCGGAGAGGGCCACGGCCTCCCCTGTCTTGGGGTTGCGGCCCTGGCGCGGCGGGCGGAAGTGCAGCGAAAAGCTGCCGAAGCCTCGAATCTCGATCCGTTCGCCCGCGGAGAGCGCGTCGCTCATGATTTCCAGGATCTGCTTCAGCGCCAGCTCGACGTCCTTGGCAGGCAGGTGCTTCTGCTTGGCCGTGATGATCTCGATGAGTTCCGACTTCGTCATGTCTCGCCTTTCAGGCACCCCGAAAGAGCCCGCAACCGGGCTCTCCCAACGACCGGCGCGGCGCAGGCGGCGAGGCCCGCGCCGCGCGTTTTCGGTCGCTCCCGTTCCGGCGGTCAGCTGCGGTCGCCGATGTGCTCCTTCAGCAGATCGCCCAGGCTCGTGCCGCTGGACGTCTGATCGGAGGAGCGATAGCTCTGCACCGCCTCCGCCTCCTCATGTATTTCTTTCGCCTTGATGGAGAGCGAGATCGTGCGAGTCTTGCGGTCCACGCCAGTGAACTTCGCCTCGATCTCCTCGCCCTCCCTGAGCACGGTGCGCGCATCCTCCACCCGATCGCGCCCCAGCTCGGACGCGCGCAGCTGGCCCTCGACCCCGTTGCCGAGATCGATGATGGCGCCCCGCGCATCCACTTCCTTGACGATACCGCGCACGATGGTGCCCTTCGGGTTCTCCGCGATGTAGGCGGAGAAGGGATCCTTCGCGAGCTGCTTGATGCCGAGGCTGATGCGCTCGCGCTCCGGATCGATGGACAGCACCATCGCCTCGATCTGCTGACCTTTCTGGTAATTGCGCACGGCTTCCTCGCCGGGCTGATCCCAGGAGATGTCGGACAGGTGCACGAGGCCGTCGATGTTGCCCGGCAGGCCGATGAAGATGCCGAAGTCCGTGATGGACTTGATCTGGCCGGTGACGCGGTCGCCGCGGTTGTAGTTTTCCGCGAACTCCTTCCAGGGGTTCGCCTGGCACTGCTTGAGGCCGAGGGAGATGCGGCGGCGCTCCTCGTCGACGTCGAGCACCATGACCTCCACTTCCTGGCCCGTGTGCACGACCTTCGCAGGGTTCACGTTCTTGTTGGTCCAGTCCATCTCGGACACGTGGACCAGACCCTCGACGCCATCTTCGATTTCCACGAACGCGCCGTAGTCGGCAATGTTCGTGACCTTGCCGAACACGCGCGTGTGCGGCGGGTAGCGCCGGGAGATGTTCTCCCACGGATCGGCGCCGAGCTGCTTGAGGCCGAGGCTCACGCGCGAGCGCTCGCGGTCGAACTTCAGGATGCGCACATCGATCTCGTCGCCGACCTTGACGACTTCGGAAGGATGCTTGACGCGCTTCCACGCCATGTCCGTGATGTGCAGCAGGCCATCGATGCCGCCCAGGTCGACGAACGCGCCGTAGTCGGTGAGATTCTTCACCGTGCCGCGCACGACCGCGCCTTCCTGCAGGTTTTCCATGAGCGCGCTGCGCTCGGCGGAGAACTCCTGCTCGACGACGGCACGCCGCGAAACGACGACGTTATTGCGCTTCTGATCGAGCTTGATGACCTTGAACTCGAGCGGCTTGTTCTCGAGGTATGACGTATCGCGCACCGGGCGCACATCCACGAGCGAGCCCGGCAGGAACGCGCGGACGTTCTCGATTTCCACCGTGAAACCGCCCTTGACGCGGCCGGTGATCACACCCGTGACGATCTCCGAATTCTGGAAGGCCTGCTCGAGGCGCGTCCACGTGCGGGCACGCTTTGCCTTCTCGCGGGACAGCCGGGTCTCTCCGGTGCCATCCTCGACGGAATCGAGCGCGACCTCGACTTCGTCGCCCGCCTTGACCTCCACCTCACCACGTTCGTTCTTGAACTGTTCGACGGGGATCACGGCCTCGGACTTGAGGCCCACGTTGACGATGACGACGTCATCCGTGACCTCCACGACGAGCCCCGTCAGGATCATGCCGGGGCGAATACGTTTGTTGGCGAGACTTTCTTCGAAGAGCTGAGCGAAACTTTCTGTCATACCTTCACTTCGCGCGGCCGGCCCGTCCCGATGACGAGGTGCTCGCGCATGTACTGGAGCGCATCCGCTGCGACCCAGGCAGTTGCATTTCCGGTCCCGCCGTCCATGCGGGCCGACACACCGTTACACTTTCCGCAAATTCGCGACACGACGCCTTCGAAACAATCAGGGCCAGAGCGAGCGGCTGCGTCCGATGGCGAGTACGCGATCGACGACCTGCCCGATCGACAGACCGGTGGAATCGATCACCTCGGCATCCGGCGCGGGCTTCAACGGAGCCACCGCACGGGTCGAGTCCCGGGAATCCCGCTCGGCTATCTCGCGCGAAAGGGCGGGAAGGCTAACATCCGAACCCTTGTCTTTCAACTGCTTATAGCGCCGCAAGGCGCGCTCTTCGGCGCTCGCAGTGAGGAAGATCTTGAGGGCGGCATCGGGAAAAACCACCGTCCCCATGTCGCGCCCGTCCGCCACGAGCCCGGGGGGCTGCGCAAAGGCGCGCTGGCGCGCCAGGAGCGCCTCCCGCACCTCCGGCCAGGCCGCCACGCGTGAGGCTCCGCTGCCGGTAGTCTCCGAGCGCAGCTCGGAGGTCACATCCTCCCCGTCCAGGGTGATGCGCTCGGTGCCGTCGCTCTGGCTGCCGAACGTCACGTTCATGGCGCCGGCCAGGCGGGCGTGGCCCTGAACGTCCTGCGGGTCGAGCCCCGCGCGGGCGCCAGCCAGGGCCGTGAGCCGATAGAGCGCCCCGCTGTCGAGCAGGTGCCAGCCCGCGTGCCGGGCCACGGCACGGGCGATGGTGCCCTTGCCGGAGCCGCTGGGACCATCGATGGTGACGACCGGTGGCGCCATTTACGCCGTCAAACCGTGTCGATCTGCAGCCCGGCGCTCCGCGCGATGTTCACGAAGCCGGGGAATGAGGTGGCGACGTTGGCCACATCACGAATCTCGAGGGGGCCCGCGGCGCGCGCGCTCGCCACCGCGAAGGACATGGCAATCCGATGGTCGCCGTGACTGTCGATGGTGCCTCCGGAGAAGCCCGAGCCGCCGCGGATCCAGATGCCATCGGGGAGCAACTCGTGTTCCACGCCAAGCCGCGCGAGCCCCTCCGCCATCACGGCGAGGCGATCGCTTTCCTTCACGCGCAGCTCGTGCGCGCCACGAACGAGCGTCTCCCCCTCCGCACAGGCGGCGGCGATGAAGAACACGGGGAACTCATCGATCGACAGCGGCACCAGCGATTCCGGCACGGTGATGCCGCGCAGCCGGCTCGCGCGCACTTCGATGTCCGCCAGCGGCTCCCCCGTGAAGCGGCCCTGCTGCTCGGGCGTGCCTTTCGGCCGGACGCGAATGTCCGCGCCCATCATGACGAGCATGTCGAGCAGGCCGGTGCGGGTCGGATTGACGCCGACGTTGCGAATCGTGAGGCCGTTCTTCGCCGCGAGGCAGCCGAGCACCATGAAGAACGCGGCGGACGAGAAATCCCCCGGCACCTCCACGCGCGTACCCCGCAGCACCTGCCCGCCTTCGATGGCGACTACACGATCGTTCCGGAGCACCTCCACGCCGAACTGCGCGAGCATGCGCTCGGTGTGATCCCGAGTAGGCGCTGGCTCGACCACACGCGTGCGGCCATCCGCGCGCAACGCTGCAAGCAGCAGCGCGGATTTCACCTGCGCGCTCGCAACGGGCAACTCGTAATCGATGGCCTTCAGCTGCCGGCCCCCGCGGATCTGCACCGGCGGCGTGCCGTTCTGCGTGGTGATGTCCGCGTTCATGAGCCGGAGCGGCACCGCGACCCGCTCCATCGGGCGCTTCATGAGCGACGAATCCCCGATGAGCGTGGAGTCGAACTTCTGACCTGCCAGCAGACCCATGAAGAGCCGCATGGCCGTGCCGGCATTGCCCATGTCGAGCGGCGCGGCGGGCGCGTTGAACCCCTCAGGCCCCACGCCGTGCACGACAACGCGGTTGCCCGCGAAACGCGCGATGTTCACCCCAAGGCTGCGCAACGCTGCGAGCGTGGCAAGGCAATCCTCGCTTTCGAGGAACCCGGTGATCTCCGTTTCACCTTCGGCGATGCCGCCCAGCATGAGCGCGCGATGCGAGATGGACTTGTCGCCCGGCACGCTCAGCTCGCCGCCGATAACGCTTCCGGGTTGGCAGAAATAACGCTGTATCGTCATGTCACTACGCCGTGACGGCGCGCGGATAGGAACCAAGCACGCGGAACAGCGATGCACGCCGCTTCAGCGCCTCGAGCGCCTTGGCCACGTGCTTGTCTTCCGCGTGCCCTTCGATGTCGATGAAGAACACGTAATCCCACTTGCGCCGGTGAGACGGCCGCGACTCGATGCGAGTCATGTTCACCTTGTATCGCGACAGCGGTTCGAGCAGGTGGAACAGCGCGCCCGAGGTATCGGTGTGCGCCACGGAGACGAGGAGCGTCGTGCGGTCGTCCCCACTCGGCCGGAAGAGCTTGCGGCCCAGAACGAAGAAGCGCGTGGTGTTGTCCGGGCGGTCCTCGATCTCCGCGGCGAGCACCTTCAGGCCGTAGATCTCCGCGGCCGTCTGGCCCGCAATGGCGGCAGTGCCCTTCTCGTCCCGCGCGCGGCGCGCGCCTTCGGCGTTGCTGGACACGGGCACGCGCTCCACATCCGGCAAATGATCGTCGAGCCACACGCGGCACTGCGCGAGCGCCTGCGCATGCGCGCACACGCGCTGGATGCGATCCAGCGAATCCATGTTGCCCATGAGGAAATGGTGGATGCGCAGCTCGACTTCGCCGCAGATCTTCAGCGGCGAATTGAGGAAGCGATCGAGCGTGTTGTTCACCACCCCTTCGGTGGAGTTCTCGATGGGCACGATGCCGAAGTCCGCCGCGCCCGACTCCACCTCATGAAACACCTCGTCCGTGGAGGGCAATGCCAGCGCCCGCACGGAATGCCCGAAGTGCGTGTACACGGCCGTCTGCGTGAAGGTGCCCTCCGGGCCGAGGAAGGCCACCTTGAGCGGCTCCTGCTGCGCAAGGCACGCGGACATGATCTCGCGGAACAGGCGCAGCACTTCCTCGTTCCGCAGCGGCCCCTTGTTCCGCGCCTTCGCCATGCGCAGGACCTGGGCTTCCCGCTCGGGCCGGTAGAAATCGACCGTACGCCCGTCCAGCGTCTTGGAAATGCCCACGAGCTGCGCGAGCCTCGCGCGCTCGTTCAGCAGGTTGTGGATTTTCTCGTCTACCGCATCGATGCGACTGCGCACCTGCTCGAGATCCACCGGCGCGGCGTCGCGGGAGGAGCGCTCGGCGGCCTTGCGGCTCGCGCGCGTTCTCACTGCAGTACGTTTCGCGCCGGTGCGGGGTGCAGATCGGGATTGCTTGCGCGCCATGTGAGTGTGTGGCCTCAGACGAGGCGTGCGGACAGCACGCCGTCGATCGCCCTGATCCGGGCGACCAGCTCTTCCGGTACCGCGCCGTCCGCATCGATGAGCGTGTAGGCGTATTCGCCCCGGGACTTGTTCAGCAGGTCCGCGATGTTGAGGCCCGCCGACGCAAGACACGTGGAGATCTGGCCCACCATGTTCGGCACGTTGCTGTTCGCGATGGCGAGCCGCGCGGTATTCGGCGCACGGGGCAACACCGCTTCGGGGTAGTTGACGCTGTTGCGGATGTTCCCGTTTTCCAGGAAGTCGCGCAGCGTATCCGCCACCATGACGGCGCAGTTCTCTTCGGCTTCGCCCGTGGAGGCACCGAGGTGCGGCAGCGTGATGACCTTGGGATGGGATTTCAGCGCGTTCTTCGGGAAGTCGCACACGTAGGCATGCAGGCGACCATCGTCCAGCGCGGCGATGATGGCCTGATCGTCCACGATGGCGGCGCGGGAGAAATTGAGGACCACCCCGCTCTTCTTCATGAGCTTCAGGCGCGCCGCGTTGACCAGGCCGCGCGTGTCATTCGTGAGCGGCACGTGCACGGTGACGACGTCGGAGCGCGCAAAGAGATCGTCGAGCGACAGCGCCTGCTCCACATTCGATGAGAGCTGCCACGCACGCTGCACGGTGATCTGCGGATCGTAGCCGAGCACCTTCATGCCGAGCGCATGCGCGGAGTTGGCCACATGCACGCCGATGGCGCCGAGCCCCACGACGCCGAGCGTGCGGCCCGGAATCTCGAAACCGACGAATTTCTTCTTGCCGGCCTCGACCGCCTTGTCGATGGCTTCGTCGTCGCCTTCGAGGGAGCGGGCGAAGTCCCACGCCTGGCAGATGTTGCGCGCAGCGAGGAACAGGCTGGCGAGCACCAGTTCCTTTACCGCGTTCGCATTGGCGCCGGGCGCGTTGAAGACGGGAACGCCCCGCTTGCTGAGCGCAGCCACCGGGATGTTGTTCGTGCCCGCACCGGCGCGGCCAACGGCGAGCACGGATTCCGGCACGACCATGCTGTGCATGTCGGCGGAGCGCACGAGGATGCCGTGCGGATCGGCGATGTCCGGGGCGATGTCGTAGCGATCGCGCGGCAGCCGCTCGAGGCCGCGCGCACTGATGTTGTTGAGCGTCTGGATTCGGAAGCGCATGTCGGGAGCTCGAGTTCGCGCGGGTTCAGCCGTAACGGCGTTCGAATTCCTTCATGAAGGCGATCAGGGCGTCCACCCCTTCGGGCGGCATCGCGTTGTAGATGCTCGCGCGCATGCCGCCGACCGACCGGTGCCCTTCGAGGTACGCAAGTCCCGCCGCGTTCGCCTCCGCGATGAAGGTCTTGTCCAGCTCGGGGTTCGCGAGCGTGAAAGGCACGTTCATCCACGAGCGGCAATGCTTCGCCACGGGATTGCGGTAGAAGCCGGACGCGTCGATGGCTGCGTAAAGCTTCTCGGCCTTGGCGCGGTTGCGCTCGGCAATCCACGTGAGCCCGCCGTTGCGCTTCAGCCATTTGAACACCAGGCCCGCGAGATACCACGCGAACGTCGGCGGCGTGTTGGACATGGAGCCGTTCGCCGCCATCTCGGTGTAATCGAGGATCGACGGCGTGCCTGGCCGGGCGCGACCGAGCAGATCCTCCCGCACGATGACGACGGCGAGGCCGGCCGGACCGATGTTCTTCTGCGCGCTCGCGTAGATGATGCCGAACTTCGACACATCCAGCGGGCGCGACAGGAGCGTCGAGGACATGTCCGCCACGAGCGGCACGTTGCCCGTGTCCGGGATGTACGGAAATTCCACGCCGCCGATGGTTTCGTTCGGCGTGTAGTGCACGTACGCCGCGTTCGGAGTGAGCTTCAGCGCGCTCTGCTCCGGCACGGTGGTGTACTTCGACGCGGCTTCATCCGCCGCGATGTTCACCTTGCAGAAGCGCTTCGCCTCACCCAGCGCCTTCTTCGACCAGGACCCGGTATTGATGTAATCCACGACCGAGTCGGGCGTGGTGAGATTCGCCGGCACGGCGGCGAACTGACCCGTGCCGCCACCCTGCAGGAAAAGCACCTTGTAGTTCGCCGGCACGGCCAGCAACTCGCGCAGCACGCTTTCCGCCTCCTGCGCACAGGCGATGAAGGCCTTGCCGCGATGGCTCACTTCCATGACGGACATGCCGGAGCCCTGCCAGTCGAGCAGCTCCTCGCGAGCCTGTTGAAGGACTTCCAGGGGCAGGGTGGCCGGCCCCGCGGCGAAATTGAATACGCGCACGAGATCCCTTTGAAAATCGGACCAATCGGGAATGCGCGATCTTATACAACTCGGCCGCCGTTTTGGCGGCCGATTTCCCGTTACGCGCGCAGCAAAGATTGGCACCTGCGCACAGCGCCTGACCGGAAGGGTGCGCGTGGCAGCGGGAGCACGCCCGCTGCCACGCAGACGATCACGATTGCGGCGAGGTGGGTGGCTCTTCCGTCGTCGCGCTCGGGTTGGCGGCTTCCGCCGCCCCCTCGGACTCGGCCTCGAGCGATTCGTCGATGCGCTCGATGCCCACCAGACGCTCGCCCTCGCCGAGACGCATGAGGCGGACGCCCTGCGTGTTGCGGCCCACGACGGAGATTTCACTGACCGGCGTGCGCACGAGCGTGCCCGTGGAGCTGATCAGCATGATTTCCTGGCCGGCGGAGACCTGCAGACCGGCGACGCACTTGCCGTTGCGCTCCGTGGTCTGCAGGGCGATGACGCCCTGGCCTCCGCGCCCGTGCTGCGGGAATTCCTCGAGCGGGGTGAGCTTGCCGTATCCATTTTCGGACGCCGTGAGGATGTTCCCCTCGCCCACCACGATCAGCGCGATCACCTCATGGCCCTCGCCGAGCTTGATGCCGCGCACGCCCGCCGCCTCGCGCCCCATGGGACGCACTTCGGACTCGTTGAAGCGGATGGCCTTGCCGCCGCTCGAGACGAGAATGATCTCCTTCGTGCCATCCGTCAGGCCCACTCCCACCAGCCGATCGTTCTCCGCCAGATCGAGCGCGATGATTCCCGTGGTGCGCGGACGCGAGAAGGCCGTGAGCGGCGTCTTCTTCACCGTGCCCTGGCTCGTGGCCATGAAGACGAAGTGCGTCTCGTCGTACTGCTTCACGGGCAGCACGGCGCTGATCTTCTCGCCTTCCTCGAGCGGCAGCAGGTTCACCATGGGCTTGCCGCGAGCGCCGCGGCCTGCCTGCGGCAGCTCGTACACCTTCAGCCAGTACACCTTGCCGCGGTTCGAGAAACAGAGAACGGTGTCATGAGTGTGTGCCACGAATAGTTTCTCCACGAAGTCCTCGTCCTTGACTGCCGTAGCAGCCTTGCCTCGCCCACCGCGGCGCTGAGTCTGGTATTCCGCCACCGGCTGGGACTTTGCGTAGCCGGCGTGCGAGAGCGTGACCACCACATCCTGAGGCTCGATGAGATCCTCGGTGCTGAGGTCCAGATGGTCGCGGTTGATCTCGGTGCGGCGCGCATCGCCGTACTGCTCGCGCACTTCGATGAGCTCCTCGCGGATCACCTGGGTGAGCCGCTCGGGCCGCGCCAGGATGTCGCTCAAATCCGCGATGCGCGCCAGCAGTTCCCGGAATTCCTCGATGATCTTGTCCTGCTCGAGGCCGGTCAGCCGGTGCAGGCGCATGTCCAGGATGGCCTGCGCCTGCGCTTCGGAGAGGTAGTACAGCCCGGAATCCCGGTGCAGGCCGGCCTCGGCCGCAAGCCCCGCCGGACGCGTGGAAATCGCACCCGCACGCTCGAGAAGCTCCGGAACCACGCCGGGGCCCCAGCCGCGCGCCTGCAGGGCCGCGCGGGCCTCGGCCGGAGTGGCCGCGGCCTTGATGAGCGCGATGATCTCGTCGATGTTTGCGAGCGCAACGGCGAGACCTTCGATGATGTGCGCGCGCTCGCGCGCCTTCGCAAGATCGAAGATCGTCCGCCGCGTGATGACTTCGCGACGATGCCGGATGAACGCCTCGAGCATCTCCTTCAGCGACAGCAGCTTCGGCTGCCCGTCCTGAAGCGCGACCATGTTGATGCCGAACACGGTCTCCATCGGCGTTTGCGCGAAGAGGTTGTTGAGGACGATGTCCGCCACCTCACCGCGCTTCAGCTCGATGACGACGCGCATACCGTCCTTGTCGGACTCATCGCGCAGCTCGGAGATGCCGTCGATGTCCTTCGAGCGCACGAGATCCGCAATGCGCTCGAGCAGCCGCGCCTTGTTCACCTGGTACGGCAGCTCGGTGACGATGATCGCCTGACGCTCGCCCTTGCCGATGTCCTCGATGTGCGTGCGCGCGCGGATCGAGAGCCGCCCACGCCCCGTGCGATACGCCGTGGCGATTTCCTGGGCGCCGTTGATGATGCCGGCCGTGGGGAAATCCGGGCCGGGGATGTGCTGCATCAGCTCGGCCAGCGTGATGGCCGGGTTGTCGAGCATGGCCAGGCACGCGTTCACCACTTCCGTGAGATTGTGCGGCGGGATGTTCGTGGCCATGCCCACGGCGATGCCCGTCTGCCCGTTGATGAGCAGGTTCGGCACGCGCGTGGGCAGCACGGCCGGCTCGGACTCGGTCTCGTCGTAGTTCGGGACGAAGTCGACCGTCTGCTTGTCGATGTCCGCGAGCAGCTCGTGCGCGAGGCGCGACATGCGCACCTCGGTGTAGCGCATGGCCGCGGGCATGTCGCCGTCCACCGAGCCGAAATTGCCCTGCCCGTCGATGAGCAGGTAGCGCATCGAGAACGGCTGCGCCATGCGCACGATGGTGTCGTACACCGCCGTGTCGCCGTGCGGGTGGTATTTACCGATGACGTCGCCGACGACACGAGCCGATTTCTTGTACGGCTTGTTCCAGTCGTTCGACAGCTCCCGCATGGCGTAGAGCACGCGTCGATGCACGGGCTTGAGACCATCGCGCACATCGGGCAACGCACGCCCGACGATGACGCTCATGGCATAGTCGAGATAGGACTGCCGCATCTCGTCTTCGAGATTGACCGGCACGATTTCGCGAGCGATTTCCGACATTCGACCTGGAAAGCTGGGGAAAGGCGAACTTTACCACACGGGCCCCTCCGGCGGCGCCCGCGATACACCCGTGTGGGGCAGGCGCGACGTACTATACTTCGGGCCCCTCTTCGCGCCCCCGAAAGAACGGTTCGAAACCGAAAGAGTCCTGCGCGCCGATGCAGTCCAAGGAACCTGCCGATCTGCTGATCGCGCCCCGATGGCTTCTGCCCATCGCGCCGGCGCCCGATACGTTCGAGCGGCACGGCGTGGTGGTCGACCGCGGGCGCATCGTGGGCGTGGGTGCGCTCGCGGATCTCGAAGCGCGCTTCGAACCGCGCGAGCGCGTGCTGCGGCCGGATCATGTTCTGATGCCCGGCTTCGTGAATGCGCACACGCGCGCGTCCATGATGCTGTTGCGGGGCCTGCCGGTGCAGGGGCCGCTCATGCGTTGGTGGCGCGAAACGGTTGCGCCCGCCGAGCTTCGCTGGGTGAACCCGGATTTCGTGCGGGAAGGCACGCAGCTCGCGATTGCGGAGATGCTCCGCGCGGGCATCACGGCCTTCGGGGAGTCGTACCTTTTCCCGGACGAAGCCGCGCGCGCCGCAGCCGCCGCCCGCGTGCGCGCGGTGATCGGGCTTCCGGTTCAGGATGCAGAGAACAGCTCCAACCCGCATTCCGTCACACAACTCGCGCGGGCCGAGCGCCTGTGGGACGACTACAAATCGAATCCATGGGTGTCGCTGTACTTCGCGCCTCCTCCGTCGTACGCGATCAGCGATGCGGCGCTCACGCACGTCCGCAGCGTTGCGGACGAGATCGATGCGCGCATCGCCATGCCCGTGCACGAAACGGAAGTCGAAGTGCGCGACACGCTGAGCCAGCACGGACGCAGACCTCTCCAGCGACTCGCCGATCTCGGCCTGCTGCGCCCCGGCTTCACGGCCGTTCACATGAACCGGCTCGATCCCGCAGATCTCGAGCTTGCGCACGAGACCGGCATCGCGGTGGTCGCGTGCCCGCAGTCGGACCTGCGCCTCGGCAGTGGTTGGACGCCAGTGGCCCGGCTTCAGGAACGCGGCGTTCCCGTCGGCCTGGGCTCGGACTCGCCCGTGACCGCCGGCGCTCTCGACGTGCTGGCGGAAGCGCGGCTGGCGGCACAGCTCGCGTCTGCGCGGCAGGGCATCGAGGCTCGCCCTCTTTCTGCTTACGACGCGCTTCGCGCCGCAACCTTGGGCGGTGCGATTGCACTGGGCCTCGGCGCCACATGCGGGTCGATCGAAGTGGGCAAGTCGGCGGACCTCGTGTGCATCGATCTCGGCTCGCTCGCGTGTCAGCCCGTCGTCAGTGTGGCCGAAGCCGTGCTGTTCTCGGCCACGCGCCAGAACGTATCGGACGTGTGGGTTGCCGGCCGCGCAGCCGTGGCGCAAGGGCGCCTGCTCGCATTCGATGAACAGGAACAGCGGCATCTGTTGCAGCAGTGGGCGGCACGAATCCGCATGACAGGTTGAACCGGAGTACACGCAACATCATGACCCCTGGCGCCACCGGCCCGGCCGGGCCCGCAACTGCCGACGCAGCCGAGATCGGCAAGTTTCACGCGCTCTCGCATCGCTTCTGGGATCCGCAGGGCGAGTTCAGGCCGCTGCACATTCTCAATCCCGTGCGCGCGCGCTACGTCGCCGAGCGCGCATCGCTGAACGGCGCGCGCGTGCTGGATGTCGGGTGCGGTGGCGGGCTGCTGTGCGAAGCGTTCGCGCGCGCCGGCGCAACGGTCACGGGCATCGATCTGGCCGAGGGCATGATCGAGATCGCGCGGCTGCACGCCGCCGAGCAGGGCATCCAGATCGATTACCGGCTCACGGACGCCGAAACCGTCGCGGCTCAGGAAGCCGGCACGTTCGATGTCGTGTCCTGCATGGAAATGCTGGAGCACGTGCCCTCCCCGGCCGCCACGCTCGCAACGCTTGCGCGCCTGGTGAAACCCGGCGGCTCCGTGTTCGTGTCCACCATCAACCGCAACCTGAAATCGTTCCTGCTCGCGATCGTGGGCGCGGAGTACGTGATGAGACTCATCCCGCGCGGCACGCACGAGTACGAGCGGCTCATCCGCCCGGCGGAGCTCGCCGCCTGGGCCCGCAACGCTGGGCTCGCCCTCATGGACGTCGCCGGTCTGGAATTCAATCCGTTCACGAACCAGTGCCGGCTGACACGCGATCCGTCCATCAACTACATCGTGCATTTGCAGCGCCCGGACGCCGGTTCGTGAGATCCTGCGCACGATGAGCATCACGGTTGCAGTCAGCCTCGCGGGCATCGCGCTGATTCTCGGGTTCGCCGTGGGGTACGCCCTGGCCGCCCTGCGCGCGAATCGCGAAAAGCACGATCTCCATGTCGCGCTCGAAAGCGAGCGCGTCCGCCGCGAAACTGAAGCACGCCAGGCGAGCGAGCGCGTCGCGCTTCTCGAGCAAGCCGAAACGCGCCTGCGCGCCGCGTTCGATTCGCTCGCGAGCGAGAGCCTGCGAGCCAACAGCGAGATGTTCCTGCGTCTTGCGCGCGAATCCCTGAGCCGCGAGCAACTCGTTGCGCAGAACGCCTTGCGGGAGCGCGAAACCGCCATTGCGCAGATGGTGGAACCGCTGCGCGCCGCGCTGGAAAAGGTGGAAGCGCAGACACAGGCCGTCGAGCGCGAACGGCGGGACGCCTTCGCTTCCTTGCGCGCGCAGATCGAAAGCCTCTCCGAGGGGCACGCCCAGCTCCAGCGCGAGACGCGCAATCTCGTGACAGCCCTGCGGCGCCCCGAAGTGCGGGGCCGGTGGGGCGAGATGACGCTCCGGCGCATCGTCGAGATCGCCGGCATGACCGAGCACAGCGACTTCACGGAACAGCTGCATCTCTTCGGCGAAGACGGCGCGCTCCGCCCGGACCTCGTCGTGCACATGCCCGAAGGGCGCGATCTGGTGGTGGACGTGAAGACACCACTCGACGCCTATCTCGAAGCCATCGAGGCCACGACCGAGGAGGCACGCGCCGCCGCGCTGAGGCGCCACGCGCAGCAGGTGGAGACGCGCGTGCGGCACCTCGGCTCGAAGGCCTACTGGGCGCAGTTCGAGCGCAGCCCCGAGTTCGCGATCCTGTTCCTGCCGGGGGACCAGTTCCTCTCGACCGCGCTCGCCGAGCGGCCGGACCTTCTGGAAACCGCCCTCAAGCAGGGGGTGATCATCGCAACGCCCTCCACGCTCATCGCACTGCTGAAGACCGTGGCGCACGGGTGGCGGCAGTCGGCTGTCGCAGAGAATGCCGCGGTGATTCGCGAGCTCGGGCAGGAGCTGTATCGTCGACTGGGCAACTTCATCGGCCACATCGCCCAGCTCGGTCAACGGCTGAACAAGGCCGTGGAGGCCTACAACTCGGCGGTCGGCTCGCTCGAACGGCAGGTGCTGCCGCAAGCGCGGCGCTTTCCGGAGCTGGGCGTCACGCCGGACGCACCGCTGCAGCAGCTGGAGCCTCTGGCGCAGCGGGCTCGCGCCACCACGGCCGCGCCGAAACTCGAGGCCCCCGGCAAATCGAAATCGCTCGCCGCGCAGAGCACCGCACCCGATGATGTGGTGGAGGATGCGGGTGGCCCGAAGGACGATGCATCCGCAGAACCCTCCGCAGAGGAGCCGGCTGCGGAACCCGCGCCTCGGGCGCAAACGGATGCGCCCGAAACGTCCGACGCTCCGCCGGCCGGTGCGGAAGATTTCGAGGGCAAGGAACGCTCCCTGCCGGCAGCAGCAGCCGGCGCACGCCGACACTGACGACGCCTGTTCGGCGTCTTCCGCATCCACGTTCGCGAACGGCAAGAGCACATGACCACGACTTTCGATCCCCGCACGTTCACACCGGGCCCCGATGAGCTGGCCGGGCGCGTCATCGCCATCACGGGCCCCACGCGGGGAATCGGGCGCGCCGTTGCGCTGGCCTGTGCACGGCATGGCGCGAGCGTCGTGCTCATCGGGCGGAAGCTCAAGGACCTGGAGGCGGTGCATGCGGAGATCGCGGCCCTCGGACGGGAGGAAGCGACGATCGCGCCGTTCGATCTCGAAAAAGCCGTCGCCTCGGACTACGACACGCTTGCCGCAGCGGTGGTCGAGCGTTACGGGCGGCTGGATGGTCTGCTACACAACGCCAGCCTGCTGGGCATGCTCGCGCCCATCGAGCATTACGACGTGCCCACGTTCTACCGCGTGATGCATGTGAACGTGACGGCTGCTTTCGCGCTCACGCACGTGTTGCTGCCAGCGCTGAAGCGTTCGCAGGACGCGTCGATTGTCTTCACGTCGAGCAGCGTGGGACGCAAGGGCCGCGCGTTCTGGGGGGCGTACGCGGTGTCGAAGTTCGCGATCGAAGGCCTTTCGCAGGTGCTCGCGCAGGAGCTGGACAACGTGTCCGCCGTGCGCGTGAACACCCTGAACCCCGGCCCCACGCGCACGGCCATGCGCCTGCAGGCCTACCCTGCCGAAAACCCCGAGAGCCTGCCGCCCCCGGAAGCCATCACGGCGCCCTATCTCGCGTTGCTCGGGCCCGCGAGCCGGGGCATCACGGGCCAGAGTTTCGACGCGCAGCCCCTGCCGGGGCGTGCGTAGCGGCGTTACTTCGAGCCGGCGGGCGCGGCGGGTGCGCTGCCTTCGGCCGGTGCGGCGGGAGCTGCTGAAGCTTCGAGCTTGTTCTCGACTTTTGCGGTCTTCATGAGCCCGTCCACGTAATCCCGGAACTTCCGCGCCAGGATCACCTGCTCGAGGCGCTGCTTCACGGACTCGTAGGTCGGCGGCGCGAGATCACGCGTCTCCTCGAGCTTGATGATGTGCCACCCGTACTGGGTCTGCACCGGCGTGTGCGTGTACTCACCCGGCTTCAGCGCCACCACCGCATCCGCGAACGGCTTCACCATGCGGTCCGGCGTGAACCAGCCGAGATCGCCACCGTTCTGCTTGGAGCTGTCCATCGACTCGCGCCTGGCCAGATCCTCGAACTTGGCGCCGCGCTCGAGATCCTTCACCAGCTTGTCGGCGAACTGCTCGGTCGCGACGAGGATGTGCCTCGCGTGGTACTCCTGATGGGACATCTGCGCCACCTGGGTTTCGTACTCGGCGCGCAGCTCCTTCTCCGTGGGCTGCTTGTCCTTCAGATACTTCTCGGAAAGCGCCTGCTGGAGGATGTTCAGCCGCTGCAGCTCGATGAGCGCTGCCGTATCCTTCTCGCCGGCCAGGCCTTCCTTCTGAGCCTGCGCGGCAATCACCTGGGCACGCACGAGGTTGTCCAGCGCCTGATTGCGCTGCTCCGGCGTGAGCTCGCTCGAGGACTTGCCGGAGAGGTTCTTCACGTAGAACTCGAAGAGATCCTTGCCGATCGGCTGGCCGTCGACCGTTGCGACCGGCGCGCCGAAGTTGCCCGTCGAGCCCTTCGGACCCGCCCCGTTCGGCTGGCAGGCCGCCAGCGTGCAAAGGCCCGCAATGGCGAGCGTCCACTGAAGTTTCATTGCTTGTATCTCAGTAAGTTACGTGATGTTTATGAACTGATTTCTTCTGGCGTGCGGGCATCGATGTTGAGCGCATGAATGTCCCGCCCCATGAGTGACCCCACCGCGGCGTACACCAGCCGGTGCCGCTGGATGGCCGTCTTGCCGCGGAAGCTTTCCGACACCAGCCGCACGCGAAAGTGTCCCCCCTCCCGTGCGCCGGCGTGCCCGGCGTGGCGGGCACTATCATCCTGGATTTCGAGCTCGAGCGGGGCGAGCTCGCGTTCGAGGGCCGCGCGAATGCGGCTGATGCGCTCCTGTGTCATGTCACGCCTGCGCGGAAGGCTCGCCCGCTGGCCTGCGCATCAGCCAGAACAACTGCGCGGCGGTGAACGCGAAGACCAGCGCCGTGAGACCAATGACCTTGAACTTCACCCAGGTGGCCTCGCTCGCGTTGAATGCGACCAGCAGGTTGGCCACCCCCAGGGCGGCATAGAAGGCGCACCACATGAGATTGAGTTTGCGCCAGGTTGCGTCCGTTACCTGAACCTGCCCCTCAAGTACCTTGCCCACGAGACGCTGCACGAGCGGCTGCTTGCCGATCCACATGCTTCCGAGTAACGCCGCGCTCAGCAGCCAGAAGAACACGGTGGGTTTCCACTGGATGAATCGCTGGTCGTGCAGAAGCAGCGTCGCCGTGCCGAAGAGCAGCACGAGCACCGTGCTGACTCCGTGCATCGCGGGCACCTTGCGTGTGCGCGCGTAGTCCACGAGCACCATCAGCACCATCGCCGCCATGAGCACGCCCGTGGCCACGTAAATACCGCCCAGGTAGTACGCGACGAAGAACGCGATCAGCGGCGCCAGTTCGAGAATGGACTGCAAGGCACGAAACCTGCCGGAAAAATCGGGCCGCGTATCATAGCCCAATTGGTTCGACGGACCCGGCAGGCGCACCTTGAGCCAGTATTTCGAAGTCCACCCCGTGAATCCGCAGCCGCGCCTCATCCGGCGCGCGGCGGACATCGTGCGTGACGGCGGTGTCATCGCCTACCCGACCGACTCCTGCTACGCCCTCGGTTTCCATCTGGGCGACAAGGACGCGCTCGAGCGCGTGCGGCGCATCCGCCAGGCCGACCGCAATCACCATTTCACGCTCGTGTGCAGGGACCTGAGCGAGATCGGCCGGTACGCGAAGGTGGACACCTGGCAGTTTCGGCTGCTGAAGGCCTGCACACCCGGCGCATACACGTTTCTGCTGCCGGCCACGCGCGAAACGCCACGCAGGCTGCAGCATGAGCGCCGTCGCACTATCGGCATCCGCGTGCCCAACCATCCCGTCCCGCTCGCTCTGCTCGAAGAGCTGGGGCAGCCGCTCATGAGCTCGACGCTCATGCTGCCTGGCGAGAGCACTCCGATGACGGATCCGCATGAGATCCGCGCCCGGTTGGAGCACCAGATCGACGCCGTGCTGGATGGGGGCACGTGCGGGATGGAGCCGACCACCGTGGTCGATCTCGCGGTGATGCCGCCAGCCATCGTCCGCAACGGCAAGGGCGATATCACTCGCGTTTCCGGCATTTTGCGGGCCGTTTGAGCGCGGCCTGTCTCGTGGCGGGCAACGTCCGGCGCGGGCGGCCGGCGCCGCCGGCATTCGGCTATAATCCGCGCGGTTTCAATTGAAGGGTCTCCAGAGCCATCAGCGTGCCCAGTCGCAGCCCGCGTTCTGATATCAACATCCGTTTCTCACCAGCCACCCGCGTCGCTGGCCGTCGCATGGACGGCAATCACCCGTGAGCTCCAATCCGCAATCCCGCCGGATTCTGTCCGGCGTGCGCCCGACCGGCGCGCTCCATCTCGGCAATTACCACGGTGCCCTGCGCAACTGGGTCGAGCTGCAGTACCAGTACGAATGCTTTTTCTTCATTGCGGACTGGCACGCGCTCACCACCGGGTACGAGGACACGTCGAAGCTGCAGGAGAACATCCGGCAGGTGCTTATCGACTTTCTGGCGGCCGGGCTCAATCCGGGCGTCGCGACGATCTTCGTGCAGTCTCACGTGCCCGAGCACGCGGAGCTGCACCTGCTGCTATCGATGATCACGCCGCTCGGCTGGCTCGAGCGTGTGCCCACGTACAAAGATCAGCAGGAAGCCCTGAAGGAGAAGGACCTCGCCACGTACGGCTTTCTCGGCTACCCGCTGCTGCAGAGCGCGGACATCCTGCTCTATCGCCCCACCTACGTGCCCGTGGGCGAGGATCAGGTGTCGCATCTCGAGATCGCGCGTGAGATCGCGCGCCGCTTCAATCACCTCTACGGCCGGGAGCCGGATTTCGAGATCAAGGCGGAGCTCGCCGTGAAGAGCCTCGGCGGGAAAAATTCATCCACGTATCGCCAGCTGCGCCGGCGCTATCAGGAAGCCGGCGACACCGAGTCGCTCGAGCGAGCCCGCGCGCTCGTTCACAGCAACAACCGCATCACCGTGGCGGACAAGGAACGGCTGCTCGGCTATCTCGAGGGCTCGGGCGTCACCATTCTGCCGGAGCCGCAGGTGTTGCTCACGGAGACGCCGAAGGTGCCGGGGCTCGACGGACGCAAGATGTCCAAGTCGTATGGCAACACCATCGGCATGCGCGAGGATCCGGACGCCGTCGCGCAGAAGATGCGCACCATGCAGACGGATCCGGCGCGGGTCCGCCGCACCGACCCGGGCACGCCCGAGAAGTGCCCGGTGTGGGATCTTCACAAGATCTACTCCGACGACAGCACGCGGGAGTGGGTCTACAACGGCTGCCGCACCGCTGGCATCGGCTGCCTCGATTGCAAGAAGCCGCTCATCGACAAGGTGGTCGAGGAGATCAACACCCTGCGGAAGCGCGCGCAGGAATTCGAGGAGAGCCCGGAGCTGCTGCGGAACATCGTGACCGAGGGCGCGGACAAGGCGCGTGAAGCCGCGCGGGCGACGCTCGATGAAGTGCGCCGCGCGATGAATCTGCGGGCCGACTGACGTCGCCCATGAAGCCGAAGCTCGAGATCGTCGCCTCCAATGATCCGGCACCGCCCGCGCCGGCGGAAGGAGTGCCCGAACAAATGGAAATGCCATTTGCCGTCGTCCGTGGCGAGCCGATCACCGAGCTGCCGAAGGACCTCTACATCCCGCCGCAGGCGCTCGAGGTGTTCCTCGAGGCCTTCGAGGGTCCGCTCGATCTGCTGCTGTATCTCATCCGTCGGCAGAACCTCGACATCCTCGACATTCCGCTGGCGGAGATCACCCGGCAGTACATGCAGTACATCGAGCTGATGCAGGAATTGCAGCTCGAGCTCGCGGGCGAATACATGGTGATGGCCGCCACGCTCGCGGAAATCAAATCGCGCATGCTGCTGCCGCGGCCGAAGGTCGAGGGCGATGGCGCGGAGGAAGACCCGCGTGCGGAGCTCGTGCGCCGGCTGCAGGAGTACGAGCGCTTCAAGCGCGCGGCGGAAGATCTGGATCGCCTGCCCCGCCTGGAGCGCGACACGTGGTGCGCGGGCGCGGAGCTGAAAGATCGCAAGGTCGTGCGTCTGCTGCCGCAGGTGACGCTGCAGGAGATGCTCATCGCCTTCAAGGAAGTGGTGGTGCGCGCGGAGATGTTCTCGCATCACCACATCTCCCGCGAGCGGCTGTCCGTGCGCCAGCGCATGACGGACATTCTTGCGACGCTCGAGCGCGCGAGCTTCGTGGAGTTCGTGCGGCTGTTCCGGCCCGAGGAAGGGCGCATGGGCGTCACGGTGACGTTCATCGCCATTCTCGAGCTGATGCGCGAGGGGCTGCTGGATATCGTGCAGGCCGAGCCGTTCGCACCCATTCACGTGCGGCTGGCGTCGGAAAACCGCATGCTGCGGCTGGTCGCGAACAACGAGCCGCGGGATGCTCCTCCCGGCGCAGCCGGTGAGCTCGCTGCTGAAAGCGTGTACGAGGAGGCGGCCACCGAGGAGAACGCGGCGAACCCCAGCGCCGCCACCGACGTTGACGCTGCCGAGCGCGACGCTGCTCGGACCGATGATGGGGAGATCGACGACGCGGAGCGCGACTTCGCCGAGAGCGCGGATGCCGCCGCCAGCATGGCTGCGTTCGACGCCGCCGGGATCGAATCCGCCGAGGCCGAGCGCGAATCCGTTGAGACCGAGGCTGTTGGGGGCGACTCGGCCGAGTCCGGCGTTGAAGAGACCTCACCTCACGAAGCCGCGTCCACCGACAGCGAATCTGCCGCGCACAGCGCTGCTGTCGTGACTCCGGATGCGGATGCGTTCGCAGAATCGCAAGCCCCGCATGCCGCAGAGTCCAGCACGCTCGAGATGGCCTCACAGGAAAACCGCGAGGCACCGCCGTCCGCGGCCACGAACAGTATCACGGCGGGCAATGATCCCGCCCCACACATGGAGCCGGGCAAATCGCCGGCTTCAGGCATGGAAGCGGGTCCCACGCCCGCCCACAACGACAGTGAATCACAGGGTGGAGAATCGCCGCCGCCAGACGAGGGGCGTTCATGAACGAGTCGTACATCAAGAATGTGATTGAAGCGGCGCTGCTTGCGGCGGGCCGTCCTTTGCAGATCGCCGAGCTGGCCGCGCTGTTCGACGAGGCGAGCCGGCCCGCGCCGGCCGCGATTCGCGACGCGCTCACGACTCTCGAAGCGGACTACGCCGAGCGCGGCATCGAAGTGAAGGAAACCGCCACGGGCTTCCGCATCCAGGTGCGACGGGAGCTGGCGAACGAAGTCTCGCGGCTGTGGCCCGAGCGCCCGCCGCGCTACTCGCGCGCGCTGCTCGAAACGCTCGCGCTGATCGCATACCGCCAGCCCATCACCCGCGCGGAAATCGAAGCGGTGCGCGGCGTGGCCGTGAATCCGAACATCATCAAGACGCTCATGGAGCGCAACTGGGTGCGCGTCGTGGGCCAGCGCGACGTGCCGGGCCGCCCCGAGCTGCTCGCCACGACGAAGGAGTTCCTGGACTACTTCGGCCTGAAAAGCCTCGAGGATCTGCCGCCGCTCGAAGAGCTCAAGGCCATGGGCGATGTGAATCTGCAGCTCGATCTGGCCAAGGCGCCCGATGGCGCGCAAGGCTCGAATGCCGCGGAAGGCCAGCCCGATGCCGCGGCAGCGGATGGCGCAGCGTCCGATTCGAACACGGCAGCCGATACAACCAGCGAGGCCGCTTCGACTGCCGGGCAGGAGTCGTCTTCCGAGCCTGCTTCCGCCACCGCAGAGCCGGCCGACGCCGCATCGACCGCCGATGAGGCCTCCGCGAGCGGGGAGCCGGAGGATGACGACTCGAACGACGGCGCCCCGACGGCCGAGGCGGATGCGAGCCCTGCAGCCGATGCCGACTTCGAGGACGATGCCGCGGACGATGCGGCCGATGAGGAAGAGCTCTCGGCCGATGCGGATGACTCGAAAGAGCTGGTCGCCGCACCCCACCGCTTCGAAGACTGACTTCCATGGCCGCCCGCGGCCGCGACAAGCACCCACGCAGCCCAGGCGCTGCACGCAGACCCGGCTCGCCGCACGCCCGTGCTTCGGGGCGCGGCGAGCCTTCGCGATCTGCCCAGCACGCTCCCGATGCGAGCCGTGGCAAGCGCCAGTCGCTCACAAAACTTCGCAGCACACGTGTCGGTGCGCGATCGCCGGAAAGCGATCGCGGTTTCTCCGACGTGCGGCGTGATGCTTCGAGACGCGCGCCACCGGCCTCGGACTCACGTGAACTGCCGCGCGACCGCAGCGCCCCGGCTGAGGGCCGTGGCATGCGAAGCAAGCGTGATTTCAGTGATGCCACGCCACGCCCGGAACAGCGTGCTGCCGGCCGCTTCCGGGCGGCAGAGGAATCGAAGCACACAGGGCCGGGCGAACGGCACCGCCGCGGGCGTCCCGGTTCGCGGCGCTTCTCGCCATCTCGACGCGGGCATCATGGTGGTCGCAGCGCCGAGGGCGAGCGCCTGCAAAAGGTGCTCGCGCGCATGGGCGTGGCCTCACGCCGGGAGGCGGAGGACTGGATCCGCGCAGGCCGGATCACGGTGAATGGTCAGCCGGCGGTGCTCGGCATGCGAGTCACCCGCTCGGATCGCCTGCGGCTCGATGGCCGGCTCATTCACCGGCACGAGATTGCCGCGGGTCAGGTGTATCTGTGCCATCGCTCCCCCGGCGAGCACCTGCGCAGCCCCGATGAGCCGTCGGAGCATCAGGCGCTCGTGGAGCGTCTGCCGCGCCGGGCGGGCAACCGGTTCATCATGATCAGTCCCATGCCGCGCATCGATGGGGGCCTCGAGCTCGTCACGTCGGATGGCGAGCTGGCGGCAACCCTGCAGCGAACCATCCACAGCCTGCCAAGCGAGTTCAGCGTGCGCGTGCTGGGTGAACTGACCGATGCTCAGCTCCGCAACATCCTCGACGGCCTGCTGGATCGCGGCGACCGCCTGCAGGTCGAGAGCTGCGAGCCGAGCGGCGGCGAAGGCGCGAACCGGTGGTACACCATCGTCGCGCGCGGCGGGAGCGGCAAGGACGTGCGTCAGCTCTTCGAGCGCCAGGGTGCGCTGGTGAGCCGCGTGCTGCGCACGCGCGTGGGAACGCTGGTGCTCGACCGACACTTGTCGCGCGGCCAGTTCCGCCCGCTCACGAAAGACGAAGTCGCCGCGCTCACCCCGCCGGAGCCGACGGTCACCTGAAGTCCGTCCTCACCCATTTCAGGCGATACGGCGCCAGCGCGGCCGTGTAAACAACTGCGAGGACTGATCAGCCAAGCGGTAGAAGTGCGCCGGCGCAGCGTTCGGGTGCACGAAAACGCTTCAGCGCCCGCCGCCCGAGCTCGCGCCATTAGCGCCATTCACGAGGTCGAGGAACTGCTGCTCGTCGAGCACCTGGACGCCGAGCTCCGTGGCCTTCTTCAGCTTCGAGCCCGCCTCCGCGCCGGCGACCACGAAGTCTGTCTTCTTCGAGACACTGCCACTCACCTTCGCGCCGAGGCGCTCGGCCAGCGCCTTCGCCTCCTCGCGCGTCATCTTTTCGAGACTGCCGGTGAACACGACGGTCTTGCCGGCGATGGGTGAATCCTTCGCGGGGCGTTCAGCATCGAGGATGCGCACGAGTGGCTGTCCGGAAGCGTCCTTGCCGGTGAGATCCTCGACGATCGCCACGTTGTGCGCTTCGTTGAAATACGCCGCGATGGAATCGATCACCGTATCGCCGATCTGGTCGAGCGCGTCCATCTCCTGCCGCGCTTCGACATCACCCTTCGCCACGCGCAGCGCGGCATCGTGAAACGCCTGCCAGCTGCCGTATCCGCGCGCGAGCGCACGCGCGGTGGTCTCACCAACCTGCCGTATTCCCAACGCGTAGATGAAGCGCTCCAGCGAAATCTCGCGTCGCGCCTCGATCGCGTTCAGGAGCTTGCGCACCGAGACTTCGCCAAACCCCTCCTCGTTCTCGAGCGCCTCGCGGCGGGCCTTCAGCCGGAAGATGTCGGCCGGCGCACGCACCCAGCCTTTCTCGTAGAAGAGCTGGATCTGTTTCTCGCCGAGCCCTTCGATGTCGAACGCGAGGCGCGAGACGAAATGGCGCAGATGCTCGGTCTTCTGGAACGGGCACGCGAACTCGCCCGTGCAGCGGCTTCGTGCGCCCTGCTCTCCCGTCGCCGTGAGCTCGCGCACGACATCGGTCTTCAGCGGGCACGGACACTTCCTCGGGAACTCGTAGGGGGTGGCGTGCGGCGGCCGCTTCTCGAGCACAACGCCAAGCACCTGCGGAATCACGTCTCCCGCCCTCTGGATCGTGACGAAATCCCCGATACGCACATCGAGCGAACGGATGTAATCCTCGTTGTGGAGCGTGGCGTTCGAGACGACCACGCCGCCGACGCTGATCGGTTCGAGCTTCGCTACCGGCGTGAGCGTGCCGGTGCGGCCCACCTGGATGTCGATATCGTTGAGGCGGGTGACGGCTTTCTCGGCCGGAAACTTGTGAGCGATCGCCCACCGCGGATTGCGCGACACGAAGCCGAGGCGCTCCTGCCAATCGAGCCGGTCGACCTTGTACACGACGCCGTCGATCTCGTAGTCGAGCGATGCACGGGCGAGCCCGATCTCGTTGTGAAACGCCAGCAACTCCTCCACCGAGCGGCACACGCGCATCAGCGGATTCGTCGCGAAGCCGCAGCCTTTCAGCCATTCCAGCATTCCGGACTGCGTTGTCGCAGGCATGTGGCTCAACGCACCCCACGAGTAGGCGAAGAAGCCGAGCGCGCGGCTTGCCGTGATCTTCGGATCGAGCTGCCGCACCGAACCCGCCGCGGAGTTGCGCGGATTGGCATACAACGGCTTGCCCGCGGCCGCCTGCTGCTCATTGAGGGCGCGAAACGCGGCGCGCGTCATGTACACCTCGCCGCGCACTTCGCAGATCTCGGGAACGTGCCCCTTCAGCTTCTTCGGGATGTCGTGCAGCGTGCGGATGTTGGCGGTGACGTCCTCGCCCTCGTAACCATCCCCACGCGTTGCCGCCGTGACGAGCACGCCGCGCTCATATCGCAGCGACATCGAGAGCCCGTCGATCTTCGGTTCGGCCGTGAACACGATCTCTTCCGAATCCGGCAGACGCAGGAAACGGCGGATGCGCTCGACGAAATCGCGCACGTCCTCCTCACCGAAGGCATTGCCGAGCGACAGCATCGGCACACTGTGGCGCACCTTGGCGAACGTGGCGGACGGAGCAGCGCCGACGCGCTGGGTCGGCGAGTCCGGCGTCATCAGCTCCGGGTGCGCGGCCTCCAGCTCGCGCAGCTCCTGCATCAGCGCGTCGTATTCGGCGTCGCTGATCTCGGGCGCGTCCAGCTGGTAGTAGCGCTTGTTGTGATACGCGATCAGCTCGCGCAGCTCGGCTGCGCGGGCAGCCGCCTTCTCTTTCACGGGCGTATCTCTAGAGCCTCTGGATTGGGTGCCACGCTGGCCTCAGCACCGCGTGTACCCGCGCTTTCAGTGCCTTCAGCGCTGTGCGCACTCGAGCCGGCGGACGCGGACGGCGTGGCGTCCGCATCGGGCGCGTGCGGCGCCGGCGGCGTGCCGGTGCTGCTGCCCTCGACCAGACTCTGACGGATGGCGGCGCTGCGAATGGGCGTGAGCGGCTCACCGCGCTCGTCCTGCAAGGCCCCTTGCAGGCGGTCGTTCAGGCGCCGCGCGACGGCGAGCAATTCATCGAATGTCTTTGCCGGTGGCAGCGGGCCCGGCAACACGGCAAACAGGCTCAGGCCGCCGAAGCGCTGCCCGTCCATGCTGTTGAGGTGGAACGTGCCGGGTTTGGTGAGGCTCGCCGCACTCACCAGCGCGCGCCCATCCGGCCCGGCCAGGTGGAAGATGTCGAGCTTGCCGAGCACGAAGCCTTCGCCGGCGAGCGCCTGCCGCACGGCGCGGCCCTGAAAACGCGCGCCGGGCGGCGAGACGAGTCGGAGGGCCACGATCTTCCGCACCTCCTCGGGCGGCCACTCCACACGCGGAGCGGTGGACAGCGGCACCTCCGGCAAAGCCGGCATTTCCGCAGACGCATCGTGCGAGGCACCGTCCTGTGCCGCCAGTCCCGAACCGGTGCCGAGTTGCGGCTCCGCGCGTGAATCAGCGTGGAAACGAGGCTCGCCGCGCCAGCCCGTCCCGTGGCGCTGCCCCTCGGTTCCCAGGCGCGGTTCGGCCCGCAAAGGGGCCTGCGAGCCGGGGTCCGCCTGCGAATCGGTGTGCACCGTCGGCTCGGCCTTCCGCGCCGCTTCGAAACGCTCAGCGACGGGCTCGCTGTGAGCTTGCGCGGAAAACTCGCGCGTCGCGCGCATCGGGGACGGTGCAGACGGTGCGGTATCCGCGAACACCTCCTGAAACTCCGGCTCCATGTCGGCCGCTTCGCGGCGAACGGCCTCGCCCTCGGCCTGCAGCCTGTCGAACGTCTCACTGTCGATCTCGACCACCGGCGGATCGTGGGCGGGCTCGCGAGCGCGAACCGTGCCACGCAGCTCGTGTGCCGGCTCGGGTTGCAGCTCGGGAAAGGAAATGGTCGGCTCGCGCGGAGTCCACACCGCATCCGCACTGTCCAGCGTGGGCGCGATGCGCTCGGCGCCGAGCGTGGGTGCGGCACCCACACCGGGGGTGGCATTCGGGCGTGCCGACTGCCGCTGCCGCCGCAGCTCCCATATCGCGAGCGCGACGATGAACACCGCCCCGAGAATCAGCAGAGTCCAGCGCAATTCAGGCATAGGTCACTCGTTCACGCGGAACGTCGCCAGCAGCGACTCTTCGGTCAACGCTTTCGTTCCCCGCCACGTTCGAGGCGCACGCCCCGCACGACCGGGCGTGGCGGCTGCACTGCCCGCCCGACCGTCTGCCGAGCATGAACCGAGCCTCCCTTGTGGCCGATCACACCGCCGCGAGCCGCACGGCCTCGTCGACGTCCACAGCCACGAGACGCGAGACGCCCGGCTCGTTCATCGTCACCCCGATGAGCTGCGAAGCCAGCTCCATCGTCGTCTTGTTGTGCGTGATGAAGATGAACTGCACGCGTTCCGACATATCACGCACGATATCGCAGAAGCGCCCGACGTTGTGCTCATCGAGCGGCGCGTCCACCTCGTCGAGCAGACAGAACGGCGCAGGGTTCAGATCGAAGATGGAGAACACGAGCGCCACGGCGGTGAGCGCCTTCTCTCCGCCCGAGAGCTGATGGATGGTGCTGTTGCGCTTGCCCGGCGGCCGCGCCATGACGGCGATGCCGGCCTGCAGCGGATCATCGCCCACCATTTCGAGATACGCGTGCCCGCCGCCGAAGAGCCGCGGGAATTTCTCCTGCATGCCGGCGTTGATGCGGTTGAACGTTTCCTCGAAACGCGTGCGCGTCTCCCGGTCGATGCGCTGCATGGCCTGCTCGAGCGTGGCCAGGGCATCCGTCAGGTCCGTGAACTGGCGGTCGAGATATTCCTTGCGCTCGGTCTGCTCCTTGAGCTCATCGATCGCGGCGAGGTTCACCTGTCCGAGCTTCTCGATGTCCGCGCGAACGCCGTGCAGGGATTCCTCCCACGCGGGCACCGTGGCATCGGCTGCGAGGCCCTGCTGAATTTCCGCAAGCTCGAAGCGTGTGGCCGCGAACTGCTCGGCAATGGACTCGCGGCGCACGCGCGTTTCCTGCGCGGCGAGCTTCGCGGCTTCCATCGCCTCGCGGGCGCTGTTCACGCGCTGCTCGGCTTCGAACCGCTTCTCTTCGAGCTCGCGCAATTCCGCATCCGCATCTTCGAGCGCGCGGCGGGCGGTCGAGAGCTCCGCCTCGATATCGAGGCGCCGCGACAGCGCCTCATCGAGCCGCTGCTGCAGCTCGAGGATGGGCGCATCGCCGCTTGCCAGCTCTTTCTCCAGCTCCTCGCAGCGCTGTGCGAGCTGCGCGCGCTGTTCGATCATGCGGGCAAGACTTACGGAGACGGAGCTTTCGGTCGACCTGCGCGATTCGATGCGGATGAGCAGATCGCGCGCCGTCACCTGTGCAGCCTGCGCGGCGGCACGACGACTCGCCACCGCCTCGCGACGTTCCTCGCGCTCGTTCTCGAGATCCGGCCGACGCGAATCGAGCTCGCCCAGCGTGAGCAGCCCCCGATCGAGCTCTTCGCGGGCGCGCGTGAGCGCTTCCTGTGCCGTGCTGATCTCGCGCGCGACTTCCGCTGCCTCGGCTTCGAGACGCTCGCGACGGAGCGTCGTCTCCTGCGCACGCGCCCGCATCGCTTCGAGCTGCGCCAGCAGGTCCGCATGCTGCCGGTGCGCGCCCTGAATGCCCGACTGCGCCGCGTCGCGCTGCGCTTCTGCCTCGGCCAGCGACTGGCGCACCTCGGTCAGGTGAGTCTCGATCGCGCGCACCTGCTCTTCGGCGAGCGCGAGATCCGCGCGCAGCGACTTGAGGCGATGCTCGCGCTCGATGACGCCGGCGTGATGATCCGCACCGCGGCTGACCCGAAGCCAGTTCCGCCCGATCCACTCGCCGTTGCGCGTGATGATGGACTTGCCCGCCGGCAGAGAGCCGCGGCCGGCAAGCGCTTCGGCGAGCGTTTCCGCGGTGATGACATCCGACAGCGGTCCCACGACTGACGCGGGTCCCTTGACCTTCGAGGCGAGGCTCCCCGGCTGTGCCGAGTCGGCCGCGCCATCCTGCTCGACGAGCGCGAGGCGGCCGCTGGTGAATCCATCAAGCGCGGCGGCAATCTCGTCGAGCCGGTCCACGCAAACGGCTTCGAGGTAATCCCCGAGCGCAGTTTCCACGGCACGTTCCCAGCCGGGCTCGACCTCGAGGGTCTGGGCGAGGCGGGTGTTCGCCCCGAGACCGCGCCCTGCAAGCCACTCGGTGGCATGACCGGCCTCGCGGCTGAGCGCAGCCTTCTGCAGCGCCTCGAGTGACATGACCTCCGAGCGGATGCGCTCGCGCGCGGCGCGTGAGGACTCGAGCCGGCCTTCCACCGCAAGCTGCTCGGAACGCAGGGACTGCACCACATCCAGCGCCTGCGCGAGCGTATTCGCGAGCTCCTCGCTCTTGAGGCGCGCCTGCGCTTCGCTTTCCGCAAGCGATGCAAGCTGCTCATCCGCGCTTTGCGCGGCAAGCGTCTCGCGCTCGAGCGCCAGGCGATCGGCCTGCGCCATGAAGCGGCGAAGCTGATTTTCGAGCTGCTCGATGCGGGCGCGCTCGACCTGCGTGGTCTGGTGCGCGGTGCCGAGCGAGCGGTTGAAGTCTTCCCAGCGCTGCTGCCAGGCATGCAGGGCCTGCTCGGCTTCCTCGAGCGCGGTGCGCGCCGTTTCCTCGGCGAGCTGTGCCGTCTCGAGCTCGGGAGCGAGCGTTTCGAGCTCCGCGCGCAGATCCGCGAGCTGCTTTTCATCACGCTCGATGTGAAGCGCGAGCTCGTTGAGGGTGCCGCGGGATTGCGCCAGGTCGTTCTTCTGGCGCTCGCGCAGCTGGCGCGTGTGCTCGATGGTCTGCTCGGTGCGGGAGATTTCCGCGCCCACCTCGTAGTAGCGGCCCTGAACGGCGGATACCCGCTCGCTCTGCTCCGAATGGAACTGCCGCTGCTTCTCGATGGCCGCTTCGGCGGCGCGCTGGTCTGCAAGCGCCGCCTGCATGGCAAGGTCGCATTCGCGGACGGCGCTGTCGTGCACCTCCGTACCGCTGTCGAGCTCGCGCATGCGCAAGGCGAGCAGCTCTGCGGTGAGCTTTCGCTCCTGCTCCTTCAGCGCCTGATATCGACGAGCCGTGGCGGCCTGGCGCTGCAGGTGGCGAATCTGTTTCTCGACCTCATCCCGCACATCCTGCAGCCGCTCGAGGTTCTCGCGCGTGTCGGCCACACGGCTCTCGGTTTCCTTGCGCCGCTCCTTGTAGCGGGAGATGCCCGCGGCCTCCTCGACGAACGCGCGCATGTCCTCCGGCTTGGATTCGATGACGCGCGAGATCATGCCCTGCTCGATGATCGCGTAACTGCGCGAGCCAAGGCCCGTGCCGAGGAAGAGCTGGGTGATGTCCTTGCGGCGGCAGCGCGCGCCGTTGAGGTAATACGTCGAAGAGCCGTCGCGCTCCACCTGGCGCTTCAGCGACACCTCGGCGTAGCTCGCGTACGCGCCGCCGATCTTGCCGTCCGAATTGTCGAACACCAGCTCGACGGAGGCGGTGCCCACGGGCTTGCGCGACGTGGAGCCGTTGAAGATGACGTCGGTCATCGAGTCGCCGCGCAGATGCCGCGCCGACAGCTCGCCCATCACCCAGCGCACGGCGTCGATGACGTTCGACTTGCCGCACCCGTTGGGGCCGACGATGCCAGTCAGATTGGTGGGAAAGGGAACTGTGGTGGGATCGACGAAGGATTTGAAACCAGCGAGCTTGATCTTGGTCAGCCGCATCTTTTCGCTCTCAGCATTCTCCACACCCTCCCGCACGCCCCTGGCAGACAAGCACGCTGCGGCGATCTCCCGAACAAGGCCTCGGCGCGCCGACGGGAGCGATGACTCTCGCCGGCTCAAGACTTGTCACCTCGAAGGGACCTGCATCCGACAGGCTTCGAGGCGCGCGGTAGTGTAAGGTAATTGCCATGTCTGCAACACCAGCCTCACCTCTGAAGCGCGCGCCCTCGAGCGAGCTGCAAACCTTCGCCAATCCCGCGCCGGATCGGGACTACACCATCCGCATGACGCTGCCGGAATTCACGTGCCTGTGCCCCATGACGGGCCAGCCGGACTTCGCCACGCTCGACCTCGAGTACGTGCCGGACAAGCTCTGCGTGGAGCTCAAGTCCCTGAAGCTCTACATCTGGTCGTTCCGCGATCGGGGCGCGTTCCACGAGGCCGTCACGAACGAGATCCTCGACCACCTGGCCGCGGCCATCGCGCCCCGCTTCATGCGCCTGACGGCGAAGTTCAATGTCCGCGGCGGCATCTACACCACGGTTGTCGCGGAGAGGCGTCTGCCGGGGTGGCAGCCGGCGCCGCCGGTGGCGCTGCCCTGACGGGCCGAGGGCAAAAAACCCTTCCAAAAGAGGGGCTTTCAATTCGGTTTACAGGCCGGGGTCCGCCGGTATAATCCCGCGTCCTTCGCAAGGCACATAGCGTTTGAGGAGCGACTGATGGCGGCCAAACGCCCCGCGCCCAAGACTGCCAAGGCCAAGAAGCCGGCGACGCGGCCCGCTGCCCGCAAGGCCGAGAAGCGGCCTGCCGAGCGCCCAAGGGCCCTTGTTGCCGCATCCCCGAGGAAATCCGTACCCGTGTCATCTGCGACGAAGAAAGCCCCGAATTCACGCCCCGTTGCGGCGGCGGAAACACCCGCTGCGAAGCCGAAGGCGGCGGAAGCCTCCAAGGCGGTGGAAGCCCCTGTGGAGAAGGCTGTGGAAGCCCCCGTGGAAACGCCTCAGGAGGCCGCGGAGGAAGCCATTGCCGTGGCGACGTCCTCTTCGCGCCTGAACGAACCTCCTGTGTCGAGCCTCACCTCCGCCGCCGATCCGGACGACACGGAAGGCGTCGAGCCGGGCAGCCTCCTGGCCGGTCCGCGCAACGTCAAGCCGTACATCCCCAAGCGCGGCGAGCAGTACATGAGCAAGGAGCAGCTCGAGCATTTCCGCAAGATCCTGCTCGACTGGAAGCGCGATCTCATGGAAGAGGTGGACCGCACCGTCTCTCACATGAAGGACGAGGCAGCGAACTTCCCCGACCCGAACGACCGGGCCACGCAGGAAGAGGAATTCAGCCTTGAGCTGCGCACGCGCGATCGTGAGCGCAAGCTCATTCGCAAGATCGACGAGGCGCTGAAGCGCACCGAAGACGGCACGTATGGCTACTGCCTCGAGACCGGCGAGGAGATCGGGGTGAAGCGCCTCGAGGCGCGCCCGGTGGCCACGCTCAGCATCGAGGCTCAGGAACGCCGTGAGCGCCGCGAGCGCCAGTACGGCGACCGCGACGACCGCTATCGCTGAAGCGGCGGGCGGGGGCCCTCCCCCCGCCCTTCCTGGCCGCCCCGCGGGCGCAGACGGTCAAGCCTGCAGCGCGGCTTCTCGTCCTTCATCACCCGCCGGCACCAGCGCTTCCCGCGCCCCCGAACGCCCGCACGAGACTCCGGCAGACTCATCATCGATAAACCGAACGCCCGGGACGTACGTCGGGCGCTTCGCGCCTTCCCCCACCGGGTCGCTGCATCTCGGCTCGCTCGTCGCCGCGGTCGGCAGCTTTCTTGACGCACGGCACCACAACGGACGTTGGCTCGTGCGCATGGAAGATCTGGACAGGCCGCGCGTCGTGCCAGGCCGTGACGCGGAAATCCTCCGCACACTCGAGTCGTTCGGGCTCACGTGGGACGGCGAAGTGCTGTACCAGAGTGGGAACACCGAGCGGTACGCGGATGCGCTCGAGACCTTGCGCAGAGCCGGCCATACCTACGAATGCAGCTGTTCACGCCGCGCTCGCGCAGGAAGCGAAGACGGGGGGTATCGGGGCACGTGTCGTTACAGGTCTTCACATGAGACTTCGACGGCGACCCGATTTCGGGTCGATGACCGCAGGACTGTCACGATCATGGACCGGTTTCAGGGCGAGTGCCGGTTCGACATGCGCAGGCTGGGTGATGTGATCGTCCGCCGGCGCGATGGAATGTTCGCGTATCAGCTCGCGGTAGTGGTCGATGACGCGGATCAGGGTGTCACGCATGTGGTACGCGGCGCGGATCTGCTCGCGAGCACCGCATGGCAGGTGTGCTTGCAAGGTGCATTAAACCTGAATCAACCCGAGTACGGGCATCTGCCGCTCATCGTGGAACCCGACGGCACGAAACTTGCGAAATCGCGCAGATCGGTGCCGCTCGACCCGACGCGGGCCGGTCCCCTCCTGCTCCTCGCCCTGCGACTCCTGCGTCAGCCTTCGCCGCCCGCGGGAATCGAATTCGAGTCACCGGCGTCGATCTTGTATTGGGCTTTGGGGCACTGGCAGCCGCTCGCTTTTCGTGGTATTCGCGAGCTTCCTGCGCCCGTTTCGCTGCACACCGCAACGTGCATTTAGTTTGGTTAGGCGCCGCAGTTGTACTAATGTACGCACGTCGAGCTGCTGACCCTGACGCGTGTGGATACCGGAACGTCCTTCATTCAGTACAGGGGGGTGCGCATGAGCGATCCGCGGGTTATCAAGAAGTATCCGAACCGTCGGCTCTACGACACCGTCGAGAGCCGATACATCACACTGGCCGACGTACGCAAACTCGTAGTGGACCGAATCGATTTCGTGGTCGTCGACAAGAAGAGCCAGAGCGACATCACTCGCAGCATCCTGCTGCAGGTGATCGCCGAACAGGAGCAGGCGGGAGAGCCGGTGATGAGCCGGGACTTTCTCTCGCACGTCATCCGTACCTACGGCGGCTCGCTTCACGGCATGATCGGGAGCTATCTCGAGCAGAGCGTGAAGCTCTTCGTTTCCCAGCAGCGCGAGATGCGCGAGCGTGGCAAGGCGATCGGCGAGGAATTCACGGATGCCGTGGCAGGCCTCGCCAATCGCAACTACCAGCGCTGGCGCGCCGTGCAGGATGAGATCTACAGCACGCTCGTGCGTGCCGTAGGCAATCCGGGCGAGGAAGGCGATCAGCTGAACGTGGCCCGCTCGCGGCAATAGCGAGCGAGCCCGAACGAGTTGGCGCGCGTAGACAGGAAGACGCCGCTGTCCCGCTGGACAGCGGCGCGGGTTCGGACGGGTCTGCCGGAAAACCCGGTGGGCCTGCGAGCGCTCTTTCGCGCACTCCATCAACGCCGTTTCGCGCAAGGCGAGACGGTGCTCGTCCGTGGCGCGTGTGTGCAAAACCTGCCCACCGCCAACCGGAGCCGCGGGTGCGCACGAAATACACGCTCCGCGAGCACAAGAGCACATCGCCGCGGACGGATAAGCCAGCACTAACCGAAGCGGCCCGTGCGCGACGCGCGGGGCTCAGTGAGGAAAAGAGAAGATTACGTCGGCAAATGCCCCGCCAGGGCGGGGCGAAGTCCGACCGGTCGCCGCAGCTGCAGAACTCGTGCGGCCACCCGAGGAGAGCCGCCGCGGCAGGACGTACCCTGCCCCGCCGCGTGCGAAGGTGCGGTATCAGGCGCCGTCCACGTTCCGCATCGAGAGCCGGATGCGACCCTGACGGTCCACTTCCAGCACCTTCACGCGGATGATGTCGCCTTCCTTCAGCTTGTCGCTCACGCGCTCGACGCGCTCGTCGGAGATCTGGGAGATGTGCACCAGACCGTCGCGGCCGGGCAGGATCGTGACGAAGGCGCCGAAATCCATGAGGCGCACCACCTTGCCCTCGTAGACGCGGCCCACTTCGACGTCGGC
The DNA here is from genome assembly GCA_019683695.1 of Steroidobacteraceae bacterium. Classification (GTDB taxonomy): domain Bacteria; phylum Pseudomonadota; class Gammaproteobacteria; order Steroidobacterales; family Steroidobacteraceae; genus JADGHX01. The sequence continues at coordinate 35,243 of JADGHX010000019.1, forward strand.
CGTGATGAGCTCGATGCGGCGCTGGGCTTCGCGGCCCGCCGCTCCGCTCACCGAGGCGATCTTCACGGTGCCATCGCTCTCGATATCGATCGTTGTGCCCGTCTCTTCCGTGATCTGGCGAATGACCGCACCGCCCTTGCCGATGACGTCGCGGATCTTCTCCGCATCGATCTTCATGGTGATGATCGACGGCGCCCACTCCGACATCGACTCGCGCGGCTTGCTCAGCACCTTGTTCATTTCTTCAAGAATGTGCAGACGGCCTTCGCGCGCCTGCTCCAGCGCCACGCGCATGATCTCGGGCGTGACGCCCTCGACCTTGATGTCCATCTGCAGTGCCGTCACGCCATCCTTCGTGCCCGCGACCTTGAAGTCCATGTCGCCGAGATGATCCTCGTCACCGAGGATGTCGGTCAGCACCTTGAAGCGGCCGCCTTCGAGCACGAGGCCCATCGCCACACCCGCAACCGGTGCCTTGATCGGCACGCCGGCATCCATGAGCGAGAGGCTCGTGCCGCAGACGGTCGCCATGCTGCTCGAGCCGTTGGACTCGAGGATTTCCGAAACCACGCGAATCACGTACGGGAACGTGCTCATGTCCGGCATCACGGCATTCACACCGCGCCGGGCGAGGTTGCCGTGGCCGATCTCGCGGCGCTTCGGCGAACCCATCATGCCGGTCTCACCGACGGAGAACGGCGGGAAGTTGTAGTGAAGCATGAACGGCTCGCGGCGTTCGCCTTCGAGCGCGTCGATGATCTGCGCATCCCGCGTCGTGCCGAGCGTGGTGACCACCAGCGCCTGCGTTTCGCCGCGCGTGAAGAGCGCGGAACCGTGCGTGCGGGGCAGAACGCCGACCTTCACCGTGATGGGCCGGACGGTCTTGTGGTCGCGCCCGTCGATGCGCGGCTCACCGTTCAGGATGCGCTGCCGGACGATGTTGCTCTCGAGCTTGAACAGCTCGGCTTCCACCTGCTCCTTCGTGAACTTCGGCGCTTCGCCGCCAGCAAGCGCGGCAACGGTTTGCGCCTTGATTTCCGCCACACGCGTGACGCGAGCGCGCTTCTCGGTGATGGAATAGGCTTCGGACAGCGCCGCCTGCGCATGCATCGCAAGCGCGCTGGCGAGCTCCGCATTCGGCGCAGGCGGCTCGAACGGCCACTTCGGCTTGCCCGCCTTCGCGACGAGCTCCTTGATGGCCTTGATCGCCACCTGCATCTGCTCGTGGCCGAACACCACCGAGCCGAGCATCACGTCTTCCGGAAGCTGCTTGGCTTCGGATTCCACCATCAGCACGGCGCTCTCGGTGCCCGCGACCACCAGGTGCAGATCGGACTCCGCGAGCTGCTTGGCCGTGGGGTTGAGAATGTACTGGCCGTCCTTGTAGCCGACGCGAGCCGCGCCGATGGGCCCGTTGAACGGGAGACCCGAGAGCATGAGCGCCGCGGACGCGCCGATCATCGAGGGGATGTCGGCATCGAGCTCGGGGTCGAGCGACAGCACGGTCGCCACGACCTGCACGTCGTTGTAGAACCCATCCGGAAACAGCGGCCGCAGCGGCCGGTCGATGAGACGCGAGGTGAGCGTTTCCTTCTCGGTGGGGCGCCCTTCGCGCTTGAAGAAACCGCCGGGAATGCGGCCCGCCGCGTACGTCTTCTCGACGTAGTTGACCGTCAGCGGAAAGAAATCGCGACCCGGTACGGCCTGCTTCGCCGCGCACGCGGTGACCAGCACGACCGTGTCGCCCATCGAGACGCGCACGGCGCCTTCGGCCTGGCGGGCAATCTCGCCCGTCTCCAGCGTGACCGTGCTGGATCCGTAGGGAAAAGATATGGTGGAAGCGCTCACGCTTTTCGTCCTCTAAAACCGTCGGAAAGTCAGGCGCCAAAACACGAGGGCCGCAACCTGTGTCGCGGCCCTCGTTCGAGGCCTGTGATGCGTGGGGTCAGCGCCGAAGCCCCAGGCGCTCCACGAGCTCCTGGTATTTCTGCGGCTTCGTCGCCTTGAGGTAATCGAGGAGCCGGCGGCGCTGATTCACGAGCTTCACGAGCCCGCGACGCGAGGAGTGATCCCGCTTGTGTGCCGCGAAGTGCTCACCCAGGCCGGCGATGCGTTCGGAAAGGAGCGCGATCTGCACTTCGGGAGAACCCGTGTCCTGGGGCCCGCGGCGGAACTGCGCGAGAATTCCGCCCTTTTTCTCGGTGGATAACGACATTGCGCGAGAGATTCCTAAAAGCTTGTCTTGATTGCCCTTTTACGCGGCGCGCGATTCTACCCGCGCACCCCCTGCAGCCACAACTGTTTTCACGGCCGGCCCGGTGTCCGGTCCGCGAAGAGTCGGCGCGGCTGCACTGCGCCGAATCCGTCAGCTTCACCGAGGCCGAAAAAGCGGCCTGCGGCGTCGTAGAGCCGCACGCGGCCCGGCGCGAGCACTTGAGGCGTCGACACAGCCTGGCCGTGACGCACCCGTTCTGTCGCCTGCGCGTCGAGCGCAACAGCAGGCAGGTGCAGAACCGCGCGATCGGGCGCCAGCAGCGCCGGCGTTTCACCGGACTCCACTCGCGCGGTGAGCTCGTCCAGGGTGATCATCGGCTCATCCTGGAACGGTTCGACATAAAGACGGCGCAGCGCGGCCACGTGGCCGCACGTGCCCAGCGCCCGCGCGATGTCTTCCGCAAGCGTGCGGATGTAGGTGCCCTTCGAGCAGAGCGCTTCCAGCTCGATGCGCTCCGCCTCGCTCGATAGCACGCTGATCTCGTAAATCTCGATCCGCCGCGGCTTGCGCTCGACCTCGACGCCGGCGCGCGCCAGCTTGTAGAGCGGCTGGCCATCGCGCTTGATGGCCGAATACATCGGCGGAATCTGCGTGGTCTCTCCCCGGAAGCGCGCGAGCACGCTTTCCAATGCCGCGCCATCGAAGGTGGGCACCGGCAGCGTTTCCATCACTGCGCCTTCGACATCACCCGTTGCCGTGCGCGTGCCAAGTGCCAGGGTGAAGCGATATCGCTTGCGGCCTGCGACGATGTCTCCGGCGATCTTCGTGGCTTCACCGAGACAGATGGGCAGCATGCCCGTCGCCAGCGGATCGAGGCTCCCGACGTGCCCGGCCTTGTCGGCCCGCAGGAGCCGGCGCACGCGCTGAAGCGCCGCATTCGACGAAACCCCGAGGGGTTTGTCGAGCAAGAGGATTCCGCAAACCACTTACTTGGGGGCGCGATCGATGAGCGCCGTGAGCCGGGCCGCTTTATCGAACGAATCGTCGAACACGAACTCGAGGCGTGGCGCATGCCGCAGGCGCAGACGCCGGCCCACCTCACCACGCAGATACGCGCCGGCGCTGGTGAGCCCTTCGCGCACCTCTTCAGGCGCCGCCTTCGATGCGAAAGGCGTGAAGTAGACGCGCGCCACGCTCAGATCCGCCGACACCTTCACCTCGGTGATGGTGACGTTGCCGACGCGCGGGTCCTTCACCTCGCGCGCCACCAGCTCCGAGAGCGTGCGCTGCATCTCTCCTTCGAGACGCCGTTGCCTTGACTGACTCACTGGCCTCATCCGGCGCGATTCGCGCCGCTACGTTTGCGCGGCCGGACGCGCGCCCACGCGATCCGGTCCCAAGCCCGGGTGCAAACCCGTTACAGGGTTCGCGCCACCTCGACACGCGCGAAGCACTCGATCTGGTCGCCCACGCGGACGTCCTGATAGTTCTTCACGCCGATGCCGCACTCCGTGCCCGCACGGACTTCGTTCACGTCGTCCTTGAAGCGGCGCAGGGATTCGAGCGAGCCCTCGAAGATGACCACGTTGTCGCGCAGGACGCGGATCGGATTGTTGCGGCGGACGACGCCTTCGGTGACCAGGCAGCCGGCGACCACGCCGAACTTGCTCGAACGGAACACCTCGCGCACCTGCGCCACACCGACGATCTGCTCCTTGATCTCCGGCCGCAGCAGGCCCGACATCATCTGCTTGATGTCGTCCAGGGCCTCGTAAATGATGCTGTAGTACCGGATCTCGACGCCCGTCTCCTTCACCGCATCGCGTGCGCCCGAGTCCGCGCGCACGTTGAAGCCGACGATGATGGCATTCGAGGCCGCAGCGAGCTGCACGTCCGACACGGTGATGCCGCCCACGCCGCTCGCGATCACTTTCACCTGCACCTCGTCGGTGGAGAGCTTCGTCACCGCATCGCGCAGCGCTTCCGCACTGCCCTGCACGTCTGCCTTGATGACGACGGACACGGTGCCGGCCTTCTCCCCCTCCAGCTGCGAGAATGCGTCTTCGACGCGCGCAGAGGACTGCCGCGCAAGCTTCACATCGCGGAACTTGCCCTGCCGGTGCAGCGCCACTTCGCGTGCCTTGCGCTCGCTCTCGGCCGCCAGCAGCTCGTCGCCCGCATTCGGCGCGCCCGACAGACCGAGCACGACGACCGGCATCGACGGCGCGGCTTCCTGCACCGAACGCCCCGTCTCGTCGAACAGCGCGCGAACGCGCCCGAACTCCGAGCCGGCGATGATGGGATCGCCCACCTTGAGGGTGCCCTTCTTGACGAGCACCGTGGCCACGGCACCGCGGCCCTTCTCGACGCTCGCCTCGATGACGACGCCCGTGGCGAGACCCTTGCGCGGGGCCTTGAGCTCCAGCACTTCCGCCTGCAGCAGAATCGCCTCGAGCAGCTGATCCACGCCCTCGCCGGTGTGCGCCGACACGTTCACGAAGATGTTCTGGCCACCCCACTCCTCGGGAATGACCTCGTGCTTGGACAGTTCCGTGCGCACACGCTCCGGATCCGCGTTGTGCTTGTCGATCTTGTTGACCGCGACCACGATGGGCACACCGGCCGCCTTTGCGTGCTGAATGGCTTCGATGGTCTGGGGCATGACGCCGTCATCCGCCGCCACCACGAGCACCACCACGTCCGTCGCTTTCGCGCCGCGCGCACGCATGGCCGTGAATGCCGCGTGGCCCGGCGTATCGAGGAACGTGACGACGCCCTTCGGCGTGGTGACGTGATACGCACCGATGTGCTGCGTGATGCCGCCTGCTTCGCCCGCGGCCACCTTCGTGCTGCGGATGTAGTCGAGGAGCGAGGTCTTGCCGTGGTCCACGTGACCCATCACGGTGACCACTGGCGGACGCGCCTCGAGCTCGCCCACGTCGGCCTGCGAACCCTGCAGGTCGGCCTCCATCTGGTCTTCCTTCAGGAGCTTTGCCGTGTGACCCATCTCTTCCACGACGAGCACGGCCGTGTCCTGATCGATGACCTGATTGATGGTCGCCATGACGCCCATGTTCATGAGCACCTTGATGACCTCGGTCGCCTTCACCGCCATGCGCTGCGCGAGCTCCGCCACGGTGATGGTCTCGCCAATGCTCACCTCGCGCACCACCGGTGCGGTGGGCATTTCGAAGCCGTGCCGAGTGTCCTGCTCGCCGCCAAACGGGCGACGGCCGCCTGCACGGCGCTTCTTCTTGTAGCGCGAGCTCACATCGCCAACGACGTGCAGCTCCTGCCGGCCATAGCGCGTTTCGCCCTGGCCACTCGGCGGCTGCGCACGCGGCGGCGGCTCCGCTCGGGCGGTACGCTGCGGCGGAGGCGGTGTTTCCTGGCGCGCCGGACGCGGCGGCGCCGGAGGCGGCGGGGGCGCTGCGGCCGCCGCTGCTGCTTCCGCGGCCTTGCGCGCGGCTTCGCGTTCGCGCTCTTCCTGCTCCTGACGCTCACGCTCCTGCTGCTCGGCGAGCTTGCGTGCTTCCTCGGCGGCCTGGCGCTTGCGGGCGTCCTCCTCCTCGATGCGGCGGCGGTTCTCCGCCTCCACGCGCTCGCGCTCGCGACGCTCGGCTTCGAGGCGCTCGGCTTCGCGGCGCGCGGCGTCATCCGCCTCGCGACGCTTGGCTTCGAGCTCGTCCTGCTGCTGGCGCGCCTGCTCCTGGAGCACGTCGCGCTTGATGTACGTGCGCTTCTGGCGCACCTCCACGTTGACCGTGCGGGCTCGACCCTGCGCGCTCGCGAGCTTCAGCTCGCTTTGCGTCTTGCGACGGAGCGTGATCTTGCGAGGGGCGCCGGCATCGTCGCCCGTGCCATGTGCACGGCGCAGGTGGGTGAGCAGCTCGAGCTTCGCGTCGTCACTGATGCGCGCGTTGGGGCCGTCCACCTTGATGCCGGCCTGGTCGAGCTGCACGAGCAGCCGGTCGACCGGCACCTTCAGAACCTCGGCGAATTGCGAAACGGTTACATCTGCCATGCACTACTCCTCGCGTTACTGGCCCGCTTCGAACCAGTGAGCGCGCGCCTTCATGATGAGCTTGCCGGCCTCCTCGGCCCCGAGCCCCTCGATTTCCGTCAGATCGTCCACCGCCTGCTCGGCGAGCTCCTCGCGCGTGCGCACGCCACGGCGCGCGAGGGCGAGCGCCAGATCCGGACTCATGCCTTCGAGCAGCAGCAGATCGTCCGCCGGCATCGACTGATCGAGGCTCTCCTCGCTCGCGATCGCCTGCGTGAGCAGCACGTCGCGCGCGCGATTGCGCAGCTCCTTGATGATCTCGTCGTCGAACTCCTCGATCGCCTTCAGCTCCGCCTGCGGCACATACGCGATCTCCTCGATCGTGGAGAAGCCCTCCTGCGCGAGGATCGTCGCGACGTTCTCGTCCACGTCCAGCTGCTTCATGAAGTTCTGGATCAGGGCACGCGACTCGGCTTCGCTCTTGGTCTCCGCGTCGGACTCCGTCATCACGTTGAGGTCCCAGCCCGTGAGCTGGCTGGCGAGGCGAATGTTCTGCCCGCCGCGGCCGATGGCCTGCGAGAGCTTCTCCTCCGCCACCGCGATGTCCATGCTGTGCGAGTCCTCGTCCACGACGATGGACATCACCTCGGCGGGCGACATCGCGTTGATGACGAACTGCGCGGGATTCTCGTCGTACGGAATGATGTCGACCCGCTCGCCCGCGATCTCGTTGGACACGGCCTGCACGCGCGAGCCGCGCATGCCGACGCACGCGCCGACGGGATCGATGCGCGGGTCGTTGCTCTTCACCGCGATCTTGGCGCGCACGCCGGGATCGCGCGCGGCGCCCAGGATCTGGATCAGGCCCTGGCCGACCTCCGGCACCTCGAGCTTGAACAGCTCGATCAGGAACTCCGGCGCCGTCCGCGACAGGAACAGCAGCGGGCCGCGGGTCTGCTCGGTGACCTTCTTCACCTCTTTCAGATAGGCCTTGATACGGTCCTGCGGCTTCACCTGCTCGCGGGGGATCATGTCCGAGCGCGGCACGAAGCCTTCGGCGTTGCCGCCGAGGTCCACATAGATGCCGTTGCGGTCCACGCGCTTGACGATGCCGCTTACGAGCTGCCCGACCCGATCCTTGTACTGATCGACGATCTGGGCGCGCTCGGCCTCGCGCACCTTCTGCACGATGACCTGCTTGGCCTGCTGGGCGGCGATGCGGCCGAACGCCACCGATTCCATCGGCTGCTCGACGTAGCCGCCGGGCTGGGCGTTCGGATCGAGCTCGCGCGCATCCTCCAGGCGCAGCTCGCGCTCGGGCACTTCGAGCTCGGTGGAGTCATCGGCGAACACCTTCCAGCGGCGGAAGGTCTCGTAGTCGCCGGACTTGCGGTCGATAGAGACGCGCACGTCGAGCTCCTCGCCGTGCTTCTTGCGGGTAGCCGAGGCCAGCGCGGCTTCGAGCGCTTCGAAAATGACCTCCTTGTCGACACCCTTCTCGTTCGAGACGGCATCCACGACCATCAGGATTTCCTTGTTCATGAGCTCTCTACCTCCGCATCGGGCCCGCCGCCTGCGGCGCAAGCCTCGCTTTCTCGATCTCGTCGAACGGCACGCTCACGGCCTGCCGGTCCACTTCGAGCTCGATGCCGCCCTCCGACACCGACCTCAGCAACCCCGTATAGCGCCGGCGTCCCTCGCGCGGCGTCTTCAGTTCCACGTGTACGCGCGAGCCGGCGAAGCGCTCGAAATGCGCGCGCGTGCGCAGCACCCGGTCCTCGCCCGGCGAGGAGACTTCGAGCGTGTACGACGTGGGAATCGGGTCCTCCACGTCGAGGAGCGCCGATACCTCGTGGCTCACCCGCTCGCAGTCATCGATGCCGATGCCGCTCTCGCGTAATCTCGACTCTTCCCCTGAAGCGACCTGGCCGTCGCCGTCCAGCGCGACCGTGACGTTATCTTCTGTCGCCAACCGCGCCGCCATCTGTGGCCGGTCTATGAAGATGCGCAGCACTCCCTGGCTGCGGCCGGGCACATACTCCAGCTCCACGAGCTCGTAGCCCAGCTCCGCAAGGAGCGGTTCTATGAGGGCGATCAGTCGCCCGCGCAAGACCGTCGCCATCGTCACCTGCTTGCCGCCCAAACGAAAATGGGCCCCTGAGGCCCATTCGAAATACCCTCTTGGGCAGCGCCACCGCCGCAAGGCGGAGGGCTACCCGACCCTTGCCAGGGGTCCTGTCGGCCCTTCGGCCACCCGCACGCGGCGGGCCGCCGAAAAAACAAAAGCCCCTGGGGGGGCTTTACCGTCAAGCTCTGCGGGACCACACCGCCCTCGCTGCCCGCCCCCTTCCCTGTGACGGCAAACCGTGGGTGTGCGCCCCAGCCC
>JADGHX010000140.1 GCA_019683695.1 Steroidobacteraceae bacterium
GGGTTGCCGTTGCCGCTTGCCGTGTTCGTGGGCCCGATGTCCGGCCCATTGCCGCCGCAGCCGGATGCGAGCAGTACAGCCGCGACAAGCGAGGTTGCAGCGAATTGCCTCTTCATAGCCTGCAGCTCCTCACGCCAGAACGTATCCGTGTGTCGACGCCGGTCGCCGCGAGCACGCCGGTTCTTGTTGGTACTTCGCTCGCGCCGCTGTTCTGCTGTGCTGGCGCTGCGGGTGCGGGCTCGAAGCAAGCGAAAGAAGTCATCATGTGCTCGCCGGCGACGCAGCCTTAACTAGAGTACGCTTACGCTCATCGGAGCCGCAAGCCGCGAGGCGTCGCAAGTCTTGGTCAGTTCACGCAATTCGCGCGGCCGTCCGCCACTGGAATCGTCCCGCGCGGTACGGCGCGATCGCCCGCCGCCCTCGCGCGGCGCGCAGTCGCGCGTCATTCGCATCATCGGCGGATCGTTGCGAGGGCGGCGCTTCCGCTTTGCCGACATTCCAGACATCCGCCCCACGCCGGATCGCGTGCGCGAAACACTATTCAACTGGCTCGGTGCGCGTGTAGCAGGTGCTCGTTGTCTCGATCTGTTCGCGGGCAGCGGTGCACTGGGTCTCGAAGCGCTCTCGCGCGGCGCGGCCACCGCAGTCCTTGTTGAGCAGAACGCCGTCGCTGCACGCGCGCTCGCCGCCCTGATCGCGGAATGGCATCTGCAGGGCGCGCGCGTCGAGCGTGCGGATGCCTTGCACTTCCTGGGTCGAGACCCCGAGCCGTTCGATATCGTGTTTCTGGATCCGCCATTCCACGCGGGGCTCCTGAGCCGGTCCGCCGAGTTGCTCGAGCGTCGCGGCTGGCTCGCGCCCGATGCGCTCATCTACGTGGAATGCTCCGCGCGGGAGGAGTTGCCCCCGCTTCCGGAGCGCTGGCAGCTGCTCAAGGCGAAGCGGGCCGGCGAGGTCGGGTATCATCTGCTCGCCCGAACCGAAGGGGAATCGCGCCTGCATGACACGTAATGCTCTCTATCCCGGCACTTTCGATCCCATCACCAACGGGCATCAGGACCTCGTGCGCCGGGCCGCGGGCATCTTCGACCGGGTGATCGTCGCGATTGCCGCGAATCCCAACAAGGCGCCCCTGTTCTCGCTCGACAAGCGCGTGGACCTTGCGCGTCAGGTGCTCGCGGACCTGCCGAACGTCGAGGTGATGGGCTATGAGGGGCTCACCGTGGACTTCGCTCGCAAGCATCAGGCGACCGTCGTCGTGCGCGGGCTGCGTGCCGTGTCGGATTTCGAGTTCGAGTTTCAGCTCGCCAACATGACCCGGCATCTGGCGCGCGAAATCGAGACGGTGTTCCTCACGCCGCAGGAACAGTTCACGTTCATCTCGTCCTCGCTCATTCGCGAAATTGCCATTCTCGGTGGCGAAACACGCGAATTCGTGCACCCGATTGTCGAAGCGGAGCTGAAGAAGCTGCGGCGCACCTGACCGGCTTCATGCGTCGGCCACCTTGACGACGCCGTCGCTGCCGCAAGTCAGTGGCGGCGTATGCCATTGCGTTTTCGTGAGCTGCCGCGCGCGCGGCGTGCGGCGACCTTGGCCCGCGCTTTCTGCTTGACGCGTTTCACCGCGCGGCGCAGCCGGCGCACGCGCGGCAGACGAGTGGGCTCGTCCGGCACGGGCAGTGTTCCGGCACGATGCAGCTCCACAGCGCGCCACAGATACCACGCCGCCGCGGACCGGTGCGGTGCCCAGCGCTCCCCGTACTGCGCGAGGGCTTTTGGCGCAGGCATCTTGCGAAGTCCATAGGCGAGCCGAAAGCCGTTCCGCACGCCGAAGTCGTCCACCGGGAGCACGTCGGGCCGGCCGAGCTGGAAGATGAGCATCATCTCCACCGTCCAGCGTCCGATGCCGCGAACCTGCGTGAGCCGCTCGATGATTTCCGCATCACTCAAGGCCAGCAGCGTGTCGGTATCGGGAACGATGCCGTCGATCGCTTTCGCCGCGAGATCCTTGAGTGAGGCAATCTTCGCGAACGAGAAACCTGTCGCGCGCAATGTGGCATCCGGCGTAGCGAGCACCTGTTGGGGTGTCGGAAAGAGGCCGCCGCCAACATTCTCGACGAACCGCGCGAGGATCTTGTTCGCGGCAGTACGGTGGAGCTGCTGATGAGCGATGGCGTGAGCGAGCGAACTGAACGGCGTGCGTTCGGGATCGGGCTTCACCGTGAAGGGCCCGACCACGCGAATGATGCCGGCCATCACGGGATCCACGCTGGAGAGATAGGTCATGATCCGCTTCGTCACGCCATTCACTCCCTTGCACTCGCCGCCATGACGAAGCGGCTCATTTCTGGCACCGGGGGCAGTAGTACGTGGAGCGCTGACCCTGGGCGATCTGCTTCACCGGCGTGGCGCAGACACGGCAGGGCTCGCCGGCACGCTCGTATACATACAGCTTCTGCTTGAAGTAACCAGGGTTGCCGTCTGCGCCAACGTAGTCGCGAAGTGTGGTGCCACCGACGCGTATCGCGAGCTTCAGCACCGTACGTACGGCGCGCGCGAGCCGCGCGACTTCTGATCGTGTGAGTGTGCGCGCCTGGCGCCTGGGGCGGATGCGCGCGCGGAACAGGGCCTCGCTTGCGTAGATGTTGCCGACGCCGACCACCAGCGTGCTGTTCATGAGCAGCTGCTTGATGGCCACTTTGCGCTTTCGCGTGATACGCCAGAGATACTCTGCGTTGAACGCCTCGTCGAGCGGCTCGGGCGCAAGTCGCTTCAGTAGCGGATGTTCCTGCGGATTTTCCGTCGTGTAGTGCAGGCTTCCGAAGCGACGGGGATCGTTGAACCGCAGCGTCACGCCGGAGTCGAGCAGCAGATCGAAGTGGTCGTGCAGAACGCGGGGCGTCTCGGCGGCCAGAACACGCAAGCTGCCGGACATGCCGAGATGCAGCAGCAGCGTGCCCGACTCGAGCCCGAGCAACAGATATTTTCCGCGGCGGCCTGTATGGAGGATCCGCTGGCCCTGCACCAGGTCCGGAAGGTTGTCGGGGACGCGCCATCGCAAGCGCGGCTCGTGCACGGACAGCGCAAGGATTCGTCGGCCGACGACGTGCGGATCCACTCCGCGACGCGTCGTTTCGACTTCGGGCAGCTCAGGCATGGGGGCGGAAGGCTACCGTCCGGGTCTCCGCACGTGAATCAGCCAGATGAGCGAGGCGCGTGCGGACGATCGAGCGCTGCGGGTGCCAGGCCCATGCAAGCGCGCGCAATGGGCATGGATGCGGATTGCGTCCTGAACGGAGTGACGCGAGGACGCGGTTGGGACGGGGCGGCGCGAGGCGGACAAGCCGCCCCGCTGGCAACACGAGGCAGCGCGCCCCGTGTGCCGGCGACAGTCGTCGCTTACTTGATCTTCGTTTCCTTGTACGCCACGTGCTTGCGCACGATGGGGTCGTACTTGCGGACTTCCATCTTGTCCGGATGGAGACGCTTGTTCTTCGTGGTCACGTAGAAATGGCCGGTACCGGCCGAAGAGAGCAGCTTCACTTTCTCGCGCATGGGGGATTCCTCCGGCTTCGGGGCGCGTTCAGACCTTCACGCCCTGCTGGCGCAACTCCGCCACCACGACATCGATGCCCTTCTTCTCGATGGTGCGCAGGCCCGCCGTGGAGACGCGCAGGCTCACCCACCGCTTCTCGTCCTCGAGCCAGAAACGCTGCGTATGCAGGTTCGGCAGGAAGCGCCGACGCCGCTTGTTGTTGGCGTGCGAGACACGATTACCGACGCCCGGCTTCTTGCCGGTGATTTCGCAGACGCGGGACATACTCAGCAACCTTCAGAATTCAATGGCTTGGGCGCGCAGCCGGTGGATGCGTGCGAAAGAGCGCGGCTTTATACCAGCCCCGGTGCCGGCTCGCAACCGAAGGTGCCCGGGCTTCCACCCCAGGCCGTGTGCTCGTGGCGCACGCCCACCGTGGCGCGCCGCGAAGCGCGCACCAGGCCGGATTCGCGAACCGCCAAGGCAACGTCTTCGTGCCCGCTGCCTGCCGAAGGCTCATAGCAGCCCCCGCTCCGCGAATGACAGGCAGCCTGTGTCCCCCACGATGAAGTGGTCTTGCACGCGCACCTCGATGGTCGTGAGCGCCTCCGTCAGGCGCCGCGTCACCAGCACGTCCGCGCGGCTCGGCTCCGTCACCCCGGACGGGTGGTTGTGCGCGAAGATCACGGCGGTGGCGTTGTGGAGCACGGCCTGCCGCACGACCTCCCGCGGATAGACGCTCGCCGAGTCCACTGTGCCCCGGAACAGCTCCTCGAACGCGATCAGCCGTTGGCGATTGTTCAGGTAGAGGCAGCAGAAGACCTCGTACGGCTTGTCCCGCAGCTGCGCGAGCAGGAATGCCCGGACGGAATCCGGCGTGCTGAGCGCCGAGCCGATTCGCAGGGGTTCGCAGTAGTGGCGCCTCGCGAGCTCCAGAGCCGCTTGCAGGGCGGCATAACGCGCGGGACCGATGCCGATCTGGCCGAGGCAGCGTCTGCGGTCTGCGCTCAGGAACTCACGCAGCGAGCCGAACGAGAGGATCAGTTCCCTGGCGAGATCGACTGCGGAGCGTCCGCGGTTCCCCGAGCCGAACAACACCGCAAGCAGCTCCCCGTCCGAGAGCACGTGGGGGCCGCGTTTGATCAGTTTCTCCCGCGGCCTTTCATCGGCCGGCCAGTCGCAGATTCTCATGTGCGTGCATCCCTGCAGGGTGACCTAAGTGCGAGGCCTCGCAGTGTGCCGGACAAGGTGTCCGCATGACGCGGGCGTAAGCGTTGCGAATGTGCAGAAATGCGCGCCAGGCGTTCCCGCTGTCGCCGCCGTCATTCCATGTAGTCATATCCTTAACACGCCACCCCCCATCGCGATCCGCTCGCACCAGCGCGGCCTGCCTGCATGGAAAGCCTTTGTTTTCGGGCATTTGCAGGCCCAACGCCGGTTCCCGGGCGGCCCTGCGGGCGGCAACAACGGCAGCTCCCGACGCGTGTCCGCGTTTGCGTGCATGCAGAGCGCGGGCCGATAATTCGCCCACCTTCCAGCGAGCCCACAGATGCAAGGCAAACGCATTCTCCTCGGAGTGACCGGGGGTATCGCGGCCTACAAGAGTCCGGACCTGGTGCGGCGGCTCCGCGAGCGCGGTGCCGAGGTCCAGGTCGTCATGACGCCCGCCGCCGCCGAGTTCATCACCGCCCTCACGTTTCAGGCCGTCTCCGGCAAGCCGGTGCGCACGAGCCTCTGGGATACGGAGGCGGAAGCGGCGATGGGTCACATCGAGCTCGCACGCTGGGCGGACCTGATCATCGTCGCGCCGGCCACGGCGGACTTCCTGGCCCGCCTGGCATCGGGCCAGGCGAACGACCTTCTCACCACGCTGTGTCTGGCCACGACCGCTCCCGTCGCGGTGGCGCCGGCCATGAACCACGTGATGTGGAGCAACCCGGCCACGCAGGCGAATGTGGCGACGCTGGAGCAGCGACGCGTGCTCATCTTCGGTCCGGCGGCCGGCGATCAGGCCTGCGGCGAGGTGGGCGAGGGCCGCATGCTCGAGCCCCTGGAGCTCGTGGTCCGCATCGACGCCGCGCTCACCCCCACCGGGCCCCTGAGCGGCAAGCGCGTGCTGATCACCGCCGGCCCGACGCGCGAGCGAATCGATCCCGTTCGTTTCATCAGCAATCGAAGCTCGGGAAAAATGGGCTTCGCTGTCGCACAGGCGGCACGAAACGCCGGCGCGGAGGTGGTGCTGGTGAGTGGTCCCGTGTCGCTGCCGACACCTGCGGGCATCCGGCGGATCGACTGCGAAAGCTGCGCGGACATGCTCAAGGCCGTGCAGCGGGAAGTGGGCCAGGCGGACATTTTCATTTCCACCGCGGCAGTGGCCGACTATCGTCCGGCGCGCCCGGCGGATCAGAAGATCAAGAAGGCTTCGGACCGGCTCGATCTGGAGATGGAACGCACCACCGACATCCTGGCCACCGTGGCGGCCAGCGCGGAACGCCCGCCGCTGGTGGTGGGGTTTGCCGCGGAGACCGAGTCCGTCGAGCAGAACGCCCGCACCAAGCTCCTCAAGAAGAACCTGGACATGATCGCCGCCAACGAGGTGGGCGACGACAAGGCGTTCGAGTGCGAGGACAACCACCTCATCGTGCTCTCGCGCACGGCACGGCACGATCTCGGCCACGCGTCGAAAGCCGCCCTGGCCGAGCGCCTCATCGCGCTCATCGCAGAAGCGATCAAGGAGCGCGCGAGCACGGCGCAGCGCAACGGCGCCACCGCCATCGCTTGAGCGCTCGTGCGGCCCGGCGCGCAGACGGCCTGCTCATGCGTTCCATGAAGGCGTGCCCGTCACGCGTGCAAGCGCGTTTGTTTCGTCCCGCAAGCTGTCATCGGTGTCGAGCGCCGGCACACGATGCTGCGCTCCGCGCGATGCAGCCAGACATCATGAAAGGTTGATTCATGGAGCAACCCGCTCGCCGCCCCCTCAAGGTGAGGATTCTCGATGCGCGCATTGGCACCGAGTTTCCGCTGCCTCAGTACGCTACGTCTGGCTCTGCAGGGCTGGATTTGCGTGCGTGCCTGGACAAGCCGCTCACGCTGGATCCCGGGCGCGCCGAGCTGCTTCCGACCGGCATCGCGATCTACGTCGAAGACCCGGGTCTTGCGGCCATGGTGCTTCCGCGCTCTGGTCTCGGGCACAAGCACGGGATCGTGCTCGGGAATCTGGTGGGGCTGATCGATTCCGACTATCAGGGGCAGCTCATGGTGTCGTGCTGGAACCGCGGCAACGAGCCGTACACCATCCAGCCCGGCGAGCGCATCGCGCAGCTCGTGGTGGTGCCGGTCGTGCAGGTTGATCTGCAGGTCGTGGAGGATTTCACGGCCACCGCACGTGGCGCGGGCGGCTTCGGCCATTCGGGCCGCGGGTAAGCGCACGCGAAACAGGCTTCCGCCTGAGCGCAGAGCATGCCGTCGAGGGGCTGACAGCGTGAATGTGCTGCAGCCCGCATGAAGCGGCGCGCGTGCCAGCGCGGCGCTGATCTTTTCCGGCAGCCACTTGAAGATGCGCAGCAGCTTTCGGCGGGGCACTACCGGAGGTCACAGCGGACCTCCTGATGCGCAATTGAATAGATGCGTCGACCGGAACGGCTGCGTGGCCGCCGGCCTGCGCCGTCTAGCTGTCAGCGCGTTCCCGCGAGCTTTCGCAGCTCGGTGAAACGGTCGATGTCCGCCTGGAACTGCGCGCGCAGCGCGGCTTCCTCTGCGTCCCGCGCGGACAGGGCGTTCTTCTGCGTCCTGAGCTCGTTCAGCGTGCGCACGAGATCTTCCGCCAGGTCATCCGGCATCCGGCGGGCATCGGGGCGGTCGCTGTAGGGCTTGAAGTTGAATGCGCGGGTCTGCAGCGCGGCGAGGCGCCCGTGCAGGTTCTCGATGTACTGCTCGGCGGCGCGCCGTTGCCCGCGGATCTGCTCGAGCCGCTCATCGCGCAGCGATTCGATGTCCTTCACGGACGTGTACGTCGTGAGCAGAAACGCATCGTGCTGCTTCTGGCGCTGGCGCTCTCTTTCCGCACGCTGCTCCTCGGCGAGCTGCTCCGGGGTTTTCTGGGCTTCCGTGCGGCCGATTTCGACGCCCTGCTTGTTCAGCATCACGCTTTCCTGCGTGGCGTACTGAGGCGGAATGCGGTCGCCGTAGTGAACGACGCCCTTCTCATCGACCCAGCGATAGGCAACCTCGCCCTTGCCGGCTGCGCCATGCGCGAACCCGCATGCGGCACACAGCAATGCGGGGACGAGAACACGCGTGAGACCGGGCATCAGGTACCGTCTGCGGGCATGAGGTGCGACTGCGCCTATTCTGACGATCGCCGCACAGGCCGCAAGACTCAACCCACCCCGTAGCGTTCGCGATACGCCCTCAGGGCCGTGAGCTGCTCCACAGAAATGCGCGGTGTGCCGTTCGCGGGAGAGGAGAGGGTGTCGATCAGATCCGCGAGTGTGACGACGCTCACACACGTGAGCCCGTGTTCCGCCTCGAGCTCCTGAACCGCTGAGCGCGTGCCCTGACCGCGTTCCTGCCGGTCCAGTGCCAGCGCCACAGCCACGGGGTGCGCACCGGCGGCGCGGATGATGTCCAGCGATTCGCGGATCGCCGTGCCCGCAGTGATCACGTCATCCACGATGACCACGCGGCCTGCGAGCGGGGCACCGACGACACTGCCGCCTTCGCCGTGATCCTTCGACTCCTTGCGGTTGAAGGCATAGGGAACGCCGCGCCCGTGATGCTCGGCGAGCGCCACGGCCGTGGCCGTGACGAGCGGAATGCCCTTGTACGCGGGGCCGAAGAGCATGTCGAAGGCCAACCCCGAGCGTAGCAGTGCGGCTGCATAACACTGCCCCAGAATCGCGGCCGCCTCGCCGTCGCTGAACATCCCCGCGTTGAAGAAATACGGGCTCTCGCGCCCGGACTTCAGCTTGAAGCTGCCGAAGCGCAGCGCATTGCGCGCGATGGCGAGGTCGATGAATCGGGTCTGGTAATCCTGCATGTGAAGCGGCTCCGGCGCTGTGGCCAGCTGCGCACTGAACGTGCAGGCGCCCGCATCGCCAGCGCCTTTGCGCAAGCCGTGTGTGCAGGGGCAGTCCGCAGCCGGCATCGAAGACTGCGGGCCGCGACGGTGCACGTGCGCCCCGCGCCTGTCAATGCCGCGCGGCCTTCTGGCGCCATCGCTATCATTGCCGTATGCGGATCATCACGGTGAACTGCTGCGGAATCCGTTCCGCGGCGGGCAAGGGCCTGTTTCGTTGGTTGGCAAGGCAGAACGCGGATTTCATCTGCCTCCAGGAGACGAAGGCGCATTTCCATCAGCTCGCGGACCACGACATCCATCTCGAGGGCTATCACAGTTTCTTCAACGACGCCGAGCGCAAGGGCTATTCGGGTGTGGCCATCTACACCCGTCATCAGCCGGATCGCATCGTGCGAGGCTTCGGGGTGCCGGAGTTCGATCGCGAGGGGCGTTACATCGAGGCGCAGCTCGGCAGGCTGTCCGTGATTTCGCTCTACATGCCCTCGGGCTCGGCCGGGCCCGAGCGGCAGGCGTCGAAGTTCCGCTTCATGGAGGCGTTCAGCCCGCATCTGGCGCGGCTGCGTCGGCGCAGGCGTGACTACATCATCTGCGGGGACTGGAACATCGCGCACAAGAACATCGATCTGCGCAACTGGAAGTCGAACCAGAAGAACTCGGGCTTCCTGCCCGAGGAGCGCGCCTGGATGGATCACCTGTTCGGTCCGGCAGGCTATGTCGATGCCTTCCGGGAGGTGAACCCGGAACCGGACCAGTACACGTGGTGGTCCAACCGGGGCCAGGCGCGCGCGAAGAACGTCGGGTGGCGCATCGACTATCAGGTTGTGAGCAAGTCGCTCGCGGGCAAGGCACGTGCGGCGTACATCTACAAAGAGCAGTGGTTTTCCGATCACGCTCCGCTGATCATGGACTACGACATTTGAACGACCGGACACCGAGCTCCGCGGGCGGCCCGCACGAAAGCAGCGAAACGCGTCGAGGCTGGCTGCAGGCGATTCTCGTGTATCGGCAGCCGCGCGTGCTGTCGATGGTCTTCCTCGGCTTTTCGGCGGGGCTGCCGTTCTACCTCGTGTTTCAGACGCTTTCCGCCTGGCTGCGGCAGGAAGGCATCGAGCGCTCCACGATCGGAATGCTCTCGTGGGTGGGGCTTGCGTACACGTTCAAGTTCCTGTGGGCGCCCGTGGTCGACCGGGTGCCCCTGCCGTTTCTCACGCGCTGGCTGGGGCGCCGGCGCAGCTGGATGCTGCTCGCGCAGGCGGGAATCGGTCTATGCATCCTGAACATGTCCTGGAGCCAGCCCTCTGCGGGCGTGCTGCCGATTGCGATGTGGGCGTTGCTGCTCGCCTTCAGTGCCGCCACGCAGGACATCGCGATAGACGCATGGCGCATCGAATCCGCAGCTGTGGACCTGCAAGGCGCCATGGCCGCCGCCTATCAGATCGGCTATCGCGTGGCCCTGATCACCGCGAGCGCGGGGGCCTTCACGGTGGCCGAGAACTTCGGCTGGCACGTGAGCTACGGCACGATGGCCGCGCTCGTCGGTGTGGGCGTGATCACCACGCTGCTCGTGCGAGAGCCCGAGGTGAATCTGCGTCGCTTCGATGTTCTGTCGGAAGAGCGCGTTGTGGCATGGCTCGATCGCAACGCGCATCTGCCGCAGTGGATGCGCTCTTCCGGCGCATGGTTCGTCGGCGCGGTGGTCTGCCCGCTCATCGACTTCTTCAGCCGTTACGGGCTGGGTCTGGGCCTGCTGATCTTCGGGTTCATGTCGACGTACCGGCTCACCGAGTACACGATGGGCCCGATGGCGAACCCCTTTTATATCGACCAGGGATACACGCTCACCGAGATTGCGCGGGTGGTGAAGGTGTATGGCCTCGGCGCATCGCTGATTGGCGTGGTGCTGGCGGGCGTGCTGATTGCCAGGCTCGGGCTCGTACGCTCGCTCATCATCGGCAGCGTGATGATCATGATTTCGAATCTGGGCTTCTCGCTGCTCGCCACGCATGGGGAGCCCACGCTGTTCGGTCTCGGCTTCGTGAACGTCATCGACAACTTCGCTCAGGCGATTCACGGAACGTCCCTGATCGCGTTCCTGTCGAGCCTCACGAGCCCGAAGTACACGGCGACGCAGTACGCATTGTTTTCCTCGCTGTACACGATGCCGGGCAAGCTCTTCTTCGAGGGCACCTCGGGCTTCGTCGTGGAAGCCATCGATTACCCCCTGTTCTTTATCTACACGGCCTCGCTGAGCCTGCCCGCGTTGCTGATGCTGTGGTGGCTGGTGCGGCGTCGGGTCTTCGAGCAATCGCCTTCCGGGACGGCGGGAACTCAGGGTGTGCGCGGCGATGAGCGAGGCGCCACCACTTGATGTCGAGCGCGTGATCTGTCGCCTCTCGGATATCGAGGATCCGGGCGCGCGCGGCTTCACGATCGGTGAGGGCGACTGGCCGTTGCGCGGCTTCGTGGTGCGCGTGGGAGCGCAGGTGTTCGGCTACGTGAACCGCTGCCCTCATGCGCGGCATCCGCTCAACCTGCTGCCTCACCGTTTTCTGACGCCCGGCGGCGAGCTGATCCTGTGCTCCTCGCATGGCGCCTTGTTCGAGCGGAGCACAGGCTTGTGTGTCGCAGGCCCTTGCGCCGGGCAATCGCTGGAGCGCGTGCCCGTGAAGGTGGAAGCGGGATTCGTGCTGCTCGCCGACGAGTTGCAGGGCTGAGTGCGCTCGCGCACGCCGGGCTCACTGCTGCCGGCCGGACAGACTTTCCTTACTCGAACAGATCGATGCCTTCCAGCGGGTTGGCGCGCAGATCGCGGTCGCTGCCGTTCACCTCGGTGCGGGAGCTGTCCTCATCCGAGTCGAGGTCTACCGAGCCGCTCCAGTCCTCCGGGGGATCGGCGCTTTCGAGCGCGCCATCCTCCCACTGGCCTTCCCAGTCCTCGATATCCATTTCCTCGACCGTGCCGTCGAAGTACTGGATCTCGATGGTGCCGTCATCATCGTCGTATGCGACGACCTCGAAGAGCGCGCCGCCCTCCTTCTGACGATACCAATCCCCGATGCTCGGTAACGGAGCCGTCATACTCTCGACCTCCCTTGTGAAATTCACCCGGGGCCTTCCCGGCAGTGTCGACGCGCGCTCCTCATGAACGCACGGCGTGGCTTCGCGGGCGCATCGGCGCACTGATATGCTTGCGCGCCAGCGAGCCAGGCGCCGACGATGTTGCGCTTCACGTGTGATGCTTTCAAGAACGAAATTTCCAGCTGAACAGAACAATCCGGTCTCGTGTAAGCGTAAGCACGCATGCTCGATCAGCTGCTGAAGTTCTTCGTCGTGTTCTTCGTGGTTGTGGAGCCGCTTTCTCTGATCCCGCTTTTCAACGGGCTCACCGAGGGCGCGAGCGACAGCTATAAGCACAAGATGGCGCTCAAGGCTGTGCTCATCGCCGGGGTGATCCTCCTCCTGTTTGCACTTGGCGGTGCGGCGTTTCTTGAGCTGGCCGGCATCACTATCGATGCCTTCCGCATCTTTGGCGGAGTGTTGCTGTTTCTCATCGCGCTCGAGATGGTGTTCGCGCGCGAGTCCGGCACTCGCACGACGAGCAGCGAGAAGGCGGAGGCGGTTCGCCGTGCGGATATCTCCGTTTTCCCACTGGCCTTTCCGTTCATCGCGGGGCCGGGTGCATTGGCCACGATTCTGCTGTGGTTTGGCCCGGTGCGGATCACCGAGCACCCGTTGCTGTTCGCGGGCCTCCTGTTCGCCGTGGCTGTAGTGCTGGTGCTGACGCTCGCGGCGATGTGGCTGTCCTCGCCGCTCATGCGCGTGCTCGGCGTTACCGGGGCGAATGTGGCGAACCGGCTGTTGGGCGTGGTGCTCGGCGCACTCTCGGTGCAGTTCGTGATCGACGGGATCCGCGGCGTGTTTTTCTGACCGGCTTCAGGTGCGCTGAAAGGCGAGATCCCACACGCCGTGGCCGAGGCGGGTTCCTCGTTTCTCGAAACGCGTGGTGACGCGCTCGGCCGGCCGCTCCACGAAGGTGCCCGTCGGGGACAGATTGCGCAGGCCTTCACATGCGCCGAGCACCTCCAGCATCTGGATCGCATAAGGCTCCCAGTCGGTGGCCAGGCGCAGCAGGCCGCCGGGCTTCAGCCGCGAGGCGAGCAGACTGGCAAAGGGTGGCTGGATGAGCCGCCGCTTGTGATGCCGTTTCTTGTGCCAGGGATCGGGAAACAGGATCAGCACTTCATCCAGTGACGCCGGGCCGATCTGGTCCGTGAGCACCTCCACGGCGTCATGACAGACAATGCGCAGATTCGTGAGCCCCACAGCTTCCGCCGCGAGCATCAGCCGGCCGACTCCCGGACGATGCACTTCGATGCCGAGGTAGTCGCGTTCCGGATGCGCCGTGGCAAGCGCCGCCAGGTTCTCGCCGTTGCCAAAACCGATTTCCACGACGCGCGGCGCGCGTCGCCCGAACACCGCGTCCAGATCGAGGGGTTGGCGCGTGAACTCGATGCCGTATTTCGGCCACAGCTCCGACAGGGCGCGCTGTTGCGCCTCGGTGATGCGACCACTGCGCGTGACGAAGGAGCGAATGCTGCGGGGATGTTCGGATTCGGCCGGGGACACGATCGACATGGAGCCTCGTCGGGTGAAAACGAGGCGAACGTTAGCACTTTACACGCGCAGTGGAGTGCCCCTGACAGCAGCGCGGGGCCGAGCGGACGCATAAAAACCCCCCCGCCAGGCACCAAGGGCCCGTGTGTTTT